>DATEEZ010000001.1:0-3465 GCA_035280905.1 Nitrosospira sp.
CTTGCCTTTGCGTAACGTGGAATAACATGGAAGTGTACGTCTGGGTCAACCATCATCAGCATCAGATAATTAAGCTTATCGTAATTAAACGCTTTTGCTAAAGCGGGTTCCAGCTGTGCTGTTATTTTGTGAAGCTCGGTAAAACTCGCTTGACTGAGTTTAGAGAATTGGTGCGCTGGCTCATGGGCGGCGAGAACCAGGGAACCAAGCGTTAACTGGACGGGGCGGAGCATGACGCTCCAGTACTGATATTGATAAATTATTGTCTGTGGCGCCCCGAATTTTTGCATTGTTGCGTTAAAGATCGGCGCTTCCGGCGGCGGCGAATTAACCATTCAAGAATCCATGTACTTTGTGAGGAACTTGTAATGCTGGCAAATTAGAGGTGACTAACCTGTGTAGAAGCGACTAACCTGCGCAAAGATAGTTATGCAGCACTTTATCTTGATCTATTCTGCCAAAACGTGCCTCGGCCTTTTTCAGATCCCCGACAAAATCAATTTCACACCAGAGGTGCGCGGGCACTGAGCACGTACTTACAAGTTGCCTCGAGGCCAGGGCATCCACGATGGAGAGATACCAACAATTAAGCCTTGCCGGATCCCGAAGCGCATCCTCGACCGCGTTGGTGAATAATTGCGGCCCGCGCTCACGAAAAAAGATAAGACCGATGGACTCGCAGTCGATTTGATCGGCGGACAAGTTCTTGCTTACGTGCTTGACCCATCCATTCCCATCCAGCTGCACCTTCATGTCGTCCGTATCATAGCTGGGTTTGTGACTCACGCTGAGAGCAATGGGAGTGGGGGCGGAGTTCAACACTTGTACCAATAGCGGTTTATCAAAAATAGTATCTCCATTCAGGAGCAAAAAGTCGTGATCCATGGCGGAACGTGCAATCCAGCAACTAGCCAGGTTATCCGCAACTTCAAAGAATGGATTAAAAATCGTACTGATCTGCGCCTGCTTGGCATAGCGTTGCAACTGAGCTTCAACCATGCTGGATTTGAAACCAGTGACCACAGTAATGTCATGAATCCCGGCAGCGAGTAACGCCTCAATCTGCCATTCGATAATTGGCTTGCCTCCGATCGGCAACAGGCACTTCGGGATGTTTTCGGTGAGCGGCAACAATCGCCGTCCCTGGCCAGCGCTGAGAATAATCGCTCTGATAGAGTTCTTTTCCTTGATGCCAGTCATGTCCAATAGCCTTCCGAACGTTCAAAAATGCCACAAACTATGCGTATTGAACCCGCTTTCCGCATCATATCTGCTATGTCGTGCGTCACTACAGCATCCGGGCACCCTACTGTATACGCATATTCGCGAGGTACAATTCTGCCCGTTTCGCGCACCAGTTCTCGAGTTCGTCCGTAACTTCCCCGTTCAGCACTTGTACGGGGTATTTCATTACCCATACAAAATGGTACTCTATCTGAAAAATCGTACGACTTCGTACCTGTGTTGCATGCCACCCCTCCCTTCGTGCAGCATATCCCCGCGAGCTTAAGCTGACCGGCTAAAGCCGGTGGTTTAAACCTTGTGATGGATAATTAAATGATGGATTATATTGTCTCTCCTTAACATGCCGGAGCTAAACGCCTGGGTATGAAAGCTCTTTTTTTTCTCCGTCATTATAACGATATTGATCACATTACCCCAGTAATCTACAAGTGGGTTGATTCGGGTAATACCTGCGATATTGTCCTGATAGGCCGGTCGCGGTTTAGCAATGACTACCGTATTGAATTTCTGCGCGAGCTTCGCGGTGTGCGCATGGCCTACATCAGCGACCTGTTGCCGCGGCTCGAATTTGCCCGCTGGTTTCTGCAGACGCTGCTGCTGATCCGCAAGGTAAGCCATCCCTACCTGGCGTCGATAACGGCGGCATTGGTCAGGTTCTATGACATCAAGAAACGCACGCCGGTGTGGAACAGCACTGCCCAACGTCTGCTGACCCGCAGCTTTGGGGATATCCATGAAGGCGCGGGTGACGGCGTGGTGGTATTCGACTGGATCGAAAGGAACTCCTCCATATGCGTGGAATGGGTAGCGGTCGTACTCTCGATGGCGCGTGCGATGGGGCTTGGCACCGTGTCGCTGCCGCATGGAGACAGCCCGCATGCAAGCCAGCTGATCCGGCGCGGTGAATTGCGCCTGGAGCCCGACATTACCTTTGCCAACGCGGGGATATTCGACAGAGTGGTAGTCCCGAACGAACTTTGCTCTGTTCGTTTTCGCCCCTTCATGGACAACCGAAAGCTAGCCGTTCTGGGGTCGCCACGTTACTGCGACGAGTGGCTCGCCAAGCTGGCTACACTGATGCCGCCGTCGCCGCTGACCCGTTCCGGCAGCCGGCTCAAAGTCGTCATCTTTTTGAGAAAGAGCAACTTTTCCACCTTCTGGGAAGAAGTGGGTGAAGTGGTGCGCCTCGTTGCCAGTTTTCCGGGCGTGGAACTGATGATCAAGCCGCACACGCGCGGCGGTTGGCGGCAATCGCTGACCAGCGACGCTTCCCTGCGGCGCCTGCCTAACGTGAGCGTGGCCGGCGACATCCACTCCATCCACCTCTTGAACTGGGCGGACGTCATCATTGACCTGGCCACCTCGGTGGTATTTGAGGCTGTCAAGGCGAAGAAGCCGGTACTGGCGGGGGACTACCTGCATGCGGGACGCTCCGCTTTGGCGGAATACCTGCCGGAGACGGAACTGCGCTGCCGGGATGATGTTTATCGGCAGATCGAAAAATTTCTTACACATGGATGTGATGATTTTTACATCGAAGCGCACCACCAGCGTTTCGTGAAGGAAATGATCGATGTGGGAGACGCGGACGTGCTATCCCGCTATGTGGCCTTGCTGGAGGAACAAGGGAGGTCCCGGTCCAGCCATGAGCAGCCTTATCTGGATGAGCGTCCCGTGAATCTCGCCTTTGGATGATCTCATGACAGTCGGCCTTTTCCGAGGAAGATTACCAAGCCGTCATGCCGATCCCATTGTCGGTTATGCCTTTGTCCTTACCCTCCATTGACGTAGTAATCCCGGTCTATAATGATCACAGACCCCACGGTTCGCTTGGAAAGCTGACCCCAAGCGAATACGTTAAATCCAACCAGGTCAGACTGCCAGAAGCGGCCAGATTCTAGTTTTGAATCCCAGCAGAATTGGGGATGTCACCTGCCAGAAACCTCTACTTACTGCTTGTCTATCAAATGGGGGAAGCGTACGCATGCTAAACATGCAGCCCACTTGCTAGCGAACACCTTCAAGCAATCTTAATCTTCCGTATAGCTCATTGCTCAAGTCTTTATAGACTTGCTCTACGGATAACCCTTTGCACTTGCCCCAACGACTATTCCCCCTGCAGGGCCTATCAGCAATCTATCTCAAGTGCTTTCCATAACTTGACAAAGATTATTTCTTAACATATTGTTAACAAAAACATCACAAATACTTCACAATCCT
>DATEEZ010000002.1:0-3968 GCA_035280905.1 Nitrosospira sp.
CCCGTCCCAATTCGCGCTGATCTCGCCCAGCGTTACATATTGACCGGAAGCATGGCTGATGGCGGAAGCGAGGTTTTCACGGTACTGTTCGATATTCGGCAACAGCCAATAGCGGAGAGACAACAGTAGAACCGAAAAGACGGCTGCAACTGCAATCAGTACCCACATGGAAAGCCGGAACAGGAAGCTCCGTAGCACAAAAGGTAAAATTGCTGACAGGTTCAATAAATTGTTCCGGTATTGAGACTAGGGGAGTGTAAAGAGTATTCGGATCGTTGATGATTTTCATCAAATCATGCTGACAGAATCATACTGACAGAAGCCTGATCCTGAGGTGAATGCCGGGGGGTGGCGCAACAAAGCGGATTAAATGCAGCAACAGGTTCTTTGTTCAATCCCTCGACAGAAGCCGTTCAACAGAAGCCGTTCAACAGAAGCCGTGGCATAAGCTATGCGATTACTCGACCATTATCTTCCCATTTTATTTTAACCTGAATTCGAAATGCCTTCCGATCGTCTCGCTGGGGAAATAGTTCAATCTGTCTTGCCGCTGAGCCGTTACGTCCAAGGTCAATTAGCAAGCGACGTCGGTCTGCTGGCTGAGTTGGAGCAAAACCTGCAACGTCCTTTCACGCGAGAGGAAATGCAGGCATTTCTGCAGGCACCCCCCGAAGGGATAAATGATGAGGAAGGGTTGCACGTAGTCCTGCGCGGCTTGCGCAAGCGGGTGCTGCTGCGGGTGGCGGCACGGGATTTGGCGGGACTGGCTGATTTGTCCGAGGTGATGTCATCCATGACAACTCTGGCGGAGCTTACCATCGGTTTCGCACTGGAGCACTTGTACGCCTGGCTGACCAATCCAGAGCGTTACGGTCAACCGAAAAGTGCCGATAACAGGGCTCAGCAGATGCTGGTTATCGGGATGGGAAAGCTTGGCGGCGGCGAACTCAATGTATCCTCAGATGTGGATCTTATTTTTGTATATCCGGAAGATGGCGAGACCGATGGGCTCCGATCAATTTCCAATCAGGATTTTTTCGTTCGCCTGGGGCGGAAACTGATTACAAGTCTTAATGACATTACCGCGGACGGTTTCGTTTTTCGGGTGGATATGCGGTTGCGGCCCTACGGGGAGAGCGGCCCGCTGACGATGAGCTTTGGCATGCTGGAAGAATATCTGATCACGCAGGGGCGGGAATGGGAGCGTTACGCGTGGATAAAAAGTCGCGTAGTGACAGGTCGGCGCGAAGAAAAACCGGCACTTGTAGAACAGATCACGCAACCCTTCGTGTTTCGCAAATATCTGGACTTCGGCGCCTATGAATCCATGCGCGCGCTTCACGCGCAAATCCGCCGGGAGGTTCAGCGCCGGGAAATGTATGGAAATATCAAGCTCGGGCCGGGCGGTATTCGCGAAATTGAGTTCATTGCCCAGGTATTCCAGCTGATCCGGGGGGGACGCGATCCAGATTTTCGCATTCGACCCACGCTTGCTGTACTAAGCTTGCTGGGAGAAAAGCAGCAGTTACCGGGGGAGACGGTGGCAGAACTGGTAGAGGCATACTGTTTTTTACGAAACCTCGAGCATCGCCTGCAGTATCTTGACGATCAACAGACCCACGTTCTGCCTGAAAACGCTTCGGACCAGTTGCTGATTGCAGCTTCGATGGGTTTTTCGTCCTATGACGGGTTTTTAAAGAAGCTCAACAACCATCGCTCGAATATAACACGACATTTTGAGGCCATATTCGCAACGCCGCGCGCTTCGCAAACCTCCAATGCACTTGCCGACCTTTGGAAGGCTGGGGAAGACGGCGTTCAAGGCGAAGCGGCGCAGATGCAACTCACTAAGCTGGGATTTTCCAACCCTGAGAAAGTTCTCGGGTGTGTGGAGGGATTTCGTTCGGGCACCCGCTACAGGCAACTGCCGGAAACGAGCAAAAAACGCATAGATGCGCTTGTTCCTGCCCTGATCGAAGTGGCTGCAAGGTTTCCTTCCGCAGACCTCACGCTGGAACGACTGATACAATTGCTGGAGACTGTAAGCAGGCGCTCAGCTTATCTGGCGCTGTTGCGCGAGCATCCCCAAGCGTTGGAGCGGGTAGCCAAGCTCCTCAGCGCAAGCCACTGGGCCAGCGAATACCTGAACAGGCATCCGATCTTGCTGGACGAACTGCTCCCTGGACAGTTTGGAAATCCGCTCGATTGGTCTCGTGCCAGAGAAAGGCTGATGCGACAATTGCAGGATGCAGAGGGTCCCGGCGGCGCCGATGTCGAACAGCAAATGGATATATTGCGGCATTTCCATCATGCCCACGTATTTCAGTTGCTGGCTCAGGATGTGGAGGGACTGCTGCCCCTGGAAACTTTGAGTGACCATCTTTCCGACCTTGCCGATCTGCTGCTCGATACGGTATTGCACCTTGCCTGGTCCGGGTTGAGGAGCAAGCACCGAGAGGTGCCTGCTTTTGGCATCATTGGTTATGGCAAGCTCGGCGGCAAGGAACTCGGTTATGCGTCTGATCTCGATATCATTTTTCTTTATGACGATCCCCATCCCGACGCTCCGGAAATCTACGCCCGGCTGAGCCAGCGTATCAATTCGTGGCTCACGAGTTACACTTCTGCGGGATTGCTCTATCAGACAGACCTGCGTTTGCGCCCCAACGGAAGCAGCGGACTGCTGGTGAGTTCAGTTCAGGCATTTGATGAATACCAGCATAGTCATGCCTGGGTCTGGGAGCATCAGGCATTGACGCGGGCCCGATTCGTGGCCGGAGATGCTGAGGTAGGGGAAGAATTCGAGCGTATTCGCAGGGAAGTGCTGCGCCAGCCGCGGGAATTGTCGGATCTGAAACGGGAAGTATTGGTAATGCGGAAAAAAATGCTCGACGCTCACCCCAATACCAGCGGGTTGTTCGACATCAAGCATGACCGGGGAGGGCTTATCGATGTCGAATTCATCGTGCAGTACCTGGTCCTGGGGCACGCCTGCAATTACAGGGAACTGACCGATAATATCGGTAATATCGGATTGTTGAAGCTGGCGGGAAAATTGGGGCTGATCAAGAGCGAAGTTGCAGAGTCAGCCCTTAACGCTTATCGGGAATTCCGGCGGACGCAGCACTGGCTGAGGTTGAGCGGATATTCCGACCTCGCTGGATCATTTTTCGCGAATGGCAAATCGCAAAAGTTTGCGCGTGTTGAATCAGATTATTTTAAGGATGAGATCGCGGCAGTATCACGATTGTGGAGCGAAGTCTTCGGAGCATCCGCGGTTTAGCCTTCCCTGGATTCAGGGGACACCTCCATTGTAATTCAGCAGTTCAATACGAATGAATGCGCACGCGCTGGAAATACTTTTTTAACCAATGGAGCAATTGTCTCTTGCTATCCGGATATGGAGTGCTATACCTACTAAAAGGCTGTGGAAGCGTCGGTGCTTTCTCTGGCCATAAGCCTATAAGTAGCTAATAAATCTTTTTTAAAAGAGAGGGAAAAGGAGATTTATCATGCGCTCAATTAAGATGATTGCCGGAGCAACCCTTGCTAGTGCCAGTCTTTACATTCCGTCTGCCTGGTCCGTAACGCCCGTAGTTTACAGCGGATCAGGCGCTAACGCCGCCACTGCCCTTGACGCTTTCCGCGCTGCCATTGGCGGGGACAGGAACAACACTGGGCCTGAAGCGAGCGGCCGCCGCGAAATCGGCTGGGATGGGGTCAGACTTGATGGCACCGATGCGAATCCGAACACCCAAGTGGTTGACAACGGCAATACAGTTATCATCCCCGTTGATCGCTTCCAGAATCAGGGGGCGTTATTCGAGGATCCGTATGCAGTAAGCGGGGATGGCTTCGCCAGTGTTAATCCCGCTACCGCAGGACAGTTTCCTGCTTTTAGTCCCAATAATACCTTCGTCATGCAGGATGATACCCCGTATCAGTTCGACGACCGTTTCATCGGTCAA
>DATEEZ010000003.1:0-8883 GCA_035280905.1 Nitrosospira sp.
CAGCGGTTGTCGGTTGTTCTGCTAGACTTCAGGGTGAATAGCCTGTATTCCGCACAATCGGAGGGGAATATGTTGTTCGGTTCAAATATACTGGAGGTGGGAATCGCTGTCATTTTCGTCTATTTACTGCTCAGTCTCGTATGTACAGCCCTTAACGAAGGCATTGCGTCGTTGATCGATAAACGAGGGAAGAATCTGGTGGAGGGCATAAAGAACCTCCTGAACGACCCGAAGTTTACGGGACTGGCACAGCAGCTCTACAACCACGGACTGATAGGCGGAATCTCCCAGTACGCTTCCGACCCGGCAAAACGGACCCGCCTTCCCTCCTACATGTCCGGCGAAAATTTCTCCCTAGCCTTGCTCGATATCCTCTCGGCACGCGGGATCATCGCGGGAAAGTACGGCGATCTTCTGGCGAATGCCGAGGCGGCTGAGGACGCTTATGAAGAAGCTCTCGAATCAGCCGCAACTGCTCCTCGTGATCCGCAGCGCGCCTCAGCCGTTGCTCAGGCAAAAGACACGCGTGACAAGGCAAGGGTAGTGCTTGAAGCAATTGCCGAAAAAGCAAAGGTGACGTACGGTCAGGCCATGCAAGCGGCAAAGGCCGCACCAAACGATACAGCTTTAGTCAAAGCAGAGGCAGAGGCCAGGCACGAAGCCGATAGTATCAACGCGGCGCTCAAGATGCTGGATGCGCGTCACGCCGCGATCGCCTCCGCAAAAAAACCAAAGGAGATTAAATTGCTTTTGACGGCAGGCTCTACATTGAAGGAAGCGCTTGCTTTTGCGCGGGATTTTGCTGCGGAATATCCGGACCCTTTGGGCAACATACAGGAAGGACTGAAAAGACTGCCCGAGGGCCATACCAAGGAAACTCTTCTCGTTCTTGTCGATAAAACCCGGCGGGAAGTGACTGCGATCGAGCATCAGGCGGAAGCCTTCCGTAAGAATCTCGAAGACTGGTTCAACAAAGCCATGGAACGCGTGGGCGGCTGGTACAAGCGCTGGACGCAGCGCGTTCTGCTCTGTCTCGCGACCTTGGTGGTGGTGGCCTCCAATGCGGACACGGTGATGCTCATTGAAAGGCTTTCGAAGGATAACGTTTTACGCGCGTCGATAGTTGCGGCTGCTCAGGATGTAGTGAAGGCCGAGCCTGCTGCGGATGTTTCAGCGCAATCCCCGGCGGAACCAGAAAGCACAGCTTCCATAACGGGAGCAGGAACAACGGGCAGTATCAATCTGCAAAGGGCACTTAACGCTACAGAGAACCTCGAACTGCCGGTAGGATGGTCACTAGACCCGCATGAACCCGGTTATTTTCGAACTCCCGAGTTATCACAGGAATATGTAGGGTGGGCATTTTACAAGATTTTCGGCCTGCTGATTTCCATACTTGCTGTAACGCTGGGAGCTCCCTTCTGGTTCGATACATTGAGCAAATTCGTCAATCTGCGCAGCGCGGGGACACCGCCCGGCGAAACCAGTAAAAGCGCGCCTCAGCCCGCGCGATAACGCCGGGAGCAAGACCGCTAACACGAATCCCCCTGGAAACGATCCCGTGGAAAAGATTTTTCTGTGAATATCTTCATTATTGTAGACAAATCCGAAGATTGGCTTCTCCAGATTCCTGGCGTGACCGTGGTTGGGCCCCAAACCTACCTGACCGATCCATTTTTTGCCACTCAGGCAGAAAACAATCGCGGTATGAGTGCTATGGGGCAGCCTGTTAAGGTTTTCAACCTTTGCAAATCGTACCGCTACCAAGGATTGGGATATTACGTTTCATTGCTTGCCGAGGCGCGCGGACATAAACCGGTACCCAAGGTAGGGGCTATTGAGGATTTACAGTCCCGGAACCTGGTGCGCCACCTTGCCGAGGATCTGGATGATCTTATCCAGAGTGTATTGGCACCCTTGCCAGTGGACGATTTCAAGCTTGCCCTCTATTTTGGCCGCAATCCGCTTACCCATTATGATTCGCTGGGCCATCAGCTTTTCAACCTGTTGCAGGTGCCTCTCCTGTCCATCCGCTTCGAACGCCATCATAATCGATGGGACTTACATAGTGCACGGCCGATTGGCGCAGTCGACATTCCTGTCGAGCACCAGGCATTCGCGATGCTCGCCGCAACCGCTTATTTCAAAGGACGCATGCAGCAATCAGCAAAACCTCCTCCCCGCTTCGATTTTGCCATTCTTTACAACCCTGATGAACCCGAGCCGCCCTCCAATGCAAAAGCCTTGCAAAAGTTCAGGAAGGCAGCGGAAAAACTCGACATGCGCGTAGATTTCATAACGCGGACCAATATTGGCCAGTTAACGCATTTCGACGCCTTGTTCATTCGTGAAACCACGTTCGTCAATCACTACACCTATCGTTTCTCGCGGCTTGCATTTGCGGAAAGATTGGCGCTAATCGACGATCCCGACTCTATCCTCAAATGCAACAACAAGGTTTACCTGGCCGAGCTTCTCGCCCTGCATAAAGTGCCGATACCGAAGACGCTGCTGATCCACCGCGATAATATCGACCGGATTATCCCTGAACTGGGGCTTCCATGCGTACTGAAACAACCCGACAGTTCATTTTCGCGAGGAGTCGTGAAAGTGGAAGCTGAGAGCGAGCTGATCCCCAAGGTAACGGAACTGCTGGCAAAATCTGTGCTCGTTATTGCACAGCAATGGCTACCCAGCGAGTTCGACTGGCGTGTAGGCATACTCGATCAAAAGGTATTATTTGTGGCTAAATACTTCTTTCCCGCGGGACATTGGCAGGTTATCGAACGTGACGAGCAGCGGCATAAACTGAGAGAGGGAGTCACGCTGGCTGTTCCATTGGATGAAGCGCCGCAGGACGTCGTCAGTATTGCACTCAAATCAGCAAACCTCATCGGTGACGGATTCTACGGCGTGGACATCAAGCAGGCGGATAACCGGTGCTACGTGATAGAAGTCAACGACAATCCCAATGTGGACGCCGATAACGAAGACGCCGTGCTCGGCGATGCCCTCTACGAGGAAGTCATGCGTGTTTTCCTGAAGCGGATTGAAGCCGCGAGACACTCATCCCGCTGAGCGCTCATCCGGAGTTATAGGTGCACTGAAATTGCATCCTTCGCGGAATACTCAAGCACATATGAACGTGATCCCCCATCACGTGCCCCTCCACGATCTTTGACTCCCATTGCTGCGGCTAAAGAACGACCTTTCATCGTATGGAGGCTATTCCGCTACGGTCCGGGTGGAGCTTATCCGCAGCTTCGTGACAGTAAAGGCTGAGCAAGTTGAATCATCATAGGCGAGCCACACCTCTCCGGGCAAGTTGATATCACCCACCGCTCTCTTGTTTATTGTCTATATTGAATGAAGGCTTCGCTTCGCCCTGCCTTATGTTGCTCCATAAAGACGAATGAACATGGCGTTTTATCCCGTGCAGGAGATCTGAGCAAAGGTACCGGAGGTGCTGCTATGACAAGGAAAAAACCAATGGGACGAGGACGTTCTTATGCCTTCGTGTTAACCCCTATAGTGTTGGTCTTCGTCTTGGATGCGATCGCGCAGGTCGCTCCTGAAAATCCTGCTCCTGCTTCTGCTCCTGGCGCCAAGTGGAAGAACGGCGCCGAGGTATATGCCAAGATTTGCCGTTACTGCCATGAAGACGGAAAAGTCGGCCCGGTGATCCTGGGGCGTCAACTTCCTCCCGCTTATATTCATGCTGTCGTTCGCAATGGTAGCCGTGCGATGCCACCGTTCCGGTTCTCTGAAATTGATGAGGAGTCGCTTGCAAAACTGGCGGAATACATTTCTAAAAGTCCGAACGCCCGATAGGAGAATTCCTATGGATGTGAACAGACGCAATCTAATGAAAGGAATACTGGCAGGCGGCACACTGGCAACGTTCGGTATACCCCGCCTTACTACAGCTGGAATGGGCCCGGGTTCGGATACGGTGAAAACCAGGGCTTGCACGCTGTTGCTGGGGAACACACCTGTAGATGATGCTTTCGCCAATGGTGTATCTGCCGCATATTCAGTTTCCTCAGCGGCCGTCAGCAACACTTCCGCGCAGCCGGCTACATTGGAAGTGGTGAAGCTAAAAAGCGGGCTGCTGGTTAAAGTGAGGCAAGTATCGGAACTGCTGGCGACATCACGAGGTATGCGGTGGGTCGCGGTGATGGACGATGCGAGCGCGGCGGTTTTTACGGAAATAGTACGGACTGCAGGTGGCCGCCTACTTTCGCGAGGCACACACGTCTCCTCCCGAAATGTTTCTGCCTATTCTGCCTTTCAGAGCGATAGCCCACCCCTGCTTCGTCATTTGTGGGCTTCAGTATCTCCAGAACAGAGCCCGGGCGCAATACTCGCGCCCCGGCTCGTCGGCAATCATAAAAGTTTTTCAATCGTCGAGGATTTTCTCGGGGAAACCAGGAGCAACGGTGAAACTTCATCCGGATCTCACCTTTTCGCGCCGGTATTCAGATCATACGAGTCAACCGGACCCCTTGCAACGCACTTGCATTGCTCAGGCGTATCGGTGTCTGAAGGATGCGGACTGCTTGGATGGAATAGGTCGCAAAGATGGACAGAATTTTCCAGTCCCCGGGATGGCGATGAAGGGACTCAGACAGTGCAGGAGAACTGGCATCCTGCAAATTGGGTGGAGGCTCTTGGTTACGCTGTTACTCGCGCCGGCCTCGGAGCCGGCACATTACAGGAGTACTGCGCCAGACGCGGGTTCGTGTATCGGGCACGACAAGGGGAATGGCGCAATATGTATGAATCCATTTTTTCCGAAGAACGGTTTACATCATTCATCGTCGAGGTTTAGCGAAAGGAGAAGCAGGTAATGGCTAGCAAATATATCGCATTACCTAAGGGTATATCCGAACAAACCTTTGACGCGGCAGTCAGGGACTTCAGCAGGGTTCTCGGGGACGACGCTGTCCTCACTGCGCCCGAACGGCTGGCTCCGTACATCAAGACGATGATGCCAGTGCCTGATTCAGAGCATACGCTTTCCGCCGCACTTATGGCGACAACCGTCGAGCAAATCCAGAAAATCCTCGCCATCTGCAATAAGTACAAAATCCCGATCTGGACTATTTCGACGGGAAAAAATCTGGGTTATGGATCAGCGGCACCGGCAGAACGCGGCCAAGTTGTCCTCGATCTCAAACGCATGAACCGAATCCTGGAAGTAGATAAAGACCTGGCCTACGCCCTGGTCGAGCCGGGGGTCACGTATCAACAGCTCTACGACTACATCAAGGAACGAAATCTAGGGTTATGGCTTTCTGTGCCTGCACCCTCGGCGATTGCGGGCCCTACCGGAAACACGTTAGACCGCGGCGTGGGGTATACGCCGTACGGAGAACATTTTCTCTTTGCCTGCGGCATGGAGGTGGTTCTGGCGAATGGAGATGTGCTGCGCACAGGTATGGGTTCGCTGCCAAACTCCAATACCTGGCAGGTATTCAAGTGGGGATATGGCCCGTACCTGGACGGTATCTTCACACAGTCGAACTATGGGATCGTCACCAAGTTCGGGTTCTGGTTGATGCCCGCCCCTCCCGCATATAAACCGTTCGTCATCCGTTATCAAAACGAGGAAGACATCGAGGAAATTGTGGAAATCATGCGGCCGCTTCGCATCAATGGTGTCATCCCCAACGCGGTGGTGATTGCCCATGCGTTGTATGAAGCGCCGGTTATTGCCCGTCGCAGCGACTATGTTACAGGTCCGGGTTCGATTCCGGATGCGGCGGTACGGAAACTGGTCAAAGATCACAATCTTGGAATCTGGAATGTTTATGCAGCACTCTATGGAACAGAAGAACAGATCGCGCTGAACTGGAAGATTGTTACGCAGGCGTTCGGCAAATCAGGCAGAGGGCAGATTCTCACTCAACGAGAAGTTGGAGACGACCCTGCGTTTGCATATCGCGCAGCCCTGATGCGCGGGGATATGAACCTTCAGGAATTCTCTTTGTACAACTGGCGCGGGGGAGGCGGATCAATGTGGTTTGCGCCGGTTTCCCAGGCGCGGGGGAGCGAGACATTAAAGCAGATGTCCCTGACCAAGCAGATTCTCGCCAAGCACGGACTGGATTACTCCGGAGAGTTCATTGTCGGTATGCGAGACATGCATCATATCGTCGATGTGTTGTATGACAAGACGGATCCCGCACAGGAGAAAGCCGCTTATGCATGTTTCGACGAGCTATTGACCGTGTTTTCTGCGCAGGGCTATGGAACCTACCGGGTGAATTCCGCTTTCATGGATAAGGTGGCTCAGACTTATGGTCCGGTGCAGCGCCAGGTCCACAAGACACTCAAAAAGGCGCTGGACCCGAATGGCATCCTTGCACCCGGAAAATCGGGCATCCGTTGAATAACTATGAGAGCACGCAAAGAAATTTGTCCTGAGGCTACAACCTTGCTTATCCCACTGAAGAAAGAGCTTTCGGTAATAGAAAGACTTGATTCCCGGAACAGGATTTTCCACAGGGACGCCAGCTGATGAGACAGATCAAAGCGGCAACCATTCGACAAAAAGGCGGACCGTTTCAGATTGAAAACCTTAGGCTGGATGAGCCCCGGCCAGATGAGGTGTTGGTAAGAGTGGTGGCGACGGGCATGTGCCATACGGATATGGTGGCGCGCGATCAACTCTACGAAGTGCCCATGCCTATCGTGCTCGGCCATGAAGGCGCGGGCGTTGTGGAGCAGGCCGGGGATAGCGTGAAGAAACTGGTGGTAGGGGATCACGTTGTGCTGACCTACATGTGGTGCGGCCATTGCAAACCCTGCCTGCGCGGGGATCTTACCTATTGTGAGAATTTCTATGCCCTGAACTTTGGCGGAGCGCGGGAAGACGGAAGCGCTTCCACTTTTGAAGCCATGGGAGAGCATGAAGCTCAGGAAACCCATAACCACGGTAGACCCATTCACGATCATTTCTTCGGACAATCGACATTCGGCACATATGCGCTTGCGAATGAACGTAACGTGGTCAAGGTGCCGAAGGAAGCGCCACTCGAGCTGCTTGGCCCGCTGGGCTGCGGCATTCAGACCGGCGCAGGCGCCGTGATGAACGCATTGAAAGTCAGACCAGGCAGCAGTTTCGCCACCTTCGGCGGGGGTGCGGTGGGGCTGAGTGCGGTAATGGCGGCGCGGGTCGCGGGAGCGACAACCATTATTGCCGCCGATGTGGTGCCATCGCGCCTCGAGCTTGCCAGAGAACTCGGAGCGACGCATATCGTCAACAGCCGGGAAACGGATCCCGTGGTGGCTGTACGGGAGATTACCGATAGTGGCGGCGCACATTACACGCTTGAATCAAGCGGACGTCCAGCAGTGCTGCGCCAGGCCATCGATGCGCTGGCAGCGCGCGGCATCTGTGGTATCGTGGGTGCGCCCGCGCTGGGGACGGAAGCCAGCTTCGACGTGAATGGTGTAATGACCGCGGGCAAACGCATTATCGGGATTATCGAAGGCGACAGTAAGCCCGATCTCTTCATACCGGCTCTTGTCGAACTTTATACCCAGGGGCGCTTTCCCTTCGACAGGCTAGTGAAATTCTACACGCTCGAACAGATCAACCAGGCGGCTGAAGACAGCGAGAAGGGGGTAACCATCAAACCGATTATTCGATTGGAATCCTGAATCCGCTCTCTCGATCTTCTCCTACTCGTCAACGAGCTGACAGTGTTTTCCCGGCCTTTCCCGGTAACCAGGCCAATCGAAAGAGGCCGGGCAGTCATCCCGTGTCGGTGGAATTCTTCCCGACTTCCCGAATTATGATTTATGATTTATGAAGGATATATGAAGGTTGCATTGATAGGAGTGACAGGCCGTGTTGGATTGCGTTTAACCGCGGAATTGCTTCGCCGCGGACATACCGTAACCGGCATCGCACGCGACGTCTCCAAAGTGGAAGCGAAGCCCGGGCTTCATCTAGAGGCGGCTGATGTGAACCAGGGGGAAGCGCTTGCCCCTCTTCTCTCAGGTCATGACGCTGTTATCAGCGCCTCCCGTTTTGTTTCCACGAATCCTGTGCAGATTATCAGTGCCGTCAAAAAAGCTGGAGTCCCGCGACTCCTGGTCATCGGCGGTGCGGGCAGCCTGGAGGTCGCCCCCGGTAAAATGCTGGTAGATACGCGTGAATTTCCGGAAGCCTACAAGCCGGCAGCATTTGGCGGTATCGAGTACTTGAAGGCATTGCGCTCGGAAAAAACGCTGGACTGGACTTTTCTTTCTCCTTCGGCTGAATTCGAACAGGGGAGCGCACCGAAACCTATCGGATGGGGGGCGATCAGCTTCTCATCGACGACAAAGGCCGCAGCTGGATATCGATGGAAGACTATGCCATCGCCCTGATCGATGAACTGGAGAACCCGAAGCATTCGCGTCAGCGTTTCACTGCTGGTTACTGAGAGTCGTCAGCACTTTTTTTCTCGACTGGATCACTGGTGAACTGAAGACAGAAGGTTTTTCGCGAGTACCTGGTGACGGCCTCGATGGGTACGCGGGTGAACAAGCAACCATGCCCGCTACTGCCTTTACCCGTGCTCCGCATGGCTACAGCCATCGGGGGCTGCAACAACTCACGACTGCCAACCTCACTGCCTGGGGCGTTGATGGATGATGGCGCTTTGAAGCCGGGCGAAACCGTACTGGTGCAAGGTACGAGGGGCATATCCGTCTTTGCCCTGCAGTTTGCAAAAATGGCTGGCGCGCGGGCAATCGCCACCTCATCCAGTGATGAAAAGCTTGCGCGTATGAAGAAACTGGGCTCAGGTGAGCTGGTCAACTATCCTCATGGCAATTTTTGACGAAGGAATACGAGTATGGCCTTGCAACCCACAAGTTCTCCTGGAA
>DATEEZ010000004.1:0-6755 GCA_035280905.1 Nitrosospira sp.
GAGCCATTCATCCACTACAGATTTTACTCTCGTATCGCTGCAAGTCAGATAGGATCGCAAGGCGACTCTTGCCCCCCTCTCCCCGACTGATTTATCGATCACCTCTTCAGTCTCTGCTACCTTTGTGGCATCCTGCAGCGCCGTCTCTGTCGGCTCGAACAGCGCACACTTTCCTGGCGGAAGACTGGCCCACTCAAGCGCGACTTCCAACTGCGCCACGCGTGTACTGTTCAAACGTTCCCGCAGCACGGCTTCAAGCGCGTCTTCCCAACCCTTCTCGATCTGTACGCCTTGCCAAAACCGCGGTAGAGAATCCAGCCGATGGCTGGCGAGCCAGGCGCTCAACCCTTCACTGCTTTCAAGACGCCCCTGCAGACGCTGTAACGCCGTCAACCGCGCTTCAGCCTGCACAACCTGCTGTTCCAGCGCTTGCACGTTGCGCGCAAACTCGCGTTTGACTTCCTCAGCGTCAAGCAGCAGGTTTTCTGTATGCGCAAACTCCTCCTGCTTCTGTTTCAGGTCGCACTCAATCGCTTCCGCCTGTCGGGTCAGGTCCGACAGCTCGTCGATCTTTGATTCCGGCAAGGCGTCGCGCTCGACCAACAATCGCTTGCGGCGTATTTCGAATTGCTGAAGCGTCTTTTCGGCATGGGCACGATGGCTTTTTTCGAGCTGCTCCGACTGTTCCGCCAGCAGCAGGTCGCGCTGCGCCTCGGCAAGCTTTTCCTGGCACATGCGAAAAGCAGCTTCCGCCAATGGCAATTTCTCGTTCTCTACCGTGGCTTTTTGTTTGCTCGCCTCGCTGCCCGATCGCGCCTGTTCGTACTCTTCGCGCCAGCGATTCAAACTGTCCACGGCACCATCGGCCTGCCTGGCATAATGCTCAAGTTGGTGCTTCATCGCCGCAATCTGTTGCGCGATGCGCTGATAATTTTCCCGCACGTGCTGTATCTGCTGTTCAGTGTGCGCCACTTCAGCGTTTGACGCATACAGTTCGCCTTGTGCATCATGCAAAAGATCGCTGGCCGCAAAATGGTCTGTGCGCTTCTCCTCAAGCTGTTTTTCAGCCCGGCGCAAGGCTGCTGCCTCAGCTTCGTGGGTTGTTTGCAGCGATTGAATTTCCTTTTCCGCAAGGGCTCGCTGCGACGCAGCTTCCTGTTTGCGGGCAAACCACAGGAGATTTTGCGCCTTGTTCAATCGACTCTGCAAGTCCTCGAACCGGCGGGCTATTTCCGCCTGCTGCCCAAGGCGCACCAATTGCTTTTCCAGCTCCTGGCAAATATCGTTTACTCGCAGAAGGTTTTCGCGCGTGTCCGCGAGGCGCGATTCCGTCTCACGCCGCCGCTCCCGATATTTTGAAATACCGGCTGCTTCCTCCAGAAATACACGAAGCTCCTCCGGCTTGGCTTCGATGATGCGGGAAATCATCCCCTGCTCGATGATGGCGTAGCCGCGTCCACCCAATCCTGTGCCAAGAAAAATATCGGCAATATCGCGGCGCCGTACGTGAATATTATTGATGTAGTATGTGGATTCCCCGTCGCGCCTCAGTACCCGCTTGATGCAAATCTCTGCATAACTCGACCACTGCCCTGCTGCCTTGCCAAGGCTGTTGTCAAACGTCAGCTCCACGCTTGCCCTGCCCACAGGCTTGCGGCTCGTGGAGCCGCTAAAAATGACATCCTGCATCGATTCACCGCGTAGCGCAGAAGCCCTTGATTCACCCAGAACCCAGCGGACAGCATCGATAACATTGGATTTCCCGCACCCATTAGGACCTACGACCCCGACCAGATCCCCGGGAAGGGGAATTTCCGTAGGATCGACAAAGGATTTGAACCCGGCGAGTTTGATGTGGGAGAGACGCAATTTGTCCTTCGCAAGCAGTTATAATTGTCAGCCGCAGAAGATGACCCTGGATGAAGCCCCCTGTCATTCGAGAACGTCTCGAATCATCCTGGGAGGACCTTGTCCAAGATAGTCCCATTCTAACCGATTTTGACAGAGATTAGAGAATGCCTAGCAGCCCCAGCAAAGACCTGGAAACCTTCCCCAATCCTACTCAAGAACGGGACTACCATATTCATATGGAAATTCCCGAATTTACCTGTTTGTGCCCCAAAACCGGCCAACCCGATTTCGCGACCCTGATTCTTGATTACATTCCTGACAAGAAATGCGTCGAACTTAAAAGCCTCAAGCTCTATATCTGGTCATTCCGTAACGAGAACGCTTTCCATGAAGCTGTGACAAACCGGATTGTCGATGACTTGGTTACAGCTCTGGAACCTCGTTACCTGCGTCTTACGGCAAAATTTTACGTACGCGGCGGCATTTTCACCACTGTCGTTGCAGACCACCGTCAATCCGGCTGGAATCCCTTGCCCACGATAGACCTGGCTCGTTTCGATAGCCAGCCTTCCATTCGTGGATGAGTTTGCTCATCTGCCCCTCGACGCAAGCCCAGTTCAGCAGTGATACTGCCTGCCGGCAATACGCCAGAGAAACAGGCAGATAAAATGATCGTTGCAGCTTTTGCCATCCGGGTTGTACTGATGACAAACATCGCAGTGCTGATGAGGCTTAGATGATGAAAGAAGCCGATCCTAGCGGATTTTATCCGCCAAATCGGAAATCACCCTGGCATCAGAAAGTGGGAGGAACCTTTTCTGCTTCCATGCCAGGTAAAAAGCAGTTGTGACTGCCAGTGAATCGCGATGATTCGTGGAAAGATGGGCGGAAAATCTTACAGGAAATGATTGCATCTGCGACAGTGGTCTGCTGTGCCTCCTCTTATATAAGGGCAGATTCAGCAAACAGTCTTTCCCTGATTTCTGCGCACGGCCCACAGCGCAGCCAAGCCCGACGCGAGAAGCGCCAGCGTAGCGGGCTCAGGGATAATAGCTACTTCGCTTGGGGGCGGACCTTCCCCCTCCCCCGGGTTGTTCCAGTTCCCGGTATCACCATTCCCGTTACCCCAATCCTCGTTTCCACCGGTTCCACCTCCCCCACCGCTGCTTTCGCCCGTTCCATTATTCCCGTTACCCTGGTTGGACCCGCCCCCTTCAGCTCCGCTTGGATTGCCTTCACTGCTATTATCTGGGCCGGAATTATTACTGCCCGGTGAAAACATCCCGCCGCCATTGCCACTTTCACCTATGCCAGGGGCGGTAGCAGCACGGCCATCCCCTGGCCCACCTTCGCCGCCCCCTCCGCTGGCCCCATCCACCGTGCCGCCACCCTGAGTACTTCTGGCGGAGAGTAATCTGGGGCCACTGCCAACCCTGCTGCCACTTCTATTCGCCACACTGCCGCTTTCGCCTGAACCCGCCTCAATGCAGTTGCTGTCCCCCAACCCGGACTTGCTTTCCTGTACATCACGCGCTTGCATACATGCGCTCGCCGTATTTCGTGCCCGAGCTACATTGCCACTATAAGAATGCGGAGTAAACGGTGCGGATTGTAAGCTGTTTTCCGTAGGCTGCCACTCTGCCTGCATGAACAGATCCGGGATGACAAAGAGATTCTCAAATTCTCCCTCATCTTGAACGAAGCCTGAAATATTGGCATCAAAATCTTCATTCTCTCCGAGCAGAGGGTGGTATAAACCGGTTGACGGGGAAACGAAATCCTCAAACAGGGGAAGCATATCGAAATATCCTGCGGCCAGCGGCAGGATGACGTTCAGCGACCTATTCCAGGACAAATAATTCGGATTTCCCCCTGCTCCGTCCGCTTCCAATGAAGCTTCGGGAATACGATGTTCGACTTGGGAGACAGCAGGCGCAGCAGATAGAAGCTGAAATAGCAACACCGCCTGTGCGCCTGTCGAGAGCGTAATTCCCACACCCACACCCACTCCCAGTCCGCAGACAGCTTTCCTGATACTCATTATGCGACTCTCCGATCCAAGTCCGTTCTCACAATGCCCGCTCCGGTCTCGTATTCCGTGGCAGTTGGAGCGGCCGCAGCAAGCCGGACAGGCAGGTGAATCGTAGCAACTTCCGCCATCCAAACAATTGGACCTTGGTACACCGGATAAAAAGTCGCGATAAAAAGCAGGCGCGTACGGGGAGATGGAGAATGAGCTAGTCCTATATTTCCGTCACGGGGTTTCCTTCATAGGGCTTCCTTCACCGGATCTGCACGATATCCGTCAATGAATGGTGGATCTTGAAAATACATTCAGGACAACTACGCCGGCCACAATGAGCGCGAGACCCAGGATGGCAGGGCCGTCGAGCGTTTGCCCGAGAAAGAGCCAGGCAATAAGCGATATAAGCACGATGCCGACGCCCGACCAGATAGCGTACGCGATTCCTACAGGCATGGTGCGTAAAGCAAGGGAGAGGAAGAAGAAAGCAGCAGCATAGCCTGTCACTACCACTACCGATGGCCAGAACTCCGTGAAACCATTACTCGATTTCAGGGCTGAGGTTGCCACCACCTCGCTGACGATTGCAACAGAGAGGAAAAACCATTGCATACCGAAATCCTCAAGCAATTTCAGGGAAGCGCAATGAGGACAATTGATCTCAATGCGCGTTGTGCGCACCATACCGACTTGTTACGAGTTCTCCGCCAGCATCCCCGACGGTCTTGGCGGTTCGCAGGTTCAAGGAGCGCGGAGTCCTCGGGCGGCAGCGTGGACGCTATTCTAAATAGAACTAAATAGAACAAAAAGTCTTTTTACTTCACGATCTTTTAGCGCATTATTTCTTGTACGCCATCTGGCAAGCAAAGAGCCAGCGCGAAACAAACAAAGCAGCAGAAAGGCTAAATGTCATATCCTGTTCTCGATTGAATATCAAAAAAGGGGGAAACCGTGCGATATCTGAATATCATCGCAGCCATGTTGTTTTTTACCTCAGCTGTCCATGCTGCGGTAACGGAGGATGCCTATATCGCGGGTTACGCTGCGGGTGTCCTGAAACATGGCTTTGGAATGGAGATTCCGACTCTTGTGGTGAAAGATGGCATCATTACCGTACCTGAGGATAAACTGAAATCCGAGAACCGCGGACAGGTTGTTCAAGCATTATCGAAAATCCCTGGCGTGACCGGGGTAACCATAGCGGAAAAAAGTGTCAGCAGAATTGCGGAACGCGAGGCATTCAAGCCTGTTCAGCAACCCGCCCTCACCTCCGAGGAATCGAAAGAGGCAACGACCGTCGCGGGTGTGCCGGCTGCGGGTCCCACCGTTCTTGCCACCGGCATGCTGCCAGAAGGCCATCTGTTCAAGCCATTACTGGCCGATCCGAGATGGGCACATTTCTCTGCAGCATATCGTAATTATGTCGGAAACAATATTGATGGAAACAACAATGGCGCCGTCAGCTTTGGCGAAACCATCCCGTTCTACCGCGCCAACTTTGGGCAGTCCACAGTACAGTGGGAGACGGGGATCCAGGCTGCTGTCTTCAGCGACTTCAATCTGGGCGCTCCCTCGAACGACCTCATCAATAGTGACTTTATAGCCTCGGTCTACGGAAGTATCCGGGCCGGTCACTTTTCCGCCTTCGGCCGCGTCTATCATCAAAGCTCGCATCTTGGTGACGAGTTTTTGCTGCGGACGCTGACCGACCTGGAGCGAATCAACCTCAGCTATGAGGGCGCCGATCTCAGGTTGTCGTATGAACTTCCGTACGGGTTGAGGGTTTACGGGGGCGGAGGTGGAATCTTTCATAAGGAACCCTCGACCATCAAGCCCTGGTCTATACAATATGGCGTCGAGTTTCGAAGCCCGTGGCGGATCGCGTTTTTACCGCTGCGACCCATTGTGGCGGTTGACCTCAAGAACCATCAGCAGAACGACTGGAACGCCGACGTATCCGCACGGGCCGGCGTTCAACTGGATCACTTCCGGGCATTCGGCCGCAACCTTCAATTCCTGGTTGAATATTTTCACGGAAACTCTCCAACCGGCCAGTTTTTCAGGCAGCGGGTGGACTATCTAGGCATTGGAGCTCACTATCATTTCTGACCACCTGGAATGACCCGTGAACCTGGATAATGCGGAGCAGGAGTTTTCTGGGAAAATCTGAGAGATAGAAAGCGTTATACTGAGCATGTTTGAGCCTTCTGTCCCTGGCATGCCCAATACCGTCGTCCGCAATTACTCTCACCAGGCTTTTGATACGTTAGTTCGGCACGGTCTCCACCCGGTCCTGGCACGTGTCTATTCTGCGCGTGGTATTGAGGAACCAGGCCGACTTGAGATCGATTGGTCCCGGCTGATTCCCTTTGCGCGCCTGAAGAACGCAACCGTGATGGCGCAATTTCTGGCCAAGGCGATTGCACTCCGCAAGCGCCTGCTGATCGTGGCCGATTACGACTCGGATGGGGCCACAGCTTGTGCCGTAGGAATACGCGCATTGAGGAAATTCGGCGCGCAAGTCGACTACCTCGTGCCCAACCGCTTCGAGTACGGCTATGGTCTTACCCCGGAAATCGTGCGAGTGGCTACCGCGAGCGCTCATCGTCCGGATATTCTGATTACAGTCGATAATGGCATCGCCAGTGTGGAAGGAGTTGCCGAGGCTAATCGCCTCGGGATGCAAGTTCTCGTCACTGATCATCACCTTCCAGGCGACACGCTGCCTGACGCGGCAGTTATCGTCAACCCTAACCAGCCCGGCTGTGATTTTCCCAGCAAGCACCTTTCCGGCGTTGGGGTCATGTTCTATGTCATGCTCGCGCTGCGGACCGAGTTGCGGGCAAAAGGCGCGTTTGAATCTGTCAATAGGGAGCCCAAT
>DATEEZ010000005.1:0-5528 GCA_035280905.1 Nitrosospira sp.
GCCAAGATAAGCCTGCGGCATGGCGAAAAACCGCTTGGTGAAGGGGTAGCTGGCGGCGAGGAACAGGGCAACAAACGATAGCTCTATGGTAAGCCGGTTCAGCGGCTGGATCAGCAGGAACGCCACGAGACTCAAGCCCGCCGCCAGCAGCAGCGCTTCCCTGGTGCTCACCACCCCAACCGCCAGGGGGCGGTGCCGGGTTCGTTCAACATGCCCATCGAAATTGCGATCGGCATAATCGTTGACGACACAACCGGCGGAGCGCATCAGCACGGTGCCCAGCACGAATATCACCAGAATATCCAATCGTGGCACGCCTTCCGCCGCCAGCCACAAGCCCCACAGGGTGGGCCACAGGAGCAGCAGAATGCCTATGGGCTTGTCCAGCCGCATCAGCTTTTCGTAATGCACGAGACGTTGAGTGAGTGTCACGCGAGCTCCAGAATGGAAGGAAGGAACACTTCGGTAACCAGTATGGACTGCCCATGCAGTGTGAATAGGGAGCGGCGCGCCCACAGATTCGCCGGCTTTACCTGCAACTTGCGGCAGGCGCGGCTGAAAAGCGGATGGGCCGCCGTCAGTTTCTTGAAGCGGAGCGGTGTACGCTTGACGATGGGATTGGTAAACAATACCGTCCCCAGCGACTTGTTGCCAAGTCCGCTCAAACTGCGCCATGCGCCGCGCAAACCTTTCCGTGCCACCACCGAATGGGCAAATACCACCGGTGTATCGCCGCAATATAAATACACTTCCCGCACCAGCGCGAGTTCATCCCGCCGTAGATTCATCACGGCCAGCTCATCACCGAATGCCGCAGCCAGCGACTGGAACACCGGCTTGACGCTGAACTCGCCACAGCAGCGGCGTTGAATAAGCTGGGTAAGAGAGCCGCGATTCTGCAACCAGCCGCGGGCGCGGGGCGATATGGAGGAGGGTGCAGGATGCCAGTCCGATAGCTGGGCAGCATTCATTCCGGAAGAGCTGAAAAGGGTGAATTATGCCGCATAATCCAACCCGGCTGAATCCTTAGCCCGGATATTTAACCAAACCGGCCTGAGAATTGTAGAAAGCGGTATGAACACGGGTATTTGATCAACTAGGGCTGAAATCCAGTTTATACCATCAGCCTTCACGGGCACTGACGGATTTTTGCGGCATCTTTGCACCTCCGCTTCGCGCTAATAGGCCCGGCTATTGGCTTGGCGCGGGATACGCAAATCTACTCCCAAAACACCTCGCCATTATCCCGGGATCCGGTGAAATATCCGGGCCAGCCCTCCTTTGTCTCTTAACTTTCCCTATGGAACAAAACTGGATCGTGCCAATGCGGCAGGCGGCGCATCCGCCATCAAGGCGGCATTCGATGCGACCCATGCCAGCATGGAAGGCGGATGGGCATGTTTGCCGAAACCCAATCCCGTCAGAATACGTCACTGGGCGGGTTAGTCCAGGCAATGGGTACGGCCCAACCTCGTGGGACGTGATTTATTCACTTCCGTAACTGGCAACCACCCAGGCGTTCGCATTCAGCAAGCAAGTCAATAGTGGTATAGCTTGTTTCATCAATGAAGGCAGTTATCCCTCCTTCTCTATAGAAATACCCACCGGTCTCGCTCTTCCTGAATACCAGTTCAGAGTACGAAGCGCCATCATCCTTCATAAGCCCCAAGTGTTTTGCGGTTTCGCGTGACATAACTCCGTCTGCTTTATAGAAAAAAAAGCCGTGATAGATGGCGGCGGCAAATCCCGATATGGCAGCCCCAGTAACCAGTATGGCAACAACAGCAGGAATAAACGCTCGTCTCATCATTACATTAATACTCCTGAATCTGCCAACCCTTGTTGCTCAATAAGCCCACTTAAACTGCGCCCCGTCATCACAAATTCTTTCGTTCCATATACATAATTTATCTTTTACCATAAAAAACCATTAAAAGTAGATCAGTGCGGAGGAGTTTCAGGAAAATTCACCCTACGAGTAAGGCGAGTCGGAGAACCGTCAATGTGCTTAGAGGAGCGGGAGATATATCCAGGGGCAATCTATGAGGGAGTCTGGGAATAGAGTAAGTAGAGGGTGCGATAGCGGATGATATGGCGGAAAGGCGGAAAATTCCTTGATCTTTTGCAGGATTATGCTTGTCACCGAGAACTCATTGGCGGGCATTATTGGGATTGATGCCTGCCACACCTGCAACCGTTCCAATCAGCGTGGCGAACCGAATAGGCTTGCAAAGATACTTCTGGAAACCTGCATTGATCGCCTTGACTTGCGCCTCTCCCTCACTCAGCACAGAGAGCGCAACCGCAGGAATATCCCTGCCTTTGTCTGGCGGAAAATTGCGCACAGCCTGAATGAACTGGTAGCCATCGATGTGGGGCATGAGGATGTCACTGACGATCACATCCAGCCTGTGCGCTTGCAGCTGCTTCAATCCCTCGACGGCACTGAGGCAAACGATGACTTGGGCTTGATAGAAAGACAACATGCGTTTCGTGACGTCCAAGGCTCCTGCTTCGTCATCCACGATCAAGACCTTGAGTCCGGAAAGAAGCGCTGAATCTTCTGTCTGCATTGGTGGCTTGCCTCGGATCTGATAATTTGCCCTTGGCAGTGCCAGAGGCATTGGTTGACGACCAAAAGCAGACGATATCACGAGCTAATTGCGCCAATCGTGCGGTATCGCACTCTATTTTGTCCTCCCTTTCCCAAGGAGTTTTTTGTTGAAATATCAGTTTCTTAATTAAGAATGTTAACGATAGGAAAGGCGGATCTTGGGAGGGGTGCTCAAGACCGATTGTTGTAGCGTCCGGTAATATCCGTATTGGAAGATATCGTGTCTCGATCGCGACATGGAAGCTGAAGGAGGTAAAGCCATGTCCTGCGAGGTCAATGAACTCAGGCCGGTGAAGTTATACCCCACCGCGAGGCCTTCTCCAGCTATCCAAAAGCGAATGCCGGCTTCTCCGAACTTCCAACCAATCATGGGAATGCCGTAGTTATCCGGCTCATCTTGAATCAAAGACAACGCGATCATCTTAAGTCCACCCCATTTTGGGTACGGTAGCGAACATATTTTTCGTCCAAGATGGACAAAAATACGTCTGAAAAATAGGAACTTTTCCGCACGTACGAAAAATCCCATTTGCTCGAAAGTGGCAGAATAAGTTACGTGCAAAACGGGGGGGGGCGAGCAGACTTATGGACAGGGATAACGAGAACTGGCGTTCGCTTTGGACGCTTGAAATGATTTCGCGAATCGCAGTACATCAATCCGGCGTCACGGCGAGAGTGGCGCGCTCACCTGATGATCCCGGGAAAGACCGTATCTCGCTTGAAAATACGGCTAACGTGGATTTGTCACGCTGGGATCTGGACGAACTTGCCGATGAAGTAATGGAGTTCTGGTTGGAAGGAAATTTTGAGCGTGTTTGAAGGCTGCATAACAAGATGCGTTGGTAAGCCCCTCATCACCAGGTGACACCATATCGCCTTCGACACCCAGCACGCGCTTCATCCTATATCCGCTAGCTTCCGGGACAGAAATCCGCGCCTATCCGCGCTTACGCGCCTCATAAAGCCTGGTTGTCGCAATCCGCTTACTGGGACGAGAATGCCTCAATAAGGGAGCGTAGCGTGCCCATCAATGTCAGCGCCCAAATCAGCAATGCGAACCAACCCCAATAGTGCGGAATAACCGCCAGGGATTCATCCCCCGCCGCTTTCGCCAAGGCAAGCGTGCAAGCCGTGTACATTCCCATCGGAAAGACTCTGCTCCATGCCGGAGGATCATAAACCTGATATTGCCGGCCCAATGCCAGCCTGGACCAGGGAAAGACTTTAACGCACAGCGGTACAGGACCGGCGATTCCGACGCACGTGAATTTACGAATATCCATGATCACCTGGTAGGGAATCCACAACGTACCGACGACCCATGCAAACATGGTCATCCACAATGCACACTCCCGTATGCCGTTCCATGCAGGCAGGAGGGGTAAATGCGTGACAAAGTCCGCGCCCGCCAACGTAATGATTGCGGCGGCACCCATGCAGATCCAGTAAGGAGCGTCCCAGTTCGCGAGTTCGAACCGCCTGAAAAACAGGCAATAGGTTACGAGCGACACGATCACCAGGTACAGGATGAATCCGAGGGTCCAGAACGCACCCACTGCAAAGTAAGCATAGCCAGGCGGTGTTCCTATCGCCTCAAGCAGACGAGTCGCAAGCAGGGCGACCGAAACCGTGCCCACCGCAACCAGCAGCGTCGCACCGCTCACGATTTCGTGAATGGGTTTCGAGCGCGCGGAGACGAGGTTGACGATAACGGAATAAATGCATATGAACCAGCCAATCAGCGCCACCAGCCAAAGCGACGCTGCCAGCACGGTGGCATGCTCGAAGACAAACAGTTGCATGCCAATCGTATTGGTTCCCACCACGAACGTCAGAAACAGCCAGGCACGCCGCAGCGTCAGGAAATCCGCCTTCAAATCCGGCAGGAAAAATGCCATCCGTGCGACGAGGGTGATGCATAAGACCAGATAGAAAACCAGATTCAGTACGAAGAGCGCCTTTGCTATGGCGGAAAAACTCATCGCTTCAAAGGCAAGGGATACGATGCCGGTTGCCATCACCATGGCGAAGTAGGCAGGATGAAAATTCCTTACGCCGTTAGTGAGGATGGTCCGGTATCGGCTCATGAGAGTGCGTGTTCATGAGGTGGAAATGATCAAGGTTTTCGTGAAAGCAGCAGCAATAACATCGGTACGCCCAGCAAAGCAGTCAGTACGCCCACGGGCAACTGTTGCGGCGCCCATAACGTGCGGGCAAGGGTATCCGCCAGCGTGAGAAAACTCCCCCCCAATAATACCGCCAGGGGCAGCAACCAGCGAAAGTTATTGACCCCCAGCAGGCGAACGGCATGCGGCACAATCAGGCCGACGAAACCGATGACGCCCGCAAGCATCAGTGCTGCAACGGTGGCAAGGGATGCGCAAAAATATATCCCTATTTGCAACGGTAGCACAGCCACGCCCAAAGTTCTTGCCTTCATTTGACCCAGTGTCAGAACGTTCAGACTGCCGGAAAAAAGCAGGCTCACGGCGGATACGAGAATAAGCGTTATCCAGGCGGGCAACGGTTCTTCGGCACGCGAAATATCGCCCATCAACCAGAACAGCATGCCCTTGACATCGCTTGCCGGCGCAAGGGTAAGAATCAAGGTTGTGAGCGCACCGCAGCCAGCGGATAACACGACACCGGTCAGAAGCAGCCGGTAAAGATTCCAGTTGCCTGCACGAAAACTCAGGCCGAATACAATGGCAACCGCGGTCAACGCCCCTGCCAGGGACGTCAGATTCGTCAGCAAAGTTCCCCATCCAAGGAGCATTGCGAGGAGCGCACCTACGGCTGCGCCCCCGGAAACACCAAGGATGTACGGATCGGCAAGGGGATTGCGCAATAAAACCTGCAATAGCGTACCGGCCAGCGCCAGGAGACCGCCGCAGGCAAATGCAGCCAGCACGCG
>DATEEZ010000006.1:0-3733 GCA_035280905.1 Nitrosospira sp.
CTCCCGTCATCGCCACGTCGCGATGTACTGGGCGGTTGGTAAAAAGCGAAGCAAGCGCTATAAACATCGCCACGCCCGCACTGGGACCATCCTTAGGGATAGCGCCTGCCGGCACGTGCACGTGCACATCGATGCCTTCAAATATAGATGCGGGAATGTGAAGACTGTCTGCCCGGCCTTTTAACAACGTAAGCGCGGCCTGTGCACTCTCCTTCATCACACCTCCAAGCTGCCCGGTTAAAATAAGCTGCCCACGCCCACTCACCCGCGTTGCCTCGATAAAAAGAATGTCGCCGCCTACGGGTGTCCAGGCAAGTCCCGTCGCAACACCTGGCAAACTGGTGAGCAACCCGGTCTCGTGCTCGAATTTGGCAGGCCCGAGGATAGTATCCAGATCTGCGGCATCCACACGTACCCTAGCCTCTGCGTCCGACGCAACGCGCATGGCTGCATGCCGCATGACGCGCCCGATCTCCCGTTCAAGTTGTCGTACTCCCGCCTCACGGGTGTAATTGGCGATAATGCCATCGAGCGCTTCCACCGTTATCTCGCACTGATCCTCGTTGAGGCCGTTTGCCTCGCGTTGACGCCCTACGAGGTAACGCTGCGCGATCTGAAGCTTTTCCTCCCTGGTATAGCCTGGGAGGTCAATAATCTCCATCCGGTCGCGCACCGGTGGGGGCACGTTATCAATAACGTTCGCCGTGGCAATGAAAACAACACGGCTCAAATCGAAAGGGACACCAAGGTAATTGTCCCGGAACGTGGAGTTTTGCTCGGGGTCCAGCACCTCAAGCAAGGCTGCCGAGGGGTCGCCATGGAGGCTGGCCGACATTTTGTCCACCTCATCAAGCATCATCACGCAATTGCGTGCGCTAGCCTTGCGCAGGCTCTGCACAATGTTGCCCGGCATGGCCCCAATGTAGGTGCGGCGATGGCCGCGCATTTCCGCTTCGTCGTGCACGCCGCCCAACGACACACGCACGAAAGGCCGTTGCAATGCCCGTGCAATGCTCTGCCCGAGCGAAGTCTTCCCCACCCCGGGTGGTCCGACAAAACACAAAATAGGTGCGCGCCCCTGCGGCTTCAACTTCTGAACGGCCAGGAATTCAATAATGCGCTGCTTGACGCGCTCCAGGCCGAAATGATCATGTTCGAGAATCTGGCGTGCTGCATCGAGGTCGATGGGCGCATCTTCCGGGAGCTTCCAGGGTAGCTCTGTCATCCATTCAAGGTAAGTGTGCAGCATCGAATATTCGCTGGAAGCTGGAGGCATGCGCTTTAAGCGCTGCAATTCCTTTCTGGTCTGCACCTCGATCTCTTCCGGCATGCCGGCCTTAGTAATCGCTTCATCCAGCTTCTCTATTTCCTGGTCGTCCCCCTCCGTCTCGCCGAGCTCTTTCTGGATCGTCTTCAATTGCTCACGCAACAGAAACTTGCGTTCACGGTCTTCCAGGTGCTCCTTCGTACGCTCACCAATCTCCTGTGATAGCCTCAGTACCTCGATGCGACGCGACAAAATCTGAAGCACCTTACTCAACCGCTCCTCGGTACTGACGGTTTCGAGCAGCATCTGCTTCTCGGCGACTTCGGTATCGAGCAGGCTTGCCGCGATATCCGCGAGATGCGAAGGTGCGCGCGTAGCTTGTAACGCATGCGCCAGTTCTGCCGGTACGCCCGGCAGCAGAGAGAGGATCTCCACAGTGCGCTCCCGCAATTGCATCGCCAGGGCCTCAGCCTCCGTAGATACCTCGGTGGGTTCCGCAATAAGCCGCACACGGGCGGCCAGAAATGGATAATCCTCGATCATTTCTTCGATGGAAAAGCGGCCCAACCCCTGACAGACGGCATGTCGCAAGCCGTCAGGCGAGGCAAGGTGCCGGACAACATTCACCACCGTACCCACGTTAAACAATGCATCCTGCCCCGGTTCATCCACCGCCGGATCTTTCTGGAGAATGATGCCGAGCGGCCGTTTAGGATCGAGTACATGCTCCAGCGCGGCAATTGATTTGGCGCGGCCCACCGTTATTGCGGTCAAAACATGCGGGAACAGTACTACGTTGCGCATGGGTATGAGCGCGATCACATCCTGAGGCAATTCCGACTTGGCTACAATAAGTTGTCCCATAGCGGTCTCTCTGTAGAAACGTTCGAGGAACCGGCTGAGCAACCTGGATAATCCCCCGGCTCAGACGCGGTCAATAGCTTTGCCAACCTGGCTGTAATACTACAGCAAAGACACCTATTCTCTTTAGTCTATCATCGGCCCGCTGAGGGTCAACTTCTTATGCCCCCTTGCGGGGGCTTGCATCGGTATCTTCATGATCACGTTTCCTGCTACGGCTGGAACTGTGCTTGGCGTTCACAAGGCAAATGTGCTGGATCAAGCCGTTCAAACATTGACGGATAGAACACGTGGCACGATAAAATCATGCAGGAACGTCGGAAGACGTTTCAATATTTTATCTTTTCTCAACCGATACTCCCGATAACCGACATGACTGCTACGACAATCAAATGAACAGATACCTGGTCCAGCTTGACTTCATCTCCTTTATAAAATTCAACTCGTTGTCGTTCTGTTGCGCCAATACACTGTTTTCCCCTTTCAACGCACTTTTCACTTTCGAAAGCAGCGGAATCGGTCGAGCGCTGCTCGCTCTCTTTCTAGCTCCGTTTGCCGGCCTGCTTCTGGGTGCAGTCTTTGGTATTCTTGCATATCCACTTTACCGGTTTCTGACCTCCCGCAGCGAGTCCCTGGCTGCTTTATCAGGCAGATTTCAGGAAATATCGGACGAGACTCCAAAGGAATCTCTTCCTGACAAATAGCGTTTACAACATTCCTCGCATGCGTTCTGCCTTTCGCAGCGCTGCAGGGATGAGGCTGACGATATTCCGCATCGAAATATAAACCATACGATCTTTTCCGATAGGAGTCTTCATTGAAAATTAAAGCCACTGTTGAAGAAGTAAGCTCCCGCATTCCCGGTCCCGTAACCGTGGAATGGCCAATGGGAGAACGCTTTGCTGTTGGGCTAGCGCATGGCACCATGTCAGTCGAATATTATGCTCCCATCGGACATGACCCGCAGACACCGCATGAACAAGATGAAGTCTACTTCATCCATCGAGGAACGGGTGAGCTGATGATTGAAGGGGAACGCTACCCATTCAAAGAGGGCGACTGCCTTTTTGTGCCCGCCAACGTTGAACACCGGTTCGAGAATTTCTCCAGTGATTTTGGAACCTGGGTGGTATTCTGGGGCCCCAAAGGGGGAGAAAAAGGCGTAGATCTCGGCTGAAAAATTCTCCTGGCCGGACCGTCTCGGCCAACGTTTGATCGACTACGCCAATATGGCGGGCGTCGTGAGCGATTTTGCCTAGTCGAGGCATGGGCTTTTATGCGAGCAGTTCGGTCAGGCTAAAAGCGTCCTTATATTTTGCTGAGATAGGAAAGCGGGGTCAGGGTATGTACCGCAGGCGCTGTTGTGCCTAGCAGTGGATAGGGGATGACGTTCGGGAACTGAGAATCTGGCGCGGACTAGCACCCGGGGGACTTACAATTTCTCAAACGAAAATCCAAAAAGAAGATTTTCGTTTGCTTTGTTGACTTTTTACTGGGGTCTAATATTCGATGCCTGTAAACCCTTAGGCCCGGTTATCACATCAAAAGTGACACGCTGGGCCTCTTGCAATGTTTTGAAACCTTCACCCACAATTGAAGAGAAGT
>DATEEZ010000007.1:0-8711 GCA_035280905.1 Nitrosospira sp.
AAAAGCATCAAGGGCGGGGTGCGCACCAATCTCGATTTCCTTAATGCCCAGCAGCGTTTATTTGAAGCAAAGCTGGATTTGGCTGAGGCGCGTTACGGCTATCTGCTTGCCTATCTCCGGCTACGGAAGGCTGCAGGAATAGTCGGGATCGGCGATTTGCATGATATGGCGACCTATTTCACCTCCAGCGATACCTCCCCGGCATTGACGGATGTGGCGTTAACCACGGGAAGCAAAATGGTGAAATAGCTCGATTATGTATCGCTTCTGAGCAAATGTTGAAACAGTGATCATGCTCTGACTCGCTTTACCACAGCTCAAACACCAGTACTTCCGCTTTTTGACCCTCATCAAGAACCAGCCGATCTTCGCCGGTAAGCATGACAGCATCTCCCGTTTCGACCGGATGGCCATTCACTGATACGTGACCGTGGGCGACGTGCACGTAAACATCATCACCTGAGGCAATGCCATGTTCAACTCGCTCTTCGCCATCCACCAGCGCAGCGAACATCCTCGCCTCGGTCTGTATTTTTACAGAACCATTGATGCCATCGGGTGAGGCAACCAGGCGTAATTTCCCGCGCTTCTCCGCCTCATCAAAGTATTTCTCTTCATAGCCGGGCGGAATACCGGTCTTGTTGGGCAGAAACCAGATTTGCAGGAAATGGACCTTTTCACTTTGTGACGCATTGAATTCGCTATGCCGTACACCCGTGCCCGCGCTCATACGCTGCACGCTGCCCGGACGGATGACGGAGCCACCGCCGGTGCTGTCCTTGTGGGCCAATGCGCCTTCGAGCACATAGCTGACAATCTCCATGTCACGATGCCCATGGGTGCCAAAACCCTGCCCCGGCTGGACAGTGTCGTCATTGATCACCCGCAACGAACGAAACTGCGTGTGCTCAGGATCGTAGTAATCTGCAAAAGAAAAGCTGTGCCAGGAATTCAGCCAACCGTGGTCGGCATGACCACGCTCATGGGCGCGACGTAGTTGGATCATGTAATGCTCCTTTCAGTGAAACCGGAAAAGGCGGTTCGTCAAATTCGGCAATTTGCGTGGCAGTTTCCGCTTTATGCCTGGGTCATGTTCCCGTCGCCACTGTACTGTCGGTTGACGCTGTCGGTGCGCCACCGATGAAATGCGAAACCCGCGGCGCTTCGCTGCCTGAATGAAAGCGATTGACGTTTTCCTGCACACGCTGGTCCTCTCGGGTAACGCGAGCGTGCTGGCGTAAATGATCCAGCCATGAGTCCTGCTGGAAGAATTCGATATAACGCCCTGGCTTCTCAAGGTCCTCAAAGACTCCCCACGCAAACGCCCCATCGCGTCGGCGGGCCGCCCCCAGTGGCTGGATTGCTTCCAGGAAGGCTCGCCGCTGCTCCAGCGCAATCTCGTATTCGATAGTGACCAGCACAGGTCCCCGGCGCAAGTCGGGTTCCTCCATTGCTGGAGGATGTGGCCGCCAATGGTAGGAAGGGGCAAGATCGGGGACTTCCCGGGAACCAAGGCTAAAGTTGCGCACAGCTAGCGCTGCCACCATGGTCCCCCCCGAGGATAGCAGGAGGGCAGCGGGAACCGTTGTGTGGGCTGCAACCCATCCCCACAGCAGGCTTCCCAGTGCCAGTCCGGCAGAGAAGACCATGATATAGAGAGACAATGCGCGGCCCCGAACCCAGGGGGGAACAGCGGTTTGTGCGGCAACCTGCAGCGACCAGAGCACGCCAACCCATGCTGCACCGGAAAGCGCCATGATCGCGTAAAGCATCTCTTCGCTCTGCAGCGTCGCCAGCGCCATCATCGTTGCGGCATAAACCAGGCTTGCTACAAGCACCAGGCGATCACGGGAGACAAGCTCATGCAGCTGTGGCAGAACAAGGATACCGCAAACCGCCCCAATACCGACGAAGGAGAGCAAGAATCCATAAGTCCCTGGCCCGCCGCCCAGCTCGACCCGGGCAATCAGCGGAAGCAGTGCCCATCCCGAGGCCGCAAAGAGAGTAAAAGCCGTTGTACGGACCAGCACCGCACGGAAAGGCGACGCTATATGTGCATAGCGTACCCCGGCGCGCAACGCCTGAAAGAAGCGTTCGGGCGGCAACGATCGTTCTTCCGGCTCGCGCTTCCACCGCCAGAGCACGATAATCATGCCTATGAATGAGAGTGCATTCAGGCCGTAAGCAGCCCACGCGCCGATCTGAGCCAGCAACACACCGGAAATGGCAGGCCCGAGGGAACGTGATAGATTCATCGACAATGAGCTCAATGCAACCGCTTCCGGTAGCATATTCCTGGGAACGAGCTCGGGAGCGGTGACGTTCAGCGCGGGGGTCGCTAATGACGCGCCAATGCCCAGCGCAAAGGTCAGAATCAGCAGGTTCCAGATGTCAATCCGATCAGTAGCAGCAAGTATAGCGAGCATTGTCGCGGCAAGCGCCATCCATATCTGCGTGAAGAGCAGGTAGCGTCGCCGATCTATAATATCGGTGAGCGCACCAGCCGCCAGCGCGAACAGTACCATCGGTAATGAAGTGGCCGCTTGCACCAGAGACACCATCACTGGCGAAGGCGATAGATCTGTCATGACCCAGCCCGAGGAAACTCCGTTTATCCAGGTGCCGATGTTGGACGCGAGTGCGGCGAACCAGAAAGCACGAAACAGCGGTACCTTAAGGGGACCGTATATACCTGCATGCGAACTGTCCGAGATGACCTCTCCCGTATTTTTGTTCATCATGAAATCCGGTTTTTAGAGGATACCTGTGAGCAGCTGCTGGATTTGCCCGGTCTCTCGCAACTCCGGGATAGCGTGGGCGGTAGGACTGGGCACCTTTCCGGTCTGCCCTAACTTCCTCCAAATGAGGAACTTTCAATTGCATACTTTTTGTATTGTCTGTGCAGTTATTATATATAGATCATTTTTTTTACAAATCAAGTTGTATTCTGAATGCATTTTCTTTGAATCCGTAGGACGATAACGAGTCCGCGTTTCTCACACATGGCTAAAGCGAAATTCATTTACGCCTGCACCGAATGCGGCGGTCAGACTTTGAAATGGCAGGGCCAATGCCCGCATTGCCAGGCATGGAACACCTTGGTCGAGGCGGTGAGCGAAAAGGCAGCGTCGCGGTTCACTCCCGTTTCGGAAAGCAGGGAAGTTCAGAGCTTGAGTGAGGTGGAGGCGGAAGAAGAGCAGCGTTATTCCACAGGTTTAATCGAGTTTGACAGGGTGCTTGGCGGTGGACTGGTGCAGGGTGGCGTGGTACTGCTGGGGGGAGACCCGGGGATCGGTAAATCCACGCTGTTGCTCCAGGCGTTATGCAATATGTCTTTGCTGCCGCTTGGCAGAAACGTGTTGTACGTGAGCGGTGAAGAGTCGGCCAGGCAGGTAGCCATGCGCGCCAAACGGATGGGGGTCGATGCAAAGGGGTTACATTTGCTGGCTGAAATTCGCCTGGAGCGGATCCAGGAAGTGCTCGCCGAACGCAAGCCTGATGTAGCAGTCATCGATTCCATCCAGACCATTTATTCCGACGCACTGCAATCTGCACCCGGCTCGGTCGCCCAAGTGCGTGAGTGCGCCGCACAATTGACCCGGCTCGCCAAGGCCAGCGGTACCAGTATCATTTTAGTGGGCCATGTGACGAAGGAGGGCGCATTGGCCGGCCCGCGCGTACTGGAGCACATGGTGGATACGGTGCTCTATTTCGAAGGCGACACGCATTCGAGTTTTCGCCTCATCCGCGCTTTCAAGAACCGGTTCGGGGCGGTCAACGAATTGGGTGTATTTGCCATGAGCGAGAAAGGTTTGCGGGAAGTCAGCAATCCCTCCGCTCTGTTTCTTTCTCATCATGGTGGACAGGTACCTGGCTCCTGTATTATGGTGACACAGGAAGGCACCCGGCCACTTCTCGTTGAAATCCAGGCCTTGGTGGATGAGGCGCACTCGCCTAACGCGAGAAGGCTGAGCGTGGGGCTGGAGCAGAACCGGCTTGCCATGCTGCTCGCGGTTTTGCACCGCCATGCAGGGATTGCCTGCTTCGATCAGGATGTGTTCGTGAACGCGGTGGGGGGCGTGAAAATTACCGAACCGGGTGCCGATTTAGCGGTATTGCTCGCAATTGTTTCTTCGCTCAAGAACAAGCCGCTGCCGGAAAAAATGGTGGTGTTCGGCGAAGTGGGTCTGGCGGGAGAAGTACGCCCGGTCCAGCGCGGCCTGGAAAGGCTGAGAGAAGCCGCCAAGCTGGGTTTTGTGCAAGCCATTGTTCCCAAGGCCAATAAACCGAAAGTAGCGCCTTCCGGCATCGAAATCATTGCGGTGGAACGAGTGGACGAGGCGGTTGCAAGAATGCGATGAAGAACCCCATGGGAAGATTCGCTTTCAAGAATATCTGTTGCTGGATAGAGCTCGTGTCTGGCGCTTTTATTTTAAGGAGATGAGAACGGATTAGAATAATTTTGCTTTAGTTGTAGTTGTAGTTGTAGTTGATGCTGATGTAATCAAAGGTGCCATATGATCCTCCCAATAAGCAGCACTTGCTGATTTTGGGGGCGTGTCAATGTAATGCCCTGCTTCAATCCGTATCTTGATCCAGTCATCCTGCCTGTCAGTCAAGGTGATGGTTTCTGTACAATCCTCATACATCCTCCAGGGAAATGATGCATGATTTTATATATCGGCGGGATGGGGAAGTTCGTGCTCTTGATGGAACCAATGGGGGCTTATTGGAGGATAGGACACGGAGTAGCAAAACCTGAGCGCCGATGCCCTCATACGCAAATATGTATTGGCCGTAACCCGCCGGTTCGGAGCATCGCACGACGTTTTTGCACGCCTTTGAAACACTTGTTCTCATACAGCCTTTTCTTTTCATGTTGCATGCACCATATTATATGTTCACTTCTTTATTTGCATGCAAAGCGCCTCAGTTGAGTTTGAATGAGTAATAAACTCAAATTGTGGATACTGGCTATACTTTCCGTCGGCATGTTGTTGCTCGCAGCAATTGTTCCGCCCATTCCGCAACCCACGTCATACCATGATTTCGCTGATAGTCGTGACTGTTTCGGCATTCCAAATTGTTTTAATGTAAGCTCTAATTTCGCCTTTCTCTTCGTCGGGATCGCGGGTCTGGTATTTTTGCTATATGACGGGGTTCGTTCGCGGAAGGCCTTTACCTTGCCATCTGAACGCTGGCCCTTCGTGATTATGTTCCTAAACGTGGCCTTGGTATGTATAGGTTCAGCCTATTACCACTTGGCTCCTGACAATGATCGCCTGGTGTGGGACCGGTTGCCCATTGCAATCGGGATTATGGCGCTGCTTGCCGCGACGCTCAACGACCGGATCAATCCAAAAGCAGGGACACGTCTTCTGCCTGTCCTCATTGCGATCGGAGCGGGTACCGTACTGAACTGGCATTGGAGCGAGCAGCGCGGGGCAGGCAATCTGAACTTTTACATCGTCGTACAGTTCTATTCGTTGCTGGTCATTGTTCTCCTTGGCATTTTCTTCCCCTCGCGCTACACCCGCGGAGGGGATATGTACGCCGCGCTGGGGTTTTATGCCCTCGCCAAGATCGCGGAATTTACAGACCGACCGATTTATGCTCTCGGACACATCATCAGTGGACACACCGTAAAGCATCTGCTTGCTGCTTGTGCTATCTACTGGATTTTACGCATGCTGAGGAAACGCGAACCTTTGCAGGGAATAATGGAGGAAGCTGTGGCCCGTCCTTCCGGTCTTCCCTGACGATGTGACTATCTGGTTAAAGGAAAGAAGGAGAGTGAAGTGCATCTTATAGAAGCTTACGAACGGATGGGTGGCGAAACAGTCATCCGCCGTTTGGTAGACCGTTTTTATGATCTGATGGATGAGGACCCTGACTATTACGGCATACGCAAGCTTCATCCGCAGGACCTGACCAGCTCCCGGGAGAAATTGTTCATGTTCCTGTGTGGTTGGACGGGGGGACCGCCCCTGTACACCGATAAATATGGCGATCCCCGCTTGCGTACTCGCCACATGCCTTTTCCTATCGGCGCTTCGGAGCGCGATCAGTGGTTGGGCTGCATGTATCGCGCCATGGTGGATATCGAGCTGGATGAGGTCTTGCGCAAGAAACTTGCGATGGCGTTTGATCAGACTGCGGATTTTATGCGGAATCAGCCGGAATAGGGGAAATCAGGGCGGCATGCATATTTCTCATGCATGCCGCCCGACCGCAGGCTGCGGCAGAAACAAAATCCGCAAGACAGGCTTGGGATAGACGGCTTAGAGCGTTAGATTCCCGCCCTATCCATCACACGAAGATTATTTTGTTCTGAAATAAGTGCTGGAAGCGTTGTTTCCAAACGAATTGCGCCGGTTGTTTCCTCCGCTATTGCTTCTTGCATTACCTCGCGTATTACTCCACGTATCGCCCCATGTATCGCTTCGCTTGGCGCCGAGTGAACTGCCACGCTCATCATTCCAATTTCCATTGATGCTGTTACCGTTGCTGAGTTGACGCTGTCCCTCGTTTGACCAGGTACGGCTGCTGCGTTTATGGGCGACACTAGGCGTACTTCTGGGCTGGACACCCGCGCCCGGGCGCGGTTTAACGCGTGGCTCCAAGCCGGGAACGACATGCGAAGCAATGCGCTGGCCGGTAAAGCGTTCTATTTTTCGCAGATGGATTCCATCCTTGCTTGAAGCGAACGAAACCGCGGTTCCTGACGCGCCAGCACGTCCTGTCCGCCCGATGCGATGGACATAGTCTTCGGCAAATTTCGGCAGATCAAAATTGATAACGTGGGTAATGCCGGCCACATCGATCCCCCGTGCAGCCACATCGGTCGCCACCAGAACTCTTATGCCGCCCTGGCGCAGTCTCGTGAGGGTACGGTTGCGCTCACGCTGGCTCATATCACCGTGCAGAGCCGCTGCTGCATGCCCTTGGGTGGAAAGGTTGTCTGCGAGCATATCCGCGTCACGTTTGGTGGCAGTAAAAACGATGGCTTGTTTGAGTGCTATATCCCGAATCAGGTGATCCAGCAACTGGTTTTTGTGGGAAATGTCGTCCACATAGTGCAGCCGTTGCTCGATATTGTTCAGCCGGGCCTTGGACGTGGCTACCTGGATGCGCTTGGGGGAATTCAGCAGACGTGCAGCCACATTATCCATTGCACTGTCCAGGGTGGCTGAAAACAGCAAGGTCTGGCGGGTTGCAGGGGTGGCCGATACGATTCGCTCAACATCCTCTATGAAGCCCATGTCGAGCATGCGATCGGCTTCGTCCAGCACCAGCATTTCCAGGCGCGAAAAATCGATCCGCCCCCGTTGGATGTGGTCGATCAGCCGCCCTGGAGTGGCCACAAGAATATCGACCACCTGCGAGAGCAGCTTGTTTTGCAGCGGGTAAGGCATACCACCAAGTATGCTCACCACTTTCGCCCGCGGGAGGTACTTCCCATATTTGGCAGTGGCTTCGGATACCTGGAGTGCGAGTTCCCGCGTTGGCGTCAATACCAGCACGCGGGGTCCGCGGCTACGTACCTGGGAAGGAGAAGCCAGCCGGTGCAGAGCGGGCAACATGAAAGCAGCGGTTTTGCCTGTGCCGGTTTGGGCTGATGCCATGACATCATGCCCCGCCAGTAATTCGGGAACGGCTTGTTCCTGAATCGGCGTAGGCGAGGTATAGCCAGCATCATTGATAGCTTTAAGAATGAGCGGATGGAGATTCAAACTTTCAAAAGACACGTTGTTTTTCCCTGTTGAATGAAAAAGTGTGCATCCTCGTAAAAATCCGGTTTCCGTGCCTCAGCCTGTGCTTGAAAGGATCTTGCGCCAGGGGAGTTACGACAAAATTGTCGAATTCTGCGCAGGATGTTTCCATCACATTTTGCATCTGAGTCAGATAACCTGATATTGATTCTTGGATGCGCTCTCAAGCGCGCAAGCAGGACGTGCCCCGATAACGGACGGGCTGTTGGTCGGCGAGCGCACATATATAAGAAACCTCTTGAACAATCCATAAAGGGCTGATCTAGAGTTCCAAACATCGCTGCTAACCACGGTGCCGCCAATTTCCGCTGGAAACTTGAAAATCGAGGAGAACTCAGAAACGGTCAGGAACGATGAGCTGAAAAAAAGCCGTGATGCAATTAGGGCTTTTAGTCGAAGCGCGGAGTATACAGGAAACCGGAACCTGATAGAAGTTTTTATGTGAATAAATCTAAGAAGAGAGAGTATGAAAAGCGCGACGAAAAGAGGTTAGGTGAGATTAGGGGCGATTTCGTATCCAGAAATTCATCCAGTCAGCAGAAAAAGTATTTGTAAAGACAGCCTTGGGGTTTGCGGTGGGGGGAGGATTATGTAACGCTTCCGTCGAACGAACTCATTGGAATCTCCAGTAGGGTTTCATGCGCGCATCGAGATTGAGTGCATGCGCGACTTGATTGAGATCATGGCCGAGTTGGAACAGACCCAACAGGGTGTGTTCCAACGCTGCAACCAGGCCGGTAGGCGTGGTATCGCGGGCCTCTATACTTTTTCCAGGGCCTCCCCACTTGCCTCTGGGGAGGTTTCGGCCCGAGGAAGCACAGGCTTGGCAGTAATCTGTCGTTTCAGGTTCTCTATCTCGGGTTCATTCAATGTTTCGGCCTGAAGCAGTTCCTCTGCCGTCCGGTCGAGCAGTGCACGGTTATTTTTCAATATCTCTAC
>DATEEZ010000008.1:0-16131 GCA_035280905.1 Nitrosospira sp.
CTCTACGGATACACAACCCGTATTTGAGCGAGCAATAACGTCACCATAAACAATTTTAGTATTTTCATAGGAATGATCCTTTTCGTAAGTTCGGCAGATTTCTCTTGACATTTCGAATAATCCACAGTTCTGTTCTAAATCCAAAGGGGAAAATTCGACACGCTCTTCGAAACCCGCATAGGCTTGACTTTATTTTAATTTGTTGATAGTAAAGCATTTTTACAAATGTTCAAAAAATAGCCAGATAAGAAAAAGCTCTTACGGGAGGGCGACTTACTCACCCTTTCATCAGCTTATCAACAAACTTATCCACAGCAATTGTGGAAAATAAAACGTGCGGTATAACGGGGGTGGGGAGGATGCAAAAGGTGCTGTACACGAGGAAAATCAGACCAGACAGGGTACTTACGCGTCAGGAATCCTTGCCACTTTCGCTTATTTCAGCATTTAGGATTCCTGATTCAAAGACACTTCTTGCAGCCTGGGCAAAGTATTAAACAGTATTAAACGGGCCGTCTGTTTCTACCGCACGGGCTTTTCATACTCCTCTAGCCGCAGCGCTGTTTCCACGACTTCCTTGGCCTCCTCAATGGTCTTTACGTGCGACAGATCGATTCCCGGATTGGGATAGCTATGCCAGAAAGAAAACCCTGCGGTCGTGATCCACAACAAACCTCTTACATGCTGTTCCACGAATACTTCATGATGATGTTCATCAACTATCTTCCATTCAATATCCATTGTTAGTGGCTCCTCAGCATTTAGAAATGTTAATATAGCTATAGCCCTACCGCAGCCTCAAACTGAGGCGCTTATTTTTTATATTAGCTCAATTGCATCATCCTGCACCCATCCTGATCCGACCAGCGCTTGTTGATTACAAATACCTGCAACCCCGGCTAACCAGCAAAAGCAAAAATGTATCAGGGATGGGAAGAGTTTCTACTCATCCATGTCCCGCCTGTTTCATAGCCTTTTAATCCCTAGGAACCCCTGGAACAATAACAATACTCCAGCAGCATGTGCCTCCCGGAAGAAGGCGTTTATGCCGGATTATATATCCTGTTTAACAGTAAGCAAGGAAAAGCGATGTTTCAAGATGTTAGGAAGAATCGGTTACTGGTACTGGCAATAGCCGTTATATCTATTCTTGTCAGTCCGGTGGTAAGAGCCGATGCTGTCACTCACTGGAACCGCATAGCGGGCGACATCATCGTGGACTCCGGACTGGGGCCGCTGCCTGCAGATCGCGCTCTCGCGGTCGTGCAAGCCGCCGTGTATGAGGCCACAAACGCAATTACACAGCGTTATCCGGCCAGCGATCTCAAGCTAAAAAGTAAGCCGGAAGCCTCGGTTGAAGCGGCTATTGCAGCGGCAAATCGCGCTACGCTTACAGCGCTCGCGCCGGCGCAACGCGCAGCTATTGATACTGCCTATCGCCAGGCGTTGGCCGCCATTCCGGACGATATCGCAAGAAGCGACGGCCTTGCGATTGGCGAAAAAGCCGCAGCGGGAATTCTGGGGCAGCGGGCACATGACGGTGCCGATGCAGGAGAATCATACCGTCCGCACACCTCTCCCGGAGTTTATGTGCCTACGGTAATACCGGAAGCGCCACACTGGCTGGAAATCAAACCCTGGCTTATGGAAAGCCCTGCTCAATTTCGTCCCGGCCCTCCTCCCCAACTGGGAAGCGAGTTATGGGCGCGCGACTACAATGAGGTCAAAGCGCTGGGCGGAAAGCACAGCCAGCACCGCACCACTGCTCAGACCGAAATTGCCCGTTTCTGGGAAGAAGTGATGCCTCCGATCTATCATGGAGTGGTGCGTTCTATCGCCGAAGCGCGGGGAAGGGAGATTACCCGGAATGCGCGCCTCTTTGCGGCGGCAACCCAAGCTTCGACTGATGCGCTTATAGCGGTATTTGACGCCAAGTATCATTACGGCTTCTGGCGCCCGGTCACAGCCATTCGCAACGGCGACATTGATGGAAACAACGCGACGGAACGAGACCCTTCATGGATTCCCTTTATCGATACACCCATGCATCCTGAATATCCGTGCGCCCACTGCATCGTCGCAGGCGCGGTGGGAACGGTATTGAAAGCAGAGATCGGTGCAGACCCTGTGCCACTTCTCACTACTACCAGCCGCGCCGCAGGTGGCGTTACACGTAGTTGGAAAAATATCGATGAGGTTGTTCAGGAAGTGGCCAATGCACGCATATATGATGGAGTGCACTACCGCAACTCCGGCGAGGTAGGAACTGCCATGGGCAGGCGAATTGCCGAACTGGCAGTTATGAAATATTTCCGCACTGACCAGTAAGCTTTTATGTCGCGCTCAGAAACTCTGAGCGCGATCCTCATTGCGCAGGGCGCTTATAATCCCCCTGCCGACTTCACGCCGATACTTCTCCGCTTCGAGACGATACTTACCGCAGCAAATGACGTTGTCAGTGCTCAAAATGGGCTTGACAAATTGAATTAATCCACAACGTCGTAAAAGTGCAATGTCTTCGAAAACCTTCTTTCCCAAACCTGTTGACGATAAGACATATTTATAAGCTACTGAAATAGATTGAGATTTTTTGAAGACAAGAAATAGACGAATAAAAAAACCCGTTATGGAAACGTTACTTACCGGTTGTGCTCATACCTTATCAACAAAGTTATCCACAGTTATTGTGGAAAACAAAATACTTGACGTACATGAATGGACATGTCCTGGAATCGACAAGAACCAACGAAATGAACATGTCGGGGAACAAAGGCGTCTGGACTTGTGCCTAAAGATTTATGGGCGATGTTTGCCGCTTGTTGTTTGAATTTGACTGTGTAGTGGGTTGTTCTAATGGACTTGAGGAGGTAGAACGTGAAACAGCACGGCACTTCGCACAAATACATCCTTTTTTCTGACTTGCTCGATAAAGGAGCCGAAATCTTTACCCAGAAAAAACGCGAGCATTCTCGATCGAAGACTGACACACCTGATAGCATGGAAAAAAATTCGTCAGTTCCAAAGTCTGTCAGCAGATCGAAATCTCCCCGGGAAAGAAAAGAAAAAGTCTAACGGTTCAAAAGTTCAGGAATGCGGCGGCAGCAATTGTTGCGGCAGTTGTTCCCGCAGTTGTTCCGTACGCAGCGGCAATGGCGATGCACTTCGGACTGCCACATGAAAAGTGAAGTCCCAAAGTCTCAGTTGCGGAATTTCAAAGATTAAAGCAGCAGATCTTATGTTACGCGAACATTCTTGAATTGCCAGGGATCATCCCTGTCGATATCCTCGTCAAATAACCATCCTCGATCCTGCAACGGAGTCCAGTCCGAATAGACCCCGACAAGCTCTCCGAGATAGGGCCTGGCCACTTCCAGGACAAGCTCGTGGTCGATTACTTCAGGTTCCACTACACCCGATCTCGGGTTTTGCAGCGCCCATATCATGCCGGCAAGAACGCCAGCCACGACCTGCAGGCTGGTAGCACTATTGAACCGTGCAAGTCGCCGTGCTTCCTGTATGGATAACCGGGACCCATACCAGTAAGCGCATTTTGCATGGCCCATGAGCAGCACGCCAAGCTCGTCCGTTCCCTCCACCAGTTCATCCCGAAGAATGCGCTTTTTCGCCTGTATGTGCCAATTTCTGCCCGCAAGCTCGTGAACGGAAAGCACGGCGTCGTCACAGGGAAGATAAGCGTAATGTACCGTTGGCCGGTAAATTACTTCTCCCTTTTCTCTCCAGGTCAGATGGTCGGCTATCGAAATGGATTCGTTATGGGTTATCAGAAAACCATGATATGGTCCGCCAAGGGGTGCCCAACTGCGCACGCGGGTGGAGGCACCGGGGCGGTTGAGATAGATGGCGGCATCACATCCGAATCCATGGCGTGCTCCATCCACTGGCCAGTGGCGTTCATGACTACCCCATCCCAGTTCCGATGGCTGAAGACCTTCACCGACAAAACCATCCACCGACCAAGTGTTGACAAACTCATCGGGTTGTTTGCGTTGAGAAGCAGCCTGGGTATCACGCTCGGCAATATGGATTGCTTTTATGTTGAGCCGATGTGCAAGTTGTGCCCATTCGCAGGAGTTTCTTGGTTTTTTTACGGTCATGCCAATGTCCGCAGCAATATTCAGTAATGCCTGTTTTGCAAACGTCGAGGCAAGACCCGGGTTCGCGCCATGCGACAGAAGCGCGGTAGGCCCTTCCCGCTTTTCTCGCGCGAAAGCGAGCGCTTGCTCACGCAGTGCATAATTGGAGCGCAAGGAGGGGGAAACGGATCGATCAACATATCCGCCAGCCCAGGGTTCGATACAGGTGTCCAGGTACAATGCGCCCCGCCGCCAGCACAACTCCATCAGGGCAAGGCTGGAAACGTCTACTGCGAGATTAAGCAGGAAATCTCCCTCATCCAGGCAAGGCTCCAGCACAGCGAGATAATTTTCCTCGCTCAGTGAATGTGGCGTGAATGAGATGCCAAACTGGCGGGCGATTTCACTGCCATTCTCATCAGCTGTAATTATCCTTACCTGATCGGAACGCATCTCGATATTCTGAAACAGTAACGAAAGCAACGCCTGGCCTACGCTGCCAAAACCCACTATTATCAAATCCCCCTTCAAATGCGCGTGTTTGGTATTTGCCTGCTTGTGTGCTTTCATTTCCATATCGAAATTAACCCTCCTGCCTTTCTGCTGGTCACTGCCATCACTACCTTTTCTTTTCCCAGCTGCCAATTAACTTCTGTTCCCAATTGCAGCTCACGTCCCTCCACTGCCAGTATATACACCGCTATTTCTCACAGACAGAATCCTTGAGATTGCGTAGGCCCTCCCGTCCGGGCGCTCCACTTTTAACTGCCCAAGCCAGGAGGGTGCGTATCTTGCAAATACTCCGTATCTTGCAAATACTCCTCTAACCAGTCTTACCAGTCTTTTGAGACAGATTTGCCCCTCGGCAGGAACCGGTGGGATCAAATAATGGTCGAATTACTACTTTAATATACATCTCAAATTGCATGCGACCCTGGCCGGACGCTGCACGATCAGCGCTGGTCATCGTACCGATGGTACCGGTGACATAAGCAAAACACGACGGGGTTCGAATGCAAAGGTGTTATGGTTGTTTCATTTTTTATTGTTATGGATGCAGTAGCCTTTGGAATGATTCACCTTATTGAGGATTAAGGAAAAGCGCTATGACGAATTCTAATTGTATCCTGCCACAGCATGAAAATCATACCCATCCGCACGGGCCGGAATGCGGTCACACGGGCGTTGCACATGATGACCATGTCTGCTACCTTCACGACGGCCATTTGCATTACCCGCACGACAATCACATGGATGAGCATGTCATAGATGTCAGCGAGACCAATCCGGAGAACTGTACCCCGGGGCATGAGTGCGAAGGTCACGCGCAAGGACACGTACACGGCCCTGACTGCGGGCACGAAGCCGTGCCTCACGGAGACCATGTGGATTATCTGGTCGGAGGCCATCTACACTACCCCCATGATGACCATTGCGACGATCATGGCGCGGTAAAGAGAGTTGGATGATCCTGTCTCAGGTATTCCTTCCGAGAGCTTCCTCAAGCCAAAGAGGCTGACGGACGGGTTCAAGGGGCAGTGTTTTATTGATTGTGTTAGAGGTATTCCGCTCAGGTTGTGAGCAGCGCAGGATGCAGTACTTCGATCTCGTGCAGAGGTCGACCCTGCTGTGGGGGCGAATAAGCGCTGTAACTTGAAATCACCGAAGGGTCCAGATGACCGACGGTCTGCTCCAGATCGGATAGTCGCAGGCCCTGGCGTACAAGATAAGTAATGTAGCTATGCCGGACTGTATCAGCGGTGATTTCCTGGGGATCAGGCAATCCCGAATCGATTGCGGCGCAAACCAGCGCCGTCGACAAATCGACCCGTGTCTGCGAGTCATCCGGGTCCCATACAGGACGATTGCCAGATTGCTGGAACAAGGACTTGAGGGGATTGCTGAGTGGAACTGTCCTCGGAGATTTTCCCTCAAGGTTGATGATACCGGCGCGGTCATTGATCTGACTCTCCTTCAGTAAGGCCGCTTCATTGATATCGAGGCCACTAAGCAACAAACCGATAAACTGCTTCCCTTTCAAGCTGGCAGCATTGATCAGGAGCCGTAACTGATGACTCGAAAGTTCCCTAGGTCCCGGTTTTGGCAAGGTATAGTTTGTTTTTTGCTCTAATGGTTCAGCTTTGGTCCCGAGCACGGTATGAGGATGATCAATCAGTTCGGCAGCCGGCGGGGCATATCTCTCCACGCCGAATACGGCAATGGAAGGCTGTTGTTCCTTCTTTTGGGTCAGATACTCAAAAACCCACACGCTGATCAACCCCAGCAGCAGGGAACCAGTGAGCGCAATCAAGGCTTCACGGCTGTAGTTTGGCCTTACTGGTTCCGTTGATTCATACGCCCTGCTGATCACATCAACCTGTGGGTATTTGTCCTTGCGCCCGGTTTTCACCTGTACCAGTCGTTCCTGCGTATCCCGATACAACTTTTCCAGTCCTTCCAGATCGCTCTTCAACGCTTCGTGCTGGGTAAATTTCGTTGCGAAGACCGATGCCTGCCGCTTGTGCTCGCTCAATTGCTCGCGAATGTCCCTGACAGTCTGTCGTGCGGCAGCATAATTCATCTCGGCTTCGTTCAAGACTACGTTTTGCCCACGCAACCGCTTATTGTTGATAGCAGTCTCTAGTTCCCTGATCTGCTCAGGAAGAGACTTCAAATCGGGTTGCAGGTTTAAGTACTCGCGCGTGAATTTTTTGTCGAATTCCCCCAGTTTTTCACGTGAGTCGTGCAGACGCTTCTCGAGGTCAGCCAGGCTGGTTTTCTCATCGTCCGGAACCACTGCCTTTCCCCGGGCAATTGCGGCTCTGATAGCATCCAACTGCGCTTTCGCCTTGACCTCAGCCTCGGCGGCCTTGTTAAGGGACTCGTTCAGCCCCTTCAGCCGGGCCGACGGTTCATTCTCATCGCGCTCCGTTGACAGAATGTTATTGTTTTCGCGAAAGGTCTCCAGCGCCGCTCTCGCAGCAGTAACTTTTTCTGCCAATCCCTCCAGCTCATACTCTACAATACGTTCGGTATTGCTTTTCAAACGTCTTACCTCTTCACCGCGTGCCTCCAGGTATACGTCTATCCATGTATTGATGAGCAAAGGCAAAAAGCGGGGATCCGAGCCTTCTGCCGTGATCTCGACGAGATTGGTTTCGGGAACAGGCTGGACGGCCAATAAAGTCTGAATATCAGATTCGGTCAGCCGATTTAGAGATTTGCCGGCGGGAGAAGCCTTCAATCTCGTCAGAGTCTCGGCAGCAAGCTCCCGTCCCAACAGTATCTGGCGTTGGATTGCAACGTGCTGGACATCGGCATCGTCGCTCTGCTGATCGATCGGCGTCATGGCCGAAGTAAGCAACGTGGCGCTGCTGCGATAAATTGCCGGCTGGGCGTAAACGTAAGCGAGACTGATAGCGGCGCTCGTCAGAAATACGAGTCCAAAAATGTTGAATCTGCGAGACTGATACCACGGGGATTCACTCTTGTCAGCAATCCGGTCCATCCCGTGTAAATTGCCTCCAAGGTGCAAATTGATTCTGTTTTTCATCATGCCTGCAACCCCCCTGCCCGAGCCGATACCAATTCCCTCTTTCATTCTCACTCCTCCCGCAATTCTTCCATTGATCCAATACAAATGTCACGCGGCAAATGAAGCTTCTGTTCGGTTCCGCACAAACGGGAAAGGGTTCATCCTCTGACAATGTGCCAACTAAAAAAGGGGCGCATATTCACATTATTGTAAAACGCTTGCTTTAACTTCACGGTTAGCAACCGCACAAACAGCAAGCGTCGGGTTCATATGAAATTTAAATTTAATCAGCATCTTAATCCTTTCAGGAAACCGGAAATGAAAAAACATCGTGATCAGGTTCTGTTCGGCAATGCCTTTGCTTCGTTCGATCACCGGTCGGCGGCATTTCGGCAAAAAATGTTTGAACATTTTCAGACGAACAAACGCAGGCAGTGGAAAACCATTGAAAGATTACCGGAAACGGGGAAAAATAATGAGGTGATATATTTCAGAGAAAGCGTGTAAGAAGATCGTGCCTGCCTGGCACGTACCGCTATCTATGCGCTTTCCTGCCGATTGCCAGCCTGCTTTCCGGGGACTTCGATAGTCACGGCATTCTGATAAGCCTTGTAGCAGCCCTCCAGTTTTCTCCACTTCCCAGCTCCTGTTCAATCTCATGACCGCAATGCCCGCAGTCTTCGTAGGCCACGGAAATCCTATGAATGCGCTGTCCCACAATGCGTACACCCAAGCCTGGTCTGCTATTGGCTCGGCACTTCCGGCCAAACCCAAAGCTATCCTCTGTGTCTCCGCACATTGGTACATACCGAAAACAGCGGTAACTGCGCAGGAAAAGCCGCGCACAATCCATGACTTCGGCGGATTCCCGCAGGAGTTGTATCAAGTACAGTACCCAGCGCCCGGATCGGTGGAACTTGCAGCGGAAGTGGCAGATTTACTCCTGCCGGACGCCGTCATGGACACCACCTGGGGAATTGATCATGGCACGTGGTCGGTCCTCGTCCATATGTTTCCCGATGCTGATATTCCCGTCGTCCAATTGAGTATAGATGAAACCAAAGAGGCAGCCTGGCATTATGAGACAGCGCGAAATCTCGCACCTTTGAGAGATCGGGGAGTCCTTATCCTGGGGAGCGGTAATATCGTCCACAATCTGCATACCTATTCATGGGGAAAGCATGATGCGGAGCCTTATGACTGGGCTCTGCGGTTTGAAAAAATGGTACGTACAGCGCTGAGATCGGCTAACGTCGAGTCCCTCATCGCATATGAGAAACTGGGAAAGGACGCGTTGTTGTCGGTGCCAACCCCCGACCATTACCTTCCGTTTCTCTATGTTCTTGCTCAGTGGCGGCACAACGAGGAAATCAGTTTCCCGGTGGAAGGATTTGATGACGGATCAATTTCGATGACGGCAGTCCAGATCGGCTCATAAGAACGCTTCTGGGAGGCGGGAACATTGAGGTCTCACATACCTCGTCGGGGCGCTCCTCACATTTCCTTTATTTCGCTTATTTCCCCTAGCCGGCGGTAATGGTAAGCGGCCGTCTTTTCCTGAGAGGCGGCGCGTTGGCGTATTGCATATTCATAGCCCGGGAGATCGAAAAGAATATTGCCTTCAGATTTCCGCAGAGCTTCCTGTAACATATCCGCCCCGAGTTGAGCGGATTCGATTGCCCACTCGATCCCCATTCCGCTGAGAGGGTCCGGCGCCAAGGTCGCATCTCCGACTGCAATCCAGCCGTCTCCACCCATTGTTGGAAACGTGATGGTGCCGGCCGTACGCCCGGATATTGGGCTTGTGTCCAGAGTTCCTGCCGACAATGGCGCGAGCAAACGGGTGCGCTGCAATTCCTGAAAGAAAAAATCCTTTAAACGCGACTGCCGCCGCTTGAGCTCATTCCGTTCGATGCAAAAACCGGTGAAATAACTTTTTTCAGTCGGCAAAGCGTACCACCAGCCGCTACTTGTACCCTCAATGTAGAGAGCGTGGCCGGGCGCGGCCCGCGCCTGGAGCGAAGTCATGAGGGCAATCTGCGAGGGCTCCGATACAGGTACATGGTCGAAAAACGGTAGCGGCACGCGGCCGGTAGCAAGGACTATAAAACGCGCGTAAATCGCGCGCTCCGCCGGGCCGGGGGCAGTTTCGTCGGAGGAGGTGCCTGAGGGGGAGCGTATGATCAGCCGCCACTGATCATGCTGACGCTCCACGTCCACCACTTTGGCATCCGGGATTACGGTGCTGCCTGCATCGGAAGCAAGATTGCGCAAAGCATCATCCAGGAGCGGACGATCGACCGCTACGCCGGCGCCCCATGGATTAAACATTGCATTGAATATTACCGGCTCGGCTGTATCCCACAGCGAGACGGTTTCATGAATCTCTATTCCATGCACTACCTCGGAAAAAAAATTGGGACAGTACTGTTCGATAAAATGTCGCGCCCGACCCGATACGAGTTCGATGCCGCCGGGAGCGTAACCTCCCCAGTAAGCCAGCTTTACATCGACACCCGCACGAGCGAGCGCAAGCGCGCAGATGGCACCCGCGGGCCCGCCGCCTATGACAACAACATTCGATATCCTCCGATCCGGAAACATTTGCTGCTATCGACCCTTTTTACTGGCAAACAGTACTATTCTGTACTACTGTCATTTTATAGGGAAGAACTGGATAGTGATGTCGAGAGGTAGGGATTGCTGGTTCACGTTTCCCTCTCTGCGATCCGTAGAAATCGGGATCAAACACGGCGAAAAGAGGATATCAACCATGCGCGCTGACAAAGGAATACGGGCATCCCGGACTATAAGCCGTCGCACTATTTTAAAAGCGTCTGCCGCCGTGTTTGCCTCGGGTATATTGCCACCTGCCAGTGCAGTTTTTGCGCAAAAGGTTCTAACTCGAACACAAGACCAGATTCTTGGTCCCTTTTATCCCATTATGAGCGAACCCGATCGCAGCGGAGACTTGACACGAGTACCCGGGGGATCAGGGCGTGCCAAGGGACAGTTCATCATCGTCAGGGGAACAGTATGCGGTCCTGATGGCAAACCGGTCTCGGGCGCGGAGATTGAAATTTGGCAAGCCAACGCTGCGGGCCGCTATGCGCATCCCGACGATACCAATCCCGCGCCCCTTGATCCGAATTTCCACGGCTTCGGGGCAGCGACTACGGGTGCTGACGGCTTCTACCAGTTTAAAACAATAAAGCCGTTGCATTATCCGGCCGGGTCCATCGGCATCCGCCCGGCGCATATACATTTCGATGTCAGGGGCCGACGTGACCAACTGGTAACCCAGATGTACTTCGAAGGTGATCCATACAATGAGAAGGACCGGTTCCTTCGGAGCGTTATTGATCCGGAAGCGCTGATTGTAAAGCTACGCATGCCCGCACGAGAAGAGCCTGATTTTATGGTCGCAATATTTGATATTGTCTTCAGAGGCTAGCTGCTCAATGCAAATGGTTCTTTGTAGGTACACTTAAAAACCGGGGGTATCGTAGAGGTTAATGAAATACCTAGGCCATCTGCCGACAGATGACCCCTTTTATGAATACCTCCGGTGCGACATCCTCCCGACGCTGCGCGCCGTAGATCACCCGGATTTCAGGGTTTATGGGTTGCGGGCCTCCAACCATGTTTGCCTTTACGAAGAGCGGGGCAGCGGAGCGCGGGTTATCGGAAAATTCTTCGGCGGCGTTCCGGATATCGACCCTGACGCTGGGTTGCGTCACATGGAACACGAGTTCGATAATCTGAACTACCTCCGCAGCATCGGCTTCAATGCCTACCCACACTATATCCCGCGTCCCCTTGGCCGAAACGCCAGCCTTAACCGCGTGGTTGTCGAAGAATATTGCTATGGCACGCTTTTTAAACACGTCATTCTCAAGGCGATCCGCGAAAATGTGCGCGACGCTCTTTTCCAGAAGCTCACCGCGCTCGCTTATTTCCTTGCCATGCTGCATAACCGGACGGCGCACGATAGCAAGGTGGATTTCAACAAAGAGTGCGATTACTTTGATCGGGTCATGAACCGATTGCTAAGCGCAGCATGGGTTGGATGGGACCAGGCGCAGGAATTGTACCGGCTAAAGAGCCAGTGGAGGGACAAAGCCTGCATGTGGGAAGACTGCCAGGTTCTGATCCATGGCGACGTTACTCCTGATAATGTTCTTTTTGGTGACGGCCTTTGGGTGATCATGCTCGACCTGGAGCGGATGAAGTCATCTGACAGGGTGTTTGATCTGGGCCGGGTCGTAGGCGAACTCCAGCATTTCTTCTTGCAGCGGGCGGGCGACAAGTGGCTGGCGGAACCCTTTATCGGGCATTTTCTATGGGAATACAGTTGTCATTTTCCCGATCGCGATGCAGCCTTCGCTGCGATAACCCGTCGCCTCCCCTTCTATGCCGCGCTCACTCTCCTGCGCATCAGCCGCAATGCGTGGATCGATGGGACGTATAGGAAACGCTTACTGGAGGAAGCCAGGAAGACATTGGCCTGAGTTATATACATCATGGCAATAAAAGGCATCCTGTTTGACCTCTATGGCACCCTGATCGACATCGAAACCGATGAATCCATGGATGAAATCTATCGCGCCATCGCGCACTACCTGGTTTACCAAGGCATATATCTTCACCGTGGACAGGTGCGGGAGCGCTACTATGCGCTCATGAGACAACAGAAGGATGCGAGGGATGAGGAATACCCTGAAATCGATGTGGAAGCCATATGGAACGAGCTGCTCCTTCAGCAAGGCATCAAGTCAGACTACGTCCGGGGGCAGCAAGCAAAAGTGATCGCCCATATTTATCGCGGTATCTCCCGCAAACGTCTTCGACTCTATCCAAACGTGAAGGAAGTATTGAATGAGCTTCAGGCGCGCTACCAACTCGCCCTGGTGTCTGACGCACAACCCTGTTTTGCACTGCCCGAAATTCGGGCGGTGGGTCTCGACAATTATTTCAGTCCTGTCATCATTTCCAGCTACTACGGTTTCAGAAAACCCGATTCCCGTCTCTTCAACAAAGCGCTCGATAAAATGGGTATCTCCAGCTCAGAGGTAATCGCAGTGGGAAATGATATGTTCCGGGACATATACGGTGCCCAGCTTCTCGATATCAGGACGATTTTTTTTGACTCCAATCAGGGCGCCAAAACTTACGAGGATGTTACACCCACTTATCGGGTCCAACAATTTGAGGATATCCTCGGTGGCATAGCTCAACTGGCGCAATCTTAACGGCAACCGCGGCCCGGAATATTCGATTCCCCCTCCCCCTATGGAAAGAGGATAAAAGAAAGGATGGCTTTTGCAGAGTTTCCCCTTATACCCCCTTCATGCGGGAAAGATATCAGGGAAAGATACGCTCGGGAATAATCCCGCAGAGTGCCCCTACCCGACACTAAGAGAGGGAATACGTCAACGAAGGACCTTTGACAGAGTATCGCTTTATGCCCTGCTCAAGTAACGGAGGTCGACTAGGAGCAGTACGACAAGGAGCAGCTTTTGGCACACCCTCTCCCTCTATTAGAGAGAGGGGGAAAATTGCTCTCAACCCGGGTATTTAATCTTCAATCGGTTAATAAAGGGTTCGGACAACGAAAAGTCCCTGTCCCCCGGTACGAAAACCTTGCAGCTGTGTTCCGTTCCAGCATGGCTTACCTTGAGGGTTGCAAACACGCCCTTATCTGCAGGGCGGGTAACAGGAATCTGCAGCGTGCCCGCTTTCAATTTATAGCCGTCAGGCAGTATTCGGGACGCTGCCACACCGTCGAACCTCGCAACCCCGCCTCTCGTAAGGTAGGAATACTCGACCTCGGGATGGGCCTGGGATTCGGAAATCCCGCTCGATGCCCAATTGACGTTGAGTACGAATTCTTCTCCTTGTTCTGCGGAAGGTACTTTGGCGGGAGTTGCCCAGCAGGTCAGCCCCGGACGCTTGCGCAGGCATGCTGACCAGTTTTCGACTGACCTGGACGCATCGCTATTGCCTGCCACTGCGCGCTGCATAAAAAACTCCGCAGCGTGGGAAGGATCGAGCGTTGCATTTTGAACGCAATATCCACCCTTCCATTGCCCGAATCGCATGTCGCTCATTGTGTCTGCCGGACTAGAGCCTGAATCCGGGCTATTATCAGGCGGCAAATCATCCAGATTAACAAGCCCATACGTCAGTCCCAGGGATTTATCCTTGCCGAACTGCTGCGCACGCTTGATCGCATTTTGCGCGTCTTCATACCTCAATGCGCACAATTCTGCATACATTGCCCGGTCTCTCAAAGGCGGCGTAATCCTCTGGTATTCGTCATAAAATCCGTTTGCCAGCGAGCTATGGCAGGTTTGGCTGGCAGACACGCTCCCCGGCAGAATCGACCAGACCAGCGCGACAGGCAGAATAAGCGCAAGAACGGAAACATATCCCTTTTTCATGATGCTCCTCCAAAAGGCAAACATATTATATATAAGATGTTACCCGGCCAGAAGAAAGCTTTGCCATAAGGAAGATTCGACGATCAGAAATACATCGATTGTGATCAATCGCACAGATAATTGTCTAAACCGTATGCTCAACTGGCCTTGAACCCAGGCTCTGCCAATCAATAAAATAAACAAATAATCGGAGATACTTTGTCTCCTGATGGATTTCCAAACTCCGATGATAAAGTTTCTCCATTGCTCAGCCGTTATACGATGAGTCGTTCCCCCTGGCTTATCGTCTTGCTTTACGCCGCTTTATCGACTCTCTGGATCGCTGTTGCGGGTTATCTGATATCGCTCACGCTCGAGGATCCGGTTTTGCGAAGCCGCGCCTATCTGGCAAAGGAACTGGTTCTTATTGCCATCAGTAGTATTCTATTCTATGCATTGCTTAAACTGGGCAGGGACGCTACTACTGCCCGCGCAGCCGATGCGACAGCGGCGGACGGGACAGTTTCGGCTTCGCCAGGTTTCCGGCTGAACCGGCTGATGCTGGCGTTCTTCTCGCTGGCGATGGTGGCGCCCATTACCAGCATAGTCATTGTAAAAATGTATGGACCGCAGATAGAGCGAGGCGCTTATGCTGATCTGCAAACGATCGTTGATCTAAAGGCAGAACAGATCGAACTCTGGCTCGCAGAACGACATAACGATGCACAAGCATTGATGGCAAGCCAGGCACTCATCGAACGAGTGGTCAATCTCCAGCGAAGAATAGACGGACATGGAATGGAACTCATCCGTAATCGCCTGGAGGCAGTGCGACAAGCCTACAGCTACGAATCAGTGATATTGCTTGATGTTGAAAGCCGGCCTTTGCTCGTGTTAGGCGAAAAGCGTGAACTGCCATCCGTTACCCGCGAATTACTATCCACCACATTACGCACCCATCAGATAGAGAGTACGGATTTCTTTCTGGATGAAAACGGAAAAGCGCTGCTGGATATTGCAGTGCCTCTGGTGGCTGAGACAGCAAATAAGGAACCTGTTGCCGTTGTGCTCTTACGGGCGGATCTGGAGCAATTCCTTCTTCCGCTGGTCGAGAAATGGCCAGGCATCAGCGCCAGTGGAGAGATACTGCTTGCCGTTCAGAAAAATGAAATTGTCACTTATCTCAATAAATTGCGCCCCTCTCAACAAACGCACACGGTCGATGGATATCGCGCGCTTGTCGCCAGCGACAAACTTGCCAGCACTATTGCCACCCGCGACGAAAAACAGGGAACGGTACATGGAATCGACTACCGCGGCGAACAGGTGCTCGCCGCGTATAGGCCCCTTACTGGCAGCGACTGGCGACTGCTTGCAAAAATTGACCAGAATGAAGTATTGGCACAGTTATGGACCCTTGTATTCTGGATCAGCGTCGTCATCCTGGTTGCAGTTGCTACGGTAAGTGTCGTGCTGCTGCTGCTATGGCGCCAACAGCAGCGTGCCCATCAGTTGGCGCTGATCGTTCACACCGCCGAGCAGGATCGCCTCCTCAAGTATTTCTATGAACTGCCATTCATCGGCATGGCAATCACTTCGCCCGATACAAAACGCTGGCTGCGGTTCAATAACCAGTTGTGCGAAATGCTGGGATATTCCAGTGAAGAGCTTGCCCAAAAAACCTGGATGGAGGTAACTCATCCGGATGATATTGCCAAGGATGTTGCCGAACGCGAGGGCATCCTGAAAGGTGAGTCTGAGGGCTATGCGGTGAACAAGCGCTTCATCCGTAAGGAGGGCTCAATAATCTTCGCCAACGTGGATGTCAAATGCGTCCGCAGGAACGATGGCACTGCAGATTATTTTGTTGCCATGATCCGGGATATTACTGAGCAGGAGCGTCGGAAAACCGAGATTCTGGCCGCGCGCCGCCAGTTGCAGGCCACGCTCGACGCCATTCCCGATTTACTGTTCGAGCTCGATGCAGATGGCTGCGTTCACGCGTGGCATTCGGTCCGGCGTACCGAGTTCCCGACTGTATTCGGGGAAAGCCTCGTCGGCAAAAAGGTTGCCGATGTTC
>DATEEZ010000009.1:0-19775 GCA_035280905.1 Nitrosospira sp.
TTTCAAATTGAAGCGGTATTCTCGGTTTCTGATTTGCCCGATGAATGTGACGTCATAGTCCATCAGGCTCTTTATTCTGGAAACTGGCGCGGTTTTACCGATGAAATACGGAAAACTCATTTCGATATCGCCGGATTCGGCCTCGAGCTTCTTCACCATCGAAACCAGCAGCTTTTCAAACGTTTCCACCGAGATTACCGAATCATGCTCATTCAGCATCTCGACAAAACGCGACATGTGCACGCCTTTGAAGTGATGAGGCAGGTTTACATACATGTTGAACACGGCCACTGTATGCTGAACAATGCCATTCTTGTCCATTACCCTTACCGGATGGCGGATTGCCCTGATCCCCGCCTTGTCGATAGCGATACGCCGCGTATCGGCTACACTTTGCACATCTGCAATGAGCGTTTCGTTCATTGAGTATCGCTGCAAGGAAGAGCATCGCATATCGAAGGCATGCGATGCAAAATTAGGTGATTTACTTTGGGAATCTCGCTCTTACAGAGCGCACGATACCTTCCCTATCCAGCCCGCACTCGCTCAACATCTGAGAGGGGTCGCCCTGATCGAGGAAAGTGTCCGGCAGGCCAAGCTGCAATACCGAGACTGCGTGACTTCGGCCAGATAGCGATTCCACAACCGCACTGCCCGCACCACCCATGACGGTGTTTTCTTCCACCGTAACGAGCAATTCGTGGTTGGCTGCCAACGATGCGATGAGATCATCGTCCAGCGGTTTGACAAAACGCATATTAGCGACTGTCGCATTCAATTCTTCCGCTGCCTCGAGGCAAGGTTGGAGCATACTGCCGAACGCGAGCAAAGCAATTCCTGTTCCCTCCCGCCGTATTTCGCCACGCCCGATGGGCAGTATCTGCATTTCTTTCTGCGGGGCCACACCTGCACCTGAACCGCGAGGATAGCGCACAGCGGCAGGCGTATTCATCTGAAAAGCGGTGTAGAGCATCTGCCGGCACTCGTTCTCATCCGCAGGGGTCATCACGGCAATGTTCGGAATACAGCGCAGGTAAGTCAGATCGAAACTCCCCGCATGAGTAGGTCCGTCTGCTCCCACCAGCCCTGCACGATCTATGGCAAACACGACAGGGAGATTCTGAATGGCGACGTCATGAATCAACTGGTCATATGCGCGTTGAAGAAACGTTGAATAGATGGCCACCACGGGCTTTAACCCGTCGCACGCGAGGCCGGCTGCGAAGGTGACAGCATGCTGCTCGGCGATGCCCACGTCAAAATAACGATCGGGATAATCGTGGGAAAATTTCACCATACCAGACCCCTCCCGCATTGCCGGAGTGATCCCTACCAGGCGCTGGTCCAATGCCGCCATGTCGCACAACCAGTCCCCGAAAATCTGGGTATAGGACGGTTTGGCTGAAGCTTTGGGAATGATGCCCGCATCGGGATTGAACCTGGTTACGCCGTGATAAAGAATCGGATCATCTTCTGCCGCCTTGTATCCCGCTCCTTTGCGGGTTACCACGTGCAGAAACTGGGGACCGCGAAGATGCCTGATGTTGTTGAGCGTACTGACAAGGACGTCAAGATCATGACCATCAATAGGACCGATATAATTGAAACCGAATTCTTCGAACAGCGTGCTTGGCGTTACCATGCCTTTTACATGCTCCTCGGCACGCTTGGCAAGTTCCAGCACATGTGGAACCACTCCCAGCATTTTCTCGCCGGCTCGCCGCGCGGTCGCATAGAACTGTCCGGACATGAGTCGCGCAAGATAATTGTTGAGCGCTCCCACTGGCCGGGAAATCGACATGTCGTTGTCGTTCAGAATGACCAGCAGGTCGGCATCCATGGCACCGGCATTATTCAAGGCTTCGAACGCCATGCCGGCGCTCATCGCGCCATCACCGATAACCGCGACCACGGACCGCTTCTTGCCCTCCCGCTGCGCGGCTACTGCCATGCCGAGTGCAGCGCTGATGGAGGTGCTGGAGTGCGCGGTGCCGAAAGCGTCATATTCACTCTCGTCCCGTCGCGGAAAGCCGGCGATACCACCGCGCATACGCAATTTGCTCATGCCTTCGCGCCGTCCGGTCAGAATCTTATGGGCATAGGTCTGATGGCCCACATCCCAGACCAGCCGGTCGTAGGGCGTATTGAAAACGTAATGCAGTGCGATGGTCAGTTCGACCGTGCCCAAATTGGAGGACAGGTGACCGCCTGTTTGGGCTACCGATTCAACCAGGAACTGGCGCAACTCGTCTGCAAGCTGTGGCAGCAACTTACGTTCCAGCGTCCGCAGCTTGGCAGGATCGGTAATGGTATGGAGCAATGGATACATTTAAACCTTGAAAATTACAAAATCTTTTTTCCGGAAAACACGCCGGCCTTAAAATTCCCGCTGAATGATAAAGTCAGTGACGTGCCTCAATCGTCCTGCGGCTGCGTCAAAGATTTCCAGCGATTCATATGCCTCCCGCCGCAACTCCTCCGTGAGCTCGCGGGCCCGTGCGCTCCCCAGAATACTCACATAGGTAGGCTTATTGTTTTCGGCATCCTTACCGGCGGTCTTGCCGAGGGTAGCAGTGGTCGCCTCGGCGTCGAGAACGTCATCGACAACTTGAAATGCAAGGCCGATGCATTTGGCAAAATGATCGAGGGCCGCGAGCTGGGCTTCGTTCAGTCTGCTGCCACAATAGGCACCCAGCATTACCGCGGCCCGAATAAGCGCGCCAGTCTTGTGAATATGCATGAATTCCAGCTCGGGGAGACTTAATGTCTTGCCGACACTAGCGAGATCAACGGCCTGCCCTCCCGCCATGCCGCGCGAACCCGCTGCCTGCGCGAGACGCCTGATCATTTCGAGCTGCATCTGCGGGGCGTCAGCCAGGGAGTATTCGGCCAGCAACTGGAAAGCAAGGCTCTGCAAGCTATCGCCCGCCAGTAAGGCAATCGCTTCCCCATACTCGATATGGCAGGTAGGTTTGCCCCGGCGCAATACATCGTCATCCATACAGGGCAAATCATCGTGCACGAGTGAATAGGCATGAATGAGTTCCACCGCGGCAGCAGCAATCGTCACCCTCTCCTCATTCGCATTGTTCAACTCGCCAGCCGCAAAAGCGAGCAGGGGCCGTACGCGCTTACCCCCACCCAGAACGGTGTAGCGCATCGCTTCATGCAGACGCTCAGGCGCGATGTCTGCGGCGGGAAGCAGGGTCTGCAGGGAATTTTCGATGCTTACCTGGCGGCTTCTCGCCCAATCCTGAAAATCAGCGGTCATCAATACCGGAAGGGGAGAAATTTTTCAGTGTGTTGGCTTCAAGGAGGCGTACCTGTTGCTGCGCATCCTGCAACTTCGAGTGGCAGTATTGTAGCAATTCCATACCACGTTTGTGAGCTTCGAGGGATTCTTCAAGCGGCATCTGCCCTGCTTCCATTTCCAGAACGATACTTTCCAGCTCAGCCAGCGCGGCTTCAAAACCTTCCGGAGGGGAAAATTTGACGGGGTCGGCGGGCTTTGTCATGATAAACACGCTGTCAGAATGGGTGTATTGCGGGCAAACGGCAAAAATAACGCAATATGTGGTGTCAGGTCAATTAAATACACGAAACTTTCCCTCGGAAGAGGTTTCTTAGTCGGATTATGAGCGTTTCAGGGCGAGGACTTTCTCTTTCTCTTCGCTGCCGTTCCTGGTTTTGATAGTTTCAGCGATCTTTATTTAAAAGTAAAAGGTGAAAAGTAGCATATGGTCGATCTGATTGATGTTTGCCAATTGGCTCCAACGCAACTGCCTGTTGATTGGTATCTCGACTCTCAAATCCTCGAACTGGAAAAACGTATTCTGTTCGACCAGGGACCGTGCTATGTCGGCCATGAGATCATGGTGCCAAACATTGGCGACTATTACGTGCCTGAATGGATGGATAACGCGAAAATGCTGGTACGCAATAAGGATGGTATCGAATTGCTGTCCAACGTCTGCCGCCACAGGCAGTCACTGCTGCTCAAGGGGAGTGGCAACACCAGAAACATTGTTTGTCCAGTGCATCGGTGGACGTATGATTTGAAGGGCACGTTGCTCGGTGCGCCCCATTTTCCCGAAAACCCTTGCCTCAATCTTTCCAATACGCCTTTGCAGAGCTGGAACGGGCTCCTGTTTCAAGGCAAGCGGAATATTGCGCGCGATCTAGGCAACTTGCGGGTCCTGAAGAATTTCGACTTCTCCGGCCATGTGCTGGAACGCGTTCAGATAGATGAATACGCGTGCAACTGGAAAACCTTTATTGAGGTTTATCTGGAGGACTATCACGTGGAGCCATACCATCCGGGCCTGGGCAATTTCGTTGACACGGCCGAGCTGGAATGGGAATTCGGGGAGTGGTACAACGTTCAGACTGTGGGCATCAATAACGCCCTGACTCGGCCGGGGACGCCGGTCTATGCGAAATGGCACGAGCAACTGTTGCTGCAAACAGCGGGCGAAATACCCAGACAGGGCGCGATCTGGATGTTGTACTATCCTAACATCATGCTGGAATGGTACCCCCATGTGTTGATCATCAGCACGGTGCTTCCTGCCGGGACGGAGCGTTGCACCAATGTAGTGGAGTTCTATTATCCGGAAGATATCGCTTTGTTTGAGCGTGAATTCATCGAAGCAGAACAGGCCGCCTATCGTGAAACCGCTGCTGAAGATGATGAAATCTGCAGGCTCATGACAGAAGGGCGACGCGCACTGTACAAACAAGGCGTGAGTGAGGTCGGACCGTACCAATCGCCGATGGAAGATGGCATGGTGCACTTCCACAAGTTCCTGCGGCGAGAAATTGAACCGCACATTTAAGCGATAAGTGATATCCTTTTGTTGAGGGGCATTTTTCTTCGGTAGCCCGAATTTTTTCTTCAGCTACCCGAGTTTTTTCTGCCCGCGCAATTTTATTATATTGTGGTAATGCATGATAACCATTGAGGAAACCGGAAATCTGATCAGTATCGCTGTTTTCGGTGAATTTACATTGGCCGATTACCGCGAATTCGAGGACAAGGTACTCAACAAGACTGATCGCGTCGGCAAGGTGAATGTGCTGTTCGATTGGCGGGATATGCTGAGCTACACTATCGATGTCGCTTGGGAGGATATCAAATTCGTGCGGGAACACGGCAGCGAATTCAACCGCATCGCGATAATCACCGAAAACCAGTGGCGTGCTTGGGCGGCCTGGGTATCCAATCTATTTGTCGATGCCGATATACGGGTGTTTCGGGATTATGCGGAGGCAAAGGCATGGCTGGAAGCATGAGACGACGGTCACTGAGTTAGCATGTATCTGACTTCGCGTGTGGAGTCAGCGTAAAACCGCGGGCGTGGCGAGGAATTTTTTCAAGAATTCCCAGAGGCTTGATTCTGGAAGTTTGATTCCGGAAGATACACTCGGTCCGCAATAACTCGGCCTCGAAAATAAAAGAAGAACCCATCCATCGATAGATGGATTCCTGTAAAATGTAGCGCCGCCGCGAAAGAGATTGATATCAAACCTTGAACGCGAAGCTGAAGGGTCCCCTGTTCCGGCAAGTGTTGCAAAAAAGACACACATTTCCCTTCCATTCTCCAAAACCTCTTTATATCGTCTGCCAACTCGTACAGAATGGAGTTTATCGCCTACCCTGTAAGTGTCGAAAGCAGACTGCGAGTTAGAGACAGCACCTTGCGCGTGAAAGGAGCGGGACCCGGTAATGCCTGAATCGCATGATAAAGCCGCCCTGTTACGATAATAGGAGTTGAGTATAAGAAGGTTCGTTGATTTCGCAGATTAACGCATTTATTTTTTGTTTTTCGAGCTACTGCCTTTATCGGGCACAAGTAGGATCGATATTTTTAAGCAGCACCTCGAACTCGAATGACGCGACAGCGGATAACGGCCAAAAACAGCGATTGCCCGACTGGAATCCTTTATATTATAAAAAGATGACTAGTACGATTAATTTGGAGGGGAAGACCTTGAGTTCAACAATAGCGAAGTTGAACGCTCCGCTAACGCAAGCGTTTGACCCTCAGTTATCAAGCGAGCTGCCGGCAGCTGCGATCCCGACACCTACCTATAACACTCAAGCTCAGAGATTAGCCAACTTCGACACACTGACCGCTGCTCTCGAGTATGCCGCTGCTGGTACGGCCGGATATAACTTTTACGATGCCAAGGGCAACCTCCGCTCCGTTCTTCCCTACCAGGCATTAAGACAGAATGCCCAAACAGCGGCGCGTCGCCTGACGGGACTTGGTTTGGCGAGAGGAGACCGGGTTGCGATTATTGCTGACACGACACCGGAATTCGTGGAAATCTTTTTTGCATGCCGTTATGCAGGACTGGTGCCTTACGCAATGCCTGTTCCTGTCAACCTCGGCAGCCATGCGGTTTATGTTCAGCAACTCCGCGGCATGCTGGAGGCTGGTCAAGCCAGCGCTGCCTTGGCGAACGTTGACTATATCGGCTTTTTGAAAGAGGCAGCCGAGGGGTCGCAATATCTGCGCTGGGTGAGCACGCCGGAGCAACTCGGGGAATTGCCTACGCTCGACATCGAGCTTTCGGCAAATAGTCCGGATGAAACCGCCTACCTGCAATTTACTTCGGGAAGCACGCGCATGCCGCGTGGAGTGGTGATTACCGAAGGTGCATTGATGAGCAACCTGCAGGGCATTGTTCGTCACGGGTTGAAAATACAGGCAGGAGACCGCTGCGCATCCTGGTTGCCGTTCTATCATGACATGGGTCTGGTCGGTATGGTAATGGCACCTATGGTGGCACAGGTTTCTGTTGACTATCTGGCTACCCGTGATTTTGCGATCAGGCCGCTGCAATGGTTGCGCCTGATCAGCAGAAATCGGGCCACGGTCGCTTTCAGTCAACCCTTCGGACTCAAGCTCTGCACACTTCGCGTGCGCGACTCCGATCTGGAAGATCTTGACCTCAGCAGTTGGCGCGCGGCGGGGGTTGGCGCGGAAATGATCCGTCCGGACACTTTGAGGAATTTTGCAGAAAAATTTGCGCCCGCTGGTTTTGACGCGCGCGCATTCCTTCCTTGCTATGGCTTGGCTGAGTCGACACTCGCCGTTACTTTCTCAGAGGTCGGACAAGGTTTTCAGAGCCTGCGCGTCGATGCTGCAACCCTCGTTGACAGGAAGATGGCGGTGCGGTTACAGGTGGAAGGCCGGAAGTACAGTGAATTCGTCAATTGCGGTCGCGCGTTGCCGGAGCATATCGTCAAGGTTGTCGATGAGGCTGGTCAACAACTCCCTGATTTACGGGTGGGCAGCGTACTCGTGCAGGGTAGCAGTATCATGACAGGTTATTTCAACAATCCGGAAGACACCTGCAAGACGCTTAAACCAGGGAACTGGCTGGATACAGGCGACTTGGGGTTCCTCTTTGAAGGTGATCTGTACATCACCGGGCGTCGCACCGATGTAATCATTGTCAATGGGCGTAATATCCGCGCTCAGGATATAGAAGAGCTTGCCGAACAACAACCCGAGGTGAGAACGCGTGAAGCGTCGGCCTTCGGGATCACTGACGCCAATGACGTCACGACCATTGTCCTGGTCATCGAATGCCGGCTTACCTCGGTCACAGATCGCCAGTCCCTTACCAACCGTCTACAGCGACTGGTCTACATGGCGTTTGGTGTGAATTGCCTGGTTGAACTGGTTCCACCGCACACCCTGCCGCGTACTTCCTCCGGAAAACTGTCCCGTTTTGCGGCACGCCAGGGCTTTATCCAGCGAACCCAGACAACAGACCAGTTATCTGCTGAATCCGGAGACAAATAATCGGCTTATGTCGAAGTCCTGGGTGGCCGTTACCGGCGCCACCGGCTTTATCGGTCATGCACTGTTGCAGTCGCTGATAAAGGAAGGATGGAAGGTCAGGGCCCTGACGAGACGCGCAAGAGCCAATGACGAATCCACGCAATGGATAGAAGGCGATTTACATAACCTCAGCGCATTGCGAAAGCTCGTAAAAGGTGCCTCGGCTGTTGTGCATTGCGCCGGTCAGGTTCGGGGAAGCTCTCTCGAGAGCTTTGTTCATACCAACGTGAAGGGTACGAATAACCTGATGCAGGTTTCTCTGGAACAAAACCCACCTCCACGTTTTCTGCTGATTTCTTCCCTGGCCGCCCGGCAACCCGAGCTTTCCTGGTATGCCACGAGCAAGCACATGGCTGAACGACTGATAAATGAGCGTTCGGCTGGTATGGCCTGTGCCATTTTTCGTCCAACGGCTGTTTATGGCCCCGGAGACAAGGAAATGAGCCCGCTTTTCAGGATAACGCGCCGCGGTGTGTTACCGATGGTGGGACAGCCGGACATGCGGTTTGGATTATTGCATGTTGCCGACCTGGTAGCGGCCATCACCTGCTGGCTTTCGACTGCGGTGCCTGTGCAAGGCACCTATGAGCTGGATGATGGTATGCCGGGAGGTTACGATAGCCAGGCGGTAGCCGCTATTGCGCAGGAAGTGTGGAAACGTCCGGTACGGTGCATCTTTTTCCCCGCACCGCTGGTTTCATTGATCGCGAACGTCAATTTATGGTCTGCCCGGCTGCTAAGTTATTCACCCATGCTGACACCGGGGAAAGTGAGAGAATTGCGACATCCCGACTGGGTTTGCGATATCAGTCCTCTGACCCGGGCACTCCCCGATTGGCGACCTTGCATTCACCTCCGCGACGCCTTGCCGCAAGCGGTCTAATTTCAACCATCGAATCATTGTGAACCCAGATGTTGAACAATTATAATGACGTTCTGCAAAAACTTTGCCATCACCTCAAGCAGCTTGCCGGTCCGGAGGTGGAAGTTACCCCGCAGACCGATCTTATTAACCAGCTTGCAATCGATTCTGTAAAATTGCTCAACCTGATCATGGAAATCGAGGACGAGTTTGACATTTCCGTCCCGATCAATGCTCTTGCAGATGTGCAGACCGTTCATGAGCTTGCCAGCTTGATCCACCGGATAAAGTCGCAAAAACAATGAGTTTGCTAGATAAACTGGATGCCGTGGCGGCGGCGAGAAAAGCCCTGCTGCCTGAGGGCGTTGAGGTTTTTGGAACGCCCATAGAAGAAGTTTATTCCTCGACCGAAGCCAGGATCGGGGATCATCGGATATTGTTTCTGGGAACAAACAATTATCTCGGACTTACCTTCGCGCAGGAGTGCCGGGATGCAGCGCAGGAAGCAATTCACAGTGAGGGTACAGGTACAACCGGATCGCGCATGGCCAATGGCAGTTACAGCGGGCATCGCGCCCTCGAGCGCGAGTTTGCCGAGTTTTACCAGTGCGGGTCCTGCATCGTATTCACGACAGGGTATCAGGCCAATCTTGCGACCATATCAGGCCTGGCGGGGCCTGGCGATATCGTTCTTATTGACGGCGATTCCCACGCAAGCATCTACGACGGCTGCCGCTTGAGCGGTGCCGAAATAATCCGCTTCAGGCACAATGATGCAGCAGATCTTGAGAAGCGTCTCCGCCGTTTGGGAGAAAGATCGCGCTCCACCCTCATCATTGCCGAGGGCATCTACAGTATGCTTGGAGACCGCGCTCCACTGGCTGATATTGTCAAGGTAAAGGATGCGTATAACAGCACCCTTCTTCTTGATGAAGCACATTCACTGGGGGTACTGGGGGAAACCGGACAAGGTCTGGTAGAAGAAACAGGCCTGCTTGACAGGGTAGACTTCATCACAGGCACGTTCAGTAAAAGCCTGGGCGGGATCGGCGGCTACTGTGTGAGTAATCATCCGCAACTGGATCAGCTGCGCTACGTGAGCAGGCCTTATATTTTCACTGCCTCACCTACCCCTGCCACCATCGCCTCAACCCGCGCAGCTCTCAGGCTGCTGAAGGAGGGTGTCGAATTGCGACGGCAGCTCTGGAAGAATGTGCACCAACTCTACTCACAACTTAAGGACCTAGGTTACCGACTGGGACCGGAGCCAAGCCCTGTTATCGCAACAATGCTTGAAACGCCGCAACAGGCGCTGGCCCTGTGGAAGGGGCTGCTTGAACACGGCATCTATGTCAATCTGGTTTTGCCACCCGCAACGCCTGAAGGCAATTCGTTGGTGCGTTGCAGTGTAAGCGCGGTCCATACCAGCGAGCAGATGGATTATGTCGGCAAAACTTTTGCCAAGTTGCGCGAGACTATTTTCCAGTAAGGACTTTCAGTTTTTTCAGACGCATTGGCATTGAAATGCCGGTTTGGAGAGGAAGATTTTCGTCCTTACTACCGTCCCTTACACCGCTCATTCCACCCTACGGTAGTCATAGGAGTATGCTGTAAAGTCCGGAGTAGGCCCAATGACAGATAAAAGAAAACGGCGGCGAGGTCAAGAAGGGAAAATGTGACAATCCCTGAATACCTGCCGCCGCTCGTTCATGAAGATCCGCGGAAGTGCGTGCTAATTTCGCGGATCGAAAGTTGAATAGCTCTGATTCTGCTCGGACGTTGTCAGGACATTTTGGCGCTCGTCCGCCGACGCAGCAGAAAGAAGGCTGCTACGCCGCCCACACCCAGTATCAGCGCAATCTCTGTCACGCCGATGCCGCCGCCGTGCCCATCGTGGCCGCCACCTCCACCGACGTGTACCGGAATGCGTACCGCGGGAGTCATCTTGCCATCTTTCTCGGTCTCCAGCAGTAACGCGTACTGCCCCAGCTCTTCCAGGTTTACGGTAAATGTAATGCTTCCGGAAGGATAAGGCTTGGCGGGTATCGACATGATTTCATGCACTCCCTCTCCATGCCCTTCCATCACCAGGCGCATTGCGATGGGAATTTCCCGGGATTCAGGATCAGTCAGATCCACCGTGAAATACAGCTCGCCGGTCTCAGGAACATGGTCGCAATAGGCGTGAGTGGGCGGAAGTTCGCCCTTGGGCTTCTCATAGGCAGTGAAGGATACAGGAAAGGCGCCCGATTTGATGGCGCAGTCGCCTGAATGGTGGCCTTCATGCGCAAGCATGAGTTGTGCATGGGCGGGAATAGCCACGAGAGCTATCATCGTAGCCCCTGCCAACCCGGCAGCCCACTCAAAAATTTTCTTCATAATATCTCCGGTTTTGTGTCCGCAATTTAATCTGACGCCCCGCACAAGCGGGAACAATCGTCGATTGTATAACAAACCTGTCCGGAAAAGGAAACAGAGAATGTTTATGCAACAGGCTGCGGAAGGGCGGCCGAGAGGTATATTTTTTCCGTTTTATGCTGCCCGGAATATGCGGATGGCTTGCGATCGGCACGGCATCGCTTTCGCCTTAATGGAATCAGAATTTAGAAAAGAAGCTGGCCGATAAGCCGGGTTCTGTCAAGGACAGTCATTCCTCTAGGCGTGCAGTCACCCGCACGCTCAAGCAACCTACCCGCAGGCTCAGCGAGCAGCATCATCGCCTGCCTATTTGGTCTTGCTCCGGATGGAGGTTACCGCGTTTCACCGTAACTTAATACGCTCGTCTCTGTGGCCCTGTTCCTCACCTTACGGCGGCCGGTCGTTAACCGGCATCCTGCTCTGTGGAGCCCGGACTTTCCTCTCCCCGCCTTCGTCACCGAGGACAGGCAGCGACTGTCTAGCCAGCTTCAGTACAATGATATCCGAAAGGCAGTACGCACCGCAAACCCTGATCCTCTCGCCTCTCGCTCATTGTTTCACCTAGTCCTGCCTTTCATCAGTTAAACGCGGGTTTCTACTTAGAATAAAAAATGTGGCAGACAGTGGACTCGCGAAATATTCCGGTATGATCTCCCCGTTGCCAAACTGGTGGAATTATGAAACGAAGCCTACTGGTTATATCAGCCCTGATTTTTTGCCTTTCCGCATGTGCGGGTCTCAGGCCGCAGGAACCGTTGCGAATTTCCGTTGCCGGGCTTGAGCCTCTTGAAGGAAAAGGCATGGAGGCGCGCTTTGCAGTCAGTCTGAGAATCCAGAATCATGGCGGGGTGCCCTTGGACTATGACGGTGTTGCGATCGACCTGGACCTGCGTGGAATGAGCTTTGCAAGTGGAGTAAGCGATCAGCAGGGTACCATCCCCCGCTTTGGCGAAACGGTCATCATTGTTCCGGTAACGGTTCCCGCCACTGCAATCATCCGCCATGTTTTCCGCCTGGCCACGGGCGATCATCGAAAGACCGATTACGAATTGCGCGGTCAGTTGGGCGCGCCGGGCTTTGCCATTGGGTACCATTTTGATGTAAAGGGTGAAATTGCTCTTCCTACCTTGCCGACGGAGGAGGAGATCCGGTAAAACGCATTACCCGATCCGCCTTTCAGCCGATCGAATGGACGTCACAGCCAGGATCAACTGATTCCGTTATTCTCGCTGAATATCGGGCACGATATTCCTCCACCGCTAAAAGGTGGTGCTCCAAGTCCCGTCTGTCACGCAGGTAGTCGACGATGCTTTCCAGATTGACGATACTCGTGACAGGAATTCCATACATGCGGCGAACTTCCTGCACAGCAGAAAGCTCGCCCTTACCCCGCTCCATGCGGTCCAGGGCGATTGCAACACCCGCGGGGGTTGCGCCTGCGGCATGAATATACTCGACCGATTCACGCACTGACGTGCCAGCGGAAATCACATCATCCACAATCAGCACCCGCCCGGCAAGGGGCGCGCCCACGAGATTCCCTCCTTCCCCGTGATCTTTCACCTCTTTGCGGTTGAAACAGAAGGGGTAGTTATTGCCTCCGGCAGCCAGGGCAATGGCAATGGAACTTACGAGCGGAATGCCCTTATAGGCTGGACCAAACAGCATGTCAAACGGAAGCTGGGCAGCAAGAATGGCTTTGGCGTAAAATTGTCCCAGCTTTCCGAGAGATTCCCCATCGTTGAATAGCCCCGCATTAAAAAAATACGGCGAAATACGTCCCGCTTTGGTTTGAAATTCGCCAAAGCACAAGACATTTCGGCTGATGGCGAACTCGATGAACTCCTTTCGGAAATCGGACATGATAATGGCTCGGGAAAATTGACGTGCGAATTATAACGCTTAACCTCAACGGAATACGCTCCGCTGCCAACAAGGGTTTTTTCCGCTGGCTGCCTTTGCAGAACGCAGATATCGTCTGTGTACAGGAACTGAAGGCTCAGGTGGGCGATATTACCGGGGAAGTGCTTTCCCCTGACGGCTACCACGGCTACTTCCACTGCGCTGAAAAAAGAGGATACAGCGGAGTGGGCATCTACACGCGTCATGAGCCGGACAACGTGACGGAGGGAGTCGGCGTGCCGGAGATCGATGCGGAGGGGCGTTTCCTGCGCGTCGATTTCGGGCGTTTGAGTGTCATATCGATCTATTTTCCGTCGGGTTCAGCCGGTGAACACCGGCAGGCTGCCAAATATTTCTTCATGGAGCAATTTTTCCCTATGCTTAAAAAAATGGCGGAATGTGGCAGCGAGATTATATTGTGTGGGGACTGGAACATCGCTCACAAGGAAATCGATCTCAGGAATTGGCGCTCCAACCAGAAGAATTCGGGCTTTCTGCCTCAGGAGCGCGCCTGGCTTACCGATGTGTTTCAGGAGCTTGGATTCGTTGATGTCTTCCGCCGGATAAATCCCGACCCCGACCAGTATACCTGGTGGTCCAACAGGGGGCAGGCCTGGGCGAAGAACGTTGGCTGGCGCATCGATTATCAGATCGCCACGCCCGGCATTGCAGCTAAAGCCAATGCGGTTTCGATTTACAAGGCCGAACGTTTTTCTGATCATTCCCCCCTTATCATTGATTACGATTACAGCTTACCCGCCTGATCCGGCGGCTTTTCGCGAACCGCCGATAGTGCCCGGAAATGGTTCCCCAGAATGACTGATCCAGAATAATGCCAGCTACCCTTTCAAGTTGGCTGCACGCTTTTCGCATTTATACCCATCCCAGAGTGCTGGGAATGCTGTCTCTTGGCTTCTCGGCGGGATTGCCCCTGCTCCTGGTGATGGGCACGCTTTCCTTCTGGCTGCGGGAAGCGGGAATCGACCGTTCCACCATAGGTCACTTGAGTTGGATCGGACTGGCTTACGGTTTTAAATGGATGTGGTCTCCGCTGGTGGATCGCCTCCCCTTGCCATTGTTGACACGATGGTTGGGCCGGCGCCGCTCATGGCTTTTACTGTCACAAATCGTTATTACCCTTGCCCTCATCGGCGTCGCGCTTACCGATCCGCTCCAGAATCTCTCGCATACGGTCTTTTTTGCCTTGGCAGCGGCCTTCGCTTCCGCAACCCAGGACATCGCTTTGGATGCATACCGGATCGAGGCGGTCGCGCCCAGACTCCAGGGCGCGATGGCAGCCACCTATCAAGCGGGATATCGTCTGGCAATGATTCTGGCTTCCGCCGGCACGCTCTGGATAGCCGCCGCCACAGGCTCATCAACTGACATCTACGACTATGCGCCCTGGCGCATCGCTTACCTGAGCATGGCCGCGTGCATGTCGGTGGGGATCATCACTACGCTCATCATCCGCGAGCCCCAGGTTCCTCTCACCCGCCTGATTTCAGAAAATGAAGATCGCGCGAGGGCTGCCATTGCCCATTGGCAGATCAGCACGACACTCAAGCAGATGCTGGCTTGGCTGTATGGAGCTGTGGTCGCCCCTTTCCGCGATTTTATTGTCCGCTATGGGGGCCAGGCCTTGCTGATTCTCGCTCTGATTGCGGTCTATCGCATTTCCGACGTGGTAATGGGTGTGATGAGCAACCCTTTTTACGTCGATATGGGTTATACGAAAGATGAAGTGGCGACGGTTTCCAAGGTCTATGGAGTCCTCATGACTATCGCAGGTGCAGCGCTGGGAGGCGTTCTGACAGTAAAAATCGGCATCATGCGTACGCTGTTTCTGGGAGCGGTTTTGTCCGCGGCAACCAATCTGCTGTTTGTCTGGCTGGCAGCACGCGGGCATGACTTGACCGGCCTGATCTTCACCGTATCAGCGGATAATCTCTCCGCCGGGATAGCGTCCTCCGCTTTTATCGCTTATCTTTCCAGCCTGACCAATTCCGCCTATTCCGCTACGCAATATGCGCTATTCAGTTCAGTGATGCTGTTGTTGCCGAAATCTATCGCCGGCTTCAGCGGAGACTTCGTGGATGCTTACGGTTATGCCAGCTTCTTTACCGGCACTGCGCTGCTCGGCCTCCCGGTGCTGGTTTTAGTCTGGCTAGCTGGCCGCACAAGGTTTGAGCGCGCAGAATCTCCCGGGGATTGAAGCTTTTCCGGGAAGCTTTTCGGGAAGCTTTCGCAAAAATAGCTATTTCTGCTGCTCGAACCGGTAAAAGGCTAGCATTCCCAGCAAATTAGGCATGAACCTGATCTGGTGATTTCCACTCATTACCCGGCGTTCGAGAATGTGGGCCCCATGCTGGCCGCAGAATTCCTCGAAATCGCCCAATGTACAGTTATGAATATTGGGAGTATCGAACCATTGGTAGGGCAGTGCTTCCGAAACCGGCATATGGCCGGAAAGCACCTGCAAACGGTTTTTCCAGTAACCGAAATTGGGGAATGACACGATGCCTTCCTTGCTTACGCGGAGCATTTCCTTGATGATGTTCTCGGTATTTTTTACAGCCTGAAGCGTTTGCGAGAGCACCACGTAGTCAAACGACCCCGATTCGAAACTCTGCAAGCCGGACTCCAGGTCGCTCTGGATCACATTCACGCCATTATTGAAGCAGGCCAGGACGTTGGCATCATCAATTTCCACCCCGTAGCCACGCGCCCCGCGGGAATCCCGCAAAAAACGTATAAGCGAACCATCTCCGCAACCCAGATCGAGCACCTTGGATCCTGGTTTGACCCATGCTGCAATGAGGGCAAAATCGGGCCGGGCAACATTAAATGATGAATTCATGCCAAGAGGTTTCGTCATACGACAATGTTATCCATGTAGGCCCGCACCAGCCTGTGATAATGCCGATCCTCCATGAGGAATGAGTCGTGACCGTGGCTGGACGTAATTTCGGCATAACTGACATCCAGTTCGTTGTCCAGCAGCGCCCTTACGATGGCGCGCGAGCGCTCCGGGGAAAAGCGCCAGTCGGTAGTAAAGGACAACACCAGGAAATTCGCCTCGGCGAATCGGAATGCGGCGCTCAGGTCGTTGTTGTGCGGGAAAGCGGGGTCAAAATAGTCCAATGCTTTTGTCATCAGCAGATACGTGTTCGCATCGAACTGGCTGGCGAATTTATCCCCCTGATAACGAAGATACGATTCGATTTCGAACTCCACATCGTAGCCGAAGGCAAGTGCGCCATTCCGCAGTTCCCGGCCGAATTTGGCGGCCATCGAATCATCCGAGAGGTAGGTGATATGTCCCAGCATGCGCGCCAAGCGTAATCCTCTACGCGGAATGACGCCGTGTGAATAATAGTCGCCACCATGAAAATCAGGATCAGTAATGATAGCCTGGCGTGCCACGTCGTTGAATGCAATGTTCTGCGCTGTCAACTTGGCAGCTGCGGCGATAACGAGCGCGTGGCGGACCCTGTCCGGAAAATCGAGTGTCCACTGCAACGCCTGCATTCCGCCGAGGCTGCCGCCGGCCACCGCGGCAAACTGGTCGATGCCCAGATGATCAGCCAAGCGGACTTGTGTCTGTACCCAGTCTTCCACTGTCACAACCGGGAAATTCGGACCGTAACACTTTCCGGTCTTGGCGTTGATACTCGCCGGGCCGGTGGATCCATGACAACCGCCCAGATTGTTTACTCCGATCACTAAAAATTTCTGGGTATCGATCGATTTGCCCGGACCGATCATATTGTTCCACCAGCCGGCACTCTTGGGGTTATCGTCGTAAAAGCCTGCGAGATGATGGTTCCCGGAAAGGGCGTGGCATACCAGTACGGCATTCGACCGCGCCGCATTGAGCTCCCCATACGTTTCGTACACCAACTCATAGTTGTCGAGCACCGCACCGCTTTTCAAATGCAAAGGCGTGTCAAAACGCGCAACTTGAGGAGTAACAGTATTGAATGAATTCGAATCTTGCATGAGCATGAAAAAGGTCAGGAGGCTGGCGTCGCGATTTATCCATTCCCGCGCAGAAAATTAAAACTGGGCTTTGCGTGGGGATTCCCATTCTGTCAAATAAGGACATCGCCTGATTGTAACCGGCAATTATAGTCGTACACGTTGCCCCTATGCATTGGCTTCCGGGAAATCGAGAAGGGAACCGGCCGTTCAGCCGTTGAGCTTGGCGAGCAATGTGTGAATTTTCTCGGGATCATCGGTTTTCAGTATTTTTTGCGTAAGCGGAATGACGTCGGGCAGATTTGCGCGCAAGACTTCGCGTTTTACTGTCAACAATTGAGCGGGATGCATGGAAAACAGCCGTAAGCCGAAACCGAGCAGCAGGCGGGTAAACACCACATCCCCCGCGATCTCGCCGCACACGGACACGGGTATACCCATCCGGTTCGCACTGCGTATGATGTGCGCCACCAACCGCAGCACCGCCGGATGCAGCGAATCGTAGAGGTACGCGACAGTGTCATCGGCGCGATCTATCGCCAGCGTATACTGAATCAGATCGTTAGTGCCGATTGACAGGAAATCGAGCTTGCGCATGAAAATGTCAAGACTCAGCGCAGCCGCTGGGATTTCTATCATTCCTCCCACCTGCACTTTTTCGTCGAAAGGAATTTTTTCATTACGCAGGCTTTGTTTGGCGCTCTCGATCAAATGCAGTGTCTGTGTTATTTCAGCAACATTGGAGAGCATCGGCACCAGAATTCGAATCTGGCCGTAGCGCGAGGCTCGTAAAATAGCACGCAACTGGGTATTGAACATTTGAGGTTCGGCCAGGCTCAGCCGGATGGCGCGCAGCCCCAGTGCCGGGTTCGCAGCTACGCGTTTGGCATGATCCAGGTTCTTGTCCGCGCCAAGATCGAACGTGCGCACCGTCACCGGCATTCCCCGCATTTTTCGCGCCACCGTTCGATAAGCTTCGAATTGCTCTTCCTCATCGGGCAGGCTGTCCCGGTTGAGGAACAGGAATTCGCTCCGAAACAGGCCGATGCCGGTCGCTCCATTTTCTTTTACCTGATCGACGTCCTGCGGCAACTCGATATTTGCATACAGTTCCACTACGGTGCCATCCAGAGTCGCCGCGACTGTAGTCCTCAAGCGTTTGAGTTTCTGTTTTTCCAGTTCCAGCTCGCTTTGGCGCAGCCTATATTCCGTAAGCACATGCTCGTCCGGGTCAACGATGACCACACCCTGACTGCCATCCACGATCAAAACATCATTTTCCCGGATGACGCGGCAGGCATGGTGAAGCGCGACGACGGAGGGGATGTTCAGGCTGCGGGCGACAATGGCGGTATGCGAAGTCAGGCCGCCAAGATCCGTCAGGAACGCGGTAAACGAATGCTGCTTGTATTGAAGCACATCGGCCGGACTTAAATCATGCGCTACCAGGACGCTGTCACCATCCCGCTTTTGCGAAGGAGGGATATATCCGGGGTGCCCCAGCAATACCTTGAGAACCCGCTCCACCACCTGGATGACGTCCGTTTTGCGTTCGCGCAGATAAGGGTCCTCTATCTCCTCGAACTGGGCCATCAATACCTCCATCTGCTGGGTAATGGCCCATTCGGCATTACACTGATTCTGGGCAACGTACGCTTTTGCCGCGGTCGAGAGCGTAGGATCATCCAGAATCATCCGGTGCAGATCGAGGAACGCTTCGTATTCGGCCGCCGCGGGTCCGCTAACGACCGTGTCGTGCAATGCCTGAAGCTCTTCGCGAACGATTTTGAAAGCGGTGTCCAGCCGGGAGATTTCATTACCGACCTGATCCTCGGGCACGATGTGGTGTGCGACCTCGAGGGCGGCATGAGACGCAAGATGCGCGTGGCCTATCGCAACGCCTTCCGAAACGCCCACTCCGTGCAGCACAAAGCTCATTCGCTTTCCCCGAAGCGATCCTCGATCAGCTGCACCAAAGCCTGCATTGCTTCAATCTCGTCCTCACCCACAGTTTCGATGCTCAACGTCGCGCCCTGGTTCGCCGCCAGCATCATGACGCCCATGATGCTTTTTGCGTTGACTTTGCGGTCGTTTCGGGACAGCCACACGTCGCTGCGGAACCGGCTGGCCAACTGGGTGAATTTGGCGGAGGCACGGGCGTGCATTCCCAGTTTGTTTTGGATCTTGATCTCTTTATATTGCATTATCGCTCAGGGTTAATACGAAAAACGCCGTCCCGCCCGCCTGCCAGGGCCTTCTCTGCGGTTACTGGCAGCGGTTCGGTGCGATAAGTAAGCGCTCGCACCAGCATGGGAAGATTCACTCCTGCAAGACATATCACCCGCTCTGTCGAAGCAACGAGTCGGGTAGCTATATTGCACGGGGTTGCGCCACAGATGTCGCTCAACACCAGCACGCCCTCGCCGCTATCCAATTCTCTTACCAATCCCATTGCCTTTGAAAGGATAACGTCAGGATCGTCCTGAGGATGAATGGCAATGTGTGCCACATCCGGCAATCTCTTTCCCATGACGTGGTTGGCGCTCTCGACAAGGCTCTCGCCAAGATTGCCGTGAGAAATAATCAAAATCCCGATCATGGTATTGTCAGCAGCCAGGCAACGGGATGGATCAATGCGATGTCTTTTCGAGGGCATCCACCATCATTCCAGCCACATTGAAGCCGGTCTGGTCGGAAATTTCCCTCATACCTGTAGGGCTGGTGACGTTGATCTCGGTAAGATAATCACCAATGAC
>DATEEZ010000010.1:0-11542 GCA_035280905.1 Nitrosospira sp.
AATCGTTATCGTACTACTTCTGTTTCTCATATTTGCCAGCCTGGGATCCGCGCTCTACTATCTGGTCAAGGATAAGGGACATGACACCCGTGTTGTCAGGTCCCTGACCTTGCGTATTGGATTATCGCTTTTTCTGTTCACCCTTCTGATGGTTGGAACTTACTTCGGCTTTATTCCGCTTTGAGCGAGGTTCTCAGGCTGGTTATCTGACTGCTCTTACTCTTATATCAGCCAGTACACAAATATAAACAGACCCAGCCAGACCACGTCCACGAAGTGCCAGTACCAGGCCACGCCCTCAAAGCCAAAATGATTCTCGGGCGTGAAGTGTCCCTTCAGCACGCGGCACCAGATCACGAACAGCATGATGGAGCCCAAGGTCACGTGAAAGCCGTGAAAGCCGGTCAACATGAAGAATGTCGCGCCGTATGCTCCCGTTGTAAGCTTGAGGTTGAGGTCTGAATAGGCATGGCCGTATTCATACGCTTGTAGCCCAACAAACAGAAACCCCAAGGCAAACGTAAGTAACAATCCCAGTTTGAGCTGCCCGCGCTTGTTGAGTTTGAGCGCCCAGTGTGCCCAGGTCACGGTCACGCCAGAGGTCAATAGCAGGAGGGTATTGAATGCCGGAAGACCCCAGGGGCCCATGGGCATGAACTTTTCGGTGATGCCCGGACCGGCTGTCGGCCAATCGGCAGTAAAGTCTGGCCACAGTATTTTGTGTTCCAGGTCGGCAAGGTCGGGGATGGAGTGCATGCGCATGTAGTATAACGCGCCAAAAAAAGCCCCAAAAAACATGACTTCCGAAAAAATGAACCAGCTCATCCCCCAACGGAAGGATTTATCCACCTGCTGGTTGAATTTGCCACTTTCACTTTCGCGGGCAACGGTGCCAAACCAACCGAAAAGCATGTAGATGAGGATTGCAAAGCCTATTCCCAGCAACCCATACCCCAGCGGAAGTTTGTTGACCGAAAATGCGGCACCGAACCCCATGAATAACAGCGCTATTGACCCGGTAATGGGCCAGGCCGACGGCGCTGGAACGTAGTAGTGACCTCCTCCTTGTTGGCTCATGCTCTTTCTCCTGCGTATATAAAGTTGATTCTAAGTAACTATTTTAACTATTAACACCAAGATCATGACGAACAGGGCAGCGCCTATAAGACCTCCAATGATTACCTGCGCCGGCGTCAATGAACTCGCGTCGCTGTCGAGGTCACTCTGTTTGCGCACTCCAAAAAAAGCCCAGAATACCGCTTTTGCAATCTGCCGAAACGTTCCTTTGGGCGGTTGCTTGTTATCGTCTTTCAAATTCGGTCTGGTGCGCTGTCCAGGCTGGCAGTGTTGTCGCTATTAAGCTCGAAAAATGTGTACGAGATAGTCACCGTATTGATATCGGCTGGCAGACCCGGCTCGATCATGAACTGAACCGGCATTTGCCGTACCTCTCTCGGCTTCAACAATTGCTTGCTGAAACAGAAACACTCGAGTTTTTTCAAATGTTTTCCCAGTAACTGGGGACTGTAACTCGGTATTGCCTGACCATTGATCTCCCGGTCGGAGTTGTTTCTCACCTCGTAGATCACTTGCGTCAACTCGCCGGGATGCACACGCAGACTGGACTGCAGAGGCTTGAACTGCCAAGGCAGTCCACGCGTGTTGGCATCCAGCTCTACCGTCACCCATCGGTTCGTATCAACCTCGGTGTTTTCCGCCAGAGTATCAGCTTGTAACAGGTTATTCAGACCTGTTACTTCGCAGATCTTCTCGTAAAACGGGACGAGTGCGAAGCCGAAACCGAACATGATTACAGTAAAGATCAGCAGTTTCTTAAGTACAACAGAATTAGCTTCAGTTACGTTCATCACCAGTTTTTTACAATAACCGCAACAAAGAGTGCTATTACAGTCGCGAGCAGAAAGAGGGCTGTTCTGATTGCTGCGCGCCTTCTTTCTGCATCGTCCTTCATGTTATTCCCCAATTCTTAGCGAATAACCGGAGGAGTTTCGAAACTGTGGTAGGGAGCTGGCGACGGCAAGGTCCACTCCAGAGTCTTCGCACCTTCCCAGGTCTGAGCGGTCGCCTTTGCACCGCCGCGGATGCATTTCAGCACCACATACAGGAACACCAACTGGCTCAAGCCGAATCCAAAGGCACCAATGCTGGAAATCATGTTGAAGTCAGCAAATTGCAGCGCGTAGTCGGGAATACGACGTGGCATGCCTGCGAGTCCCAGGAAGTGCTGGACGAAGAAGGTGAGATTGAAGAAGAACATGGACAGCCAGAAATGCCACTTGCCCAAAGTTTCGTCGTACATGTGACCCGTCCACTTCGGCAGCCAGTAGTAGGCGCCGCCAAATATCGCGAACAGCGCGCCGGACACCAGCACATAATGGAAGTGGGCAATAACGTAGTAGGTATCCTGCACCTGGATATCGATCGGGACAATCGCGCAGACCACACCGCTAAAGCCACCGAGCGTAAACAGGAAGATGAAGCCGATGGCAAACAGCATGGGCGTCTCGAAAGTCATGGAGCCGCGCCACATGGTAGCCGTCCAGTTGAACACCTTCACACCTGTCGGAACCGCAATCAGCATGGTCGCATACATGAAGAACAGTTGCCCGGTTACCGGCATGCCTGCGGTGAACATATGGTGCGCCCACACGATGCAGGAGAGAATTGCGATGGAGGCAGTTGCATACACCATCGAGGAATACCCGAACAGCGGCTTGCGCGCGAAAGTCGGGATGATTTCCGAGACGATACCGAACGCCGGCAGAATCATGATGTAGACTTCCGGGTGCCCGAAGAACCAGAAGATATGCTGGAACATCACGGGGTCGCCACCACCTGCGGCATTGAAGAAGTTGGTGCCGAAATTACGGTCGGTCAGCAGCATGGTCACCGCCCCAGCAAGCACCGGCATGACCAGCACCAGCAGATAGGCAGTAATCAGCCAGGTCCACACGAACAGCGGCATCTTCATCAGCGTCATACCGGGAGCGCGCATGTTGAGAATGGTGGTGATAATGTTGATCGATCCCATGATGGAAGAAGCACCCATGATGTGAATCGCAAAGATCGCCATGTCCATCCCCATGCCCATCTGCACAGACAGCGGCGGATAGATTGTCCAGCCGCCGGCAGGCGCTCCACCCGGCGCAAAGAAGGAACCTAATAGCAGCAGCGCCGCAGGCGGCAGCAGCCAGAAGCTCCAGTTATTCATTCGCGCAAAGGCCATGTCCGGAGCGCCGATCATCATCGGTACCTGCCAGTTTGCAAAACCGACGAAGGCCGGCATGATGGCGCCGAAAATCATCACCAGCCCGTGCAGGGTGGTGAGCTGGTTGAAAAATTCGGGATTGACGATCTGTATTCCTGGCTGGAATAACTCCGCCCGGATGGTCAGCGCCATTACGCCCCCTGTCAGGAACATGATGAAGCTGAACCAGAGATACATCGTGCCGATGTCCTTATGGTTCGTGCTTGTCAGCCAACGCATCAAGCCGGTGGGATGATGATCGTGGGCATGTGCAACGTCGTGATCGTGTACTGCTGCCATGGTTTCCTCCTTGAGGCTATTCTATTATCTGAGTTGGTTGATTTCTGATGGCTGGACCGCATCCCCTGTCGAGTTGCCGAAGGAATTGCGCTGGTAGGTGATCACCGAGGCAACATCCACGTCCGACAGGTGCTTGAATGGCGCCATTGCCGTGCCGCTCTTGCCATTCATGACGATGTTGATATGCTCAGCCTTGGCTCCGGTGGCAACCTTCGATCCGGCAATTGCAGGGAAGGTGCCGGGTACGCCTTGTCCATTAGCCTGGTAGCAGGCAGCGCAGTTGGCGCTATACACCGCTTCACCCTTGGCCTTGAGTTCGTCCAGCGTGAACTCCTTGTTGATGTCCACGGCCACTGCCGCCAGCTTCGTTTTCTGCCCTGCCACCCACGCGGCGTATTTCTCAGGTTCCACCGCCTCTACCACGATCGGCATGAACCCATGCTCCTTGCCGCACAACTCGGCGCACTGGCCGCGATAGGTGCCAGGCTTCTCGATGTTGAACCAGACGTCACGGATAAAGCCAGGGATGGCATCCTGCTTGACACCCAATGCCGGTACCCACCAGGCGTGCAGCACGTCATTGGCGGTCAGCAGCACGCGTACTTTCTTGCCGGTCGGCACCACTAGCGGATTGTCCACTTCCAGCAGATAGTTCTCGCCCTTGGGCGCGGCGTTGTCGATCTGTGACTTGGGCGTGGCGAGGTTGCTCAAGAAGCTGATGCCTTCCCCTTCGCCCGTCAGGTAGTCGTAACCCCATTTCCACTGGTAGCCGGTAGCCTTGACCGTGATGTCCGGGTTGGACGTATCCTTCATGGCAATCACGGTCTTGGTGGCAGGAAAGGCCATGCCGACCAGGATCAGGAACGGGATCGCTGTCCAGATGATCTCGACTGTGGTGCTGTGATGGAAGTTGGCGGCCTCATAACCCTTGGATTTGCGATGCTTGACTACCGAATAAAACATCACGCCAAACACGCCGATGAATATCGCCAGGCAAATCCACAGAACCAGGATATGCTGGTCGTAGATCTGCTGGGCAATGACTGTCTGCGGCTCGGGCAGATTTAACTGGTAGGGGTCGGCCGCCGCCATCGCCAGTCCGGAATTCCATGCGACCGCCACAATCCCCGCTACACCTGCTGCTGCTTTACTGCTCATATTTCCCCCCACTTGATTACTGATTACAGTACGAGCCAATCTTCCAAAATCTCACAACGTTCGACTCATTACGCAACGCTTCCAGACAGAACATCTCCATGTGGGCCCCGCTCAGATCGTGTGACCGGCGACAAACAACTGGCGAATATCTGATCTATCTGACATAATATCCATATTGCGAATGTCGGTAATTGTGTTATTCTATGGCTTATGCGAATTTAAACACTAAGAACAACGGCATGTCGATAAGTTCAAAGTTCGGTTCGAAGTTTCAACTAAATTTTCCGCAGTTTTTCCGCAGTCATTATCGAATCCCGAAATCGCTTTCTGACTCACATTGATAACGTATCACGAAACACAAAACGACAGGAGCTGCGCCGCATCCTCGCGCGCTTTAAGCTCATGTCATGATTCCCCTGCCATTCCATTCATTCCGCTTACTCCATCCGACTTGATTCAAACAGAATGAATGGGCGGAAAAATGATTGAAACGTCCGTTTCATGCGGATTTCGTCAGTCTCCCCCGTTCTGTTCCTTTGAGTCGATCTGATTTCTTCCAAAATCTCTTGGCACCCGCCCTATTATTCGCATTGCATATCCGCGAAAGAGCGGCTCCTGAAACGCGCAAATTCTACCACAGCAAAATGAGGCGTACAAGGAAGAAACATGATGCTGGCAAACAAAACGGATAATGACCCTATACTAAAAATCGTTATTTTCCCCTCTTGCAATTGTGGTGATTTTACCCTATTTGAATTGTGGAAATGTTTCACGCGCGAGGTCGAGTATATTTCATTGTCATCTCTTGGTTTTCTTCGGCTTATGCTAATCGGGTATCGTTCAGCAATCTAGGCGTAACGCTGGCAGATGGTCGGAAAAGGCTGGAAAATCCCCCGATTTGCGAACAAAGGCCTGTGGAAAAACTTGGAAGAAGAAGCGAAGCTTTCTTGCGGAAGGCTCCCAAGCTGACATCGGTGGGAGTTATACGTCGATTCCCTTATAATGCATTATTTGACCCACTATCTCGAGGTACGGAAAATGGCCGAGACAAGTACCAACATAAGGGCAAGCATAGCGCCCGAACTGCAAACCTCCGGCTGGCTTAATACGCCGCAACCCCTGACGCTCGCTTCGCTTCGGGGTAAGGTGGTTGTACTCCACACCTTCCAGATTTTCTGTCCCGGTTGCGTGCAGATGGGCATACCGCAGGCACAACGAATACATCAGGAGTTTGACCCGAACCGTGTTGCAGTGATAGGACTGCATACTGTTTTCGAGCATCACGAGGTGATGGGACGCGAGGCGCTCGAAGTTTTCGCCTATGAATACCGGCTGCGGTTCCCCATCGGGATAGACAAATATGACGGGCCCGCGCAGGGTGTCCCGATGACCATGCGTGCATATCAAATGCAGGGTACGCCCACTCTCATCCTGATCGATAAAACAGGACACATTCGCTTGCATAAGTTTGGGCATGTGAGCGACCTTACGGTGGGATTTTCGATTGGGGCGCTGCTGGCCGAAGAATTCGATGAATCGGCCGTGACGGAATCATCTGCGCAAGGTGCGGAAAATCCCGCTTGCGATACGGACGGATGCAGGGTCTGAGCGCGTCCTGTAACTGAATTTAAGCCAGATCGCAGCCCTGCGTCACCCTCTGCGTGACGCGGATTGTGAACTCATCGGAGGGGCGCTCTGTCCCGGAGAGCATAGGAGCGCCTGGCTGAAATAGAGATCTAGCCGTGATATCCCCGGGATTTGTCGCTGGGTTTAACCCGCTCCGCAACCTCGGTAAGAACATTCGCGGCAGCCTGCCGTAAGGTGTCCGTGATGGCCTGGGTGAGATGAATGCCTGCTTCGAACTGACTATAGGTCGTCGATTTCAACTGGTGGTTAAGCGCCTCGAGCGCCTCTTTCAACTGAGAGCCTACTGCAGTGCCATTTCGCTTTGCATGGAGAATAATATCCCGCAAGGTAACCTCCACCACGTCCTGCGCGGCTGAAGCCGACTCCTGTAAGGTTTCGAAAAAAAGACTCTCAATACTTTCAAGGTTGGCACGCAGGCGCGTCAGTTCCTCTTTTGAAAACGTTTGCGCGCGGCTGGCCGCCTCGTCGAGTGTCAGTTTCGAAGCCTCCGCCAGTTGAGCCAGCGCGGAATCCAGGCCGGCCACGGCGTCCCTCACGGGAGACAAAGCCGTTTGCGCCTGAATAGAGGAGGATTGCAGCTTCTGCTGTGCTCCTTCACGTACACCTTTCAGTACTGCACCCATGACATGGCGCAGTGAATCCTGGTCATGTCCTTGCCTGCTCAAAGCTTTTACCGTCAGATCCCGCACTTCTTGTTCTACATTCTCTCCTTGCGTCATCCTGCTGCGTACTTCAGCTTCGAGGGCCGATGTATCTTCAGTTGCCGCACGAGCATTTTCACTGCCAGGTACATTTTGCATGGTTAGCGAGCCTCTCCAATGGTAACAATAGTAAAAAGATTGTCTGATTGCCTTATGCGTTGCCTGGGACAAGCCGCTCGGTCCCGCCCATATAGCCTTGCAAAACTTTTGGGATCGATACACTGCCGTCCGCATTCTGGAAATTTTCCAGTATCGCCACCAGCGTCCGCCCCACCGCCAGACCCGACCCGTTGAGTGTGTGCAACAGCTCCGGCTTGCCTTTCTCGTTACGGAAGCGTGCCTGCATGCGCCGTGCCTGAAATGCTTCACAGTTACTGCATGAGGAAATTTCCCGATAAGCGCCTTGCTGCGGCAGCCATACTTCGATGTCGTACGTCTTGGCTGCGGCAAAGCCCATGTCGGCCGTACACAACGCCATCACCCGGTAAGGCAGTTGCAGCTTCTGAAGAATTGTTTCGGCATGACCTGTCAGTTCTTCCAGCGCTTTATAGGAGTGTGCGGGGTGAACTATCTGCACCAGCTCCACCTTCTCGAACTGATGCTGTCGGATCATCCCGCGAGTATCCCTGCCATAGCTTCCCGCTTCAGAACGGAAACAGGGGGTGTGCGCGGTAAGTTTGATGGGGAGCAATTCAAGATCGACGATACGGTCGCGTACAATGTTGCTCAGCGGAACCTCGGAAGTGGGAATCAGGTACAAGTCGTCATTGCCATGTTCCCCTTGCGGGCTATCCCACGGCAGCGTTGCAGCAGAGGTTTGGTTTTCCGCGAGAGGTTCCGCCGTTTTTCTTCGTGGAATCTCGAACAAATCCTCCTTGAACTTCGGCAACTGTCCGGTACCCCGCAAACTTTCCGCATTAACCAGATAGGGCACGTATGCCTCTGTATATCCATGTTCGCGGATATGAACGTCGAGCATGAATTGAGCTAGTGCACGATGCAGGTGCGCAAGCGAGCCTGTCAGCAGGCTGAAGCGGGCGCCACTGATCTTCGCGGCAGTGGGAAAATCGAGTAATCCCAGTCGCTCGCCTATGCTCACATGATCAGCTGGGCTGAAATCAAATGTGCGTGGAGTTCCCCAACGTCGCACTTCCCTGTTATCCGATTCGCTTCTGCCCTCCGGCACGCTGCTATGGGGCAGGTTGGGTATTTGTAACAGGATGTGCTGCAGCGCAGCCTGTATCTGATCCAGCCGGGATTCCGCCTGCTTCAGCTCATCGCCTAGTTGGGCAACCTCTGCGAGAACCGCACTGGCATCTTCGCCCCTGCTCTTGGCATTGCCGATCTGCTTCGACGCGGCGTTGCGGCGCGCCTGCAATTCCTGGGTGCAAGTTTGAAGATTCTTTCGTTCCGCTTCCAGGGCACTGAATTCAGCAAGGGGAAAAACGTAGTTACGCGCGGCAAGAAGCCTGGCAATGTGGTCCGGTTGCGTGCGTAACAGATGAATATCTAACATCTCGACTCCAAATCGACGCAGGTTCTATCTTATGATTCTTTTTTTGCCTGTTTGTCCAGTTCGCGCAGATGCGCCAGTCTTTCGGATATTTTACTTTCGAGTCCGCGGCTGGTCGGCTGGTAAAATTCAATCTCCGGCATTCCTTCCGGAAAATAATGTTCTCCCGCGGCATATGCATCGGGATCGTCGTGCGCGTAGCGATAGTCGCGCCCGAATCCCATCTCCTTCATCAGTCGCGTGGGCGCATTGCGCAAGTGTTCCGGAACCCGTCGCGACTTGTCTTCGCCGATAAAAGAGCGAGTTTTATTATACGCAAGGTAAGCAGCATTGCTCTTGGGAGCGCAGGCAAGATACAGGGCTGCCTGCGCCAAGGCCAGTTCACCCTCGGGACTACCCAGCCGTTCGTAAGTCTCCGAAGCATCCAGTGCAATACGCAGGGCGCGCGGATCGGCCAGCCCGATATCCTCCACGGAGGCACGGATGAGGCGCCTCGCGATATAGCGCGGGTCTGCCCCGCCATCCAGCATTCGGCACATCCAGTAAAGCGTTGCATGCGGATTGGAGCCTCGCAACGATTTATGCAGCGCTGAAATTTGGTCGTAAAATTCGTCGCCTCCCTTATCAAACCGGTGCGCGGCGCGAGATAGTCACCCGCGGGCGTAATCACTGTCTATTCTTGATACTCCTTCAGCAGCCGCCGCGGTTTTTAGCTGTTCCAGAAGATTGAGCAAGCGCCGCGCATCACCGTCGGCGTAGTCGATCAGCAGTGATCGCGCATCGGGGGTGAAATCCAGCTCGTCCAACGCCAGCTTCTTTGCCCTGTCAAACAGAATGCCCAGCTCGTCCGTGGACAAGGCAGTAAGCACATAAACCTGAGCACGCGATAGCAACGCGCTGTTCACCTCGAATGAAGGGTTCTCGGTCGTGGCGCCGATGAATGTCACCAATCCTTGCTCGACGAAGGGCAGAAACGCGTCCTGCTGCGACTTATTGAAGCGATGAACCTCGTCCACGAACAGGATGGTATGGCGGCTGGACTGGTATAAGACTGCCCGTGCCCGTTCGATTGCATCACGAATATCCTTTACGCCCGATAACACGGCTGATAGCGCAATGAATTCAGCATCAAACGTCGATGCCATGAGACGAGCCAGGGTTGTCTTGCCTGAGCCGGGTGGGCCCCACAGTATCATTGAATGAGGCTTACCGGACTCGATCGCAAGACGCAGCGGCTTGCCAGGGCCCAGCAAATGGAATTGGCCTACCACGTCTTTCAATTCATGCGGACGCAACCGTTCTGCCAGCGGTGCGGCAGGTTGGGGCTGCTCGAACAGATCACTCACTGATCACATCCACACCTTCAGGCGGACTGAATTTGAACAATTCCGGGGGAAGCTTGCGGTTTTGTTCCACTCCCGAAAATTCGAGTACGGTAACCTGGCCGAAATTATCGTGCAATTCCATGGCCCTCAGTATACCCTCCGGGGCAAATCCGAGAAGCACCCGTTCAAATGTGCTTTCCCTGGTCTTGGGGGTGGCTTCCACCCATTCCACGCTGCCCTGCAAGCCGATTTCCAAAAGATGGAAATTCTTTTCGATATCATTGTTTCCCGCGAGCAGCGCGGCAGGGCTGCTGCCAATGGCGGCATCGAGCTTTCGCACGGTTACCTGGGCAAGATCGCGATCATAAAACCAGATGCGCTCGCCGTCCCCAACGATCAATTGTTCGTAAGGCTTCTCGTATACCCAGCGAAACTTTCCGGGACGCTCGAATTGCATGGCGCCGCTTGCTGTCTGCACTACACTGCGGCTTTTGTCGAGAACGGTTTGTGAGAAATCTGCGCGAACAGTGCGTGCATTCCGCATAAAGCTCTTGAGGCTGCCGATTCCGGTTGCATTGACTATGGAAGTAAATAAAAAGAAAAAAAGGAATACACAGCACTTTTTGGATAGCTTCATGATTTTGATTATAGGATTGGAGCCAAGGCAAAGAACAGGATCACGTAATTATAAATAAGCTGCTCCGCTTCAGCGGGCAATTTAAGGCGACTCTCAAAACTCCACACCGTGGCAGGCCAAAGCATGAATAATGAACAATCTCACGCGGAACCAATAGTAAAGGAAAAAAGTCTAAATTTCGCTGGCGATGGGGTTTCTGTTTCTACTCCACGCCAACTCAATGATGTAATGTTATCTCCAACGTGTATTTGTAATAGGAGGAAGCAAAATGGCAACAACAATGGGAACGTCGAGTCAGGCCAAGACGAGTGGCCGGGACTACGACATGTCGCTGTGGTATGACTCGAAGTGGTACAAATTTGGTCTGATCACGATGCTGGGGGTAGCGATTTTCTGGATCTGGTACCAGCGCACGTTTGCCTACTCGCACGGGATGGACTCGATGGAGCCTGAGTTCGAGAAAGTGTGGATGGGTTTGTGGCGTGTGCACATGATTGTGATGCCGCTGTTTGCGCTCATCACGTGGGGCTGGATCTGGAAGACGCGCGACACCAAGGAGCAGCTGGACAATCTTGATCCGAAGCTTGAGATCAAGCGCTACTTCTACTGGATGATGTGGCTGGGTGTGTATCTGTTTGGCGTGTACTGGGGCGGCAGCTTCTTTACCGAACAGGACGCCTCCTGGCACCAGGTCATCATCCGTGACACGAGCTTCACGCCGAGTCACGTTGTGGTGTTCTACGGCTCCTTCCCGATGTACATCGTCTGCGGGGTAGCAAGCTACCTGTATGCGATGACACGTTTGCCGCTGTATTCACGCGGCACCTCGTTCCCGCTGGTCATGGCCATTGCAGGCCCGCTCATGATTCTGCCGAACGTAGGGTTGAACGAATGGGGACACGCCTTCTGGTTCATGGAAGAACTCTTCAGCGCACCGCTGCACTGGGGCTTCGTGATTCTGGGCTGGTCTGGCCTGTTTGCAGGCGGGATTGC
>DATEEZ010000011.1:0-18719 GCA_035280905.1 Nitrosospira sp.
GCCAAATGCTTGATCAAGTTCAGGCCAGCAAAGCCACCGCCGATAATAGTGATTCTGGTTTTCATCATGTGGTATTTGACAGGGATGAATGGGAAGGCAGCTCCAATTCTCTATCAATGCCACAATCTGGAGCAGAGATAGCATGATGCGTAATTTTTTGATCTTCATCCACAAGAAAGGCAACTGCGCCTCTGTAGAGCGATCGGTGTACGGTATCGCACGGAATCAGTTAAAAAACAGATGTAGCTTTAACTCCAATTTCAACTAAATAGGATGAGGTAGATTATGAGATACGATTTCGTTTTTAGAAATTTGATACGATCAATTTTGATCACGTCTATGGTGTTTGGAGCCGCAACGTTAGTTCAAGCAGAGAAGAATTCTTCCACCGACGCTGGCAGTTCGTCATCCGGCTCGCCTAAAAAGGAACAGAAATCTGCGAGTCAATCAAAGACCACGCAGTCCAAAAAGCAAGGCGACTCTGCGCAAGCGCAGGACAACTTCAGTTACGGCAAAGACCAGGCAGCCGACTACAGGAGGGCACAAGGCGCAAATGCTCACGTATATGGCAAGGACGCCGCGAGCGACTACTGGGTATCTCAAGGGAAGACGCAAACAGGATCGACTCAACGCGGTTCTGCCGGGATGGGATCAAGTTCTTCCCAAAGTGATTACGATTAAGACCATGAGGGGGTTTTGCGCCCATCGGACCTAACTCCCGTCCGCACTTACATCAGAAGTAACTCGAAGTTTTCGTATAGATGAAATCTTGTACCTTGGTGGTAAGGCTCTTAACAACGCCCGTTTCCAACTTCCCAATTGAGATATTGCATGCGCTATCAGGTGCGGGACTGTTCGATGCACCGGCGGTGCAGTCGTAAGCAGTTACGCCATCAGCATTTGTGTCAAAAGGTGCAATGGCAATGCAACGAGAAGCAACGCCTACGCAATACGGGACTGGCGAACGTGGGAAACAGGAGCAATTGATTCCGCACTGGAGTATTCCGGAACCCATCTGGGCAGCTCCCGCTTGACTTCTTCGTCGCTCAGTACCGGATGCGCGTCAAGCCATGCCAGTAGATCCGCCAACCATTTTTTGTCTACCTGGCGGGCCTGAGCAATACGCAATTTGGGATGGGGTGTGGGAAGCGTATTTTCGTCATCCGCCAACAATTCTTCATAGAGTTTCTCACCGGGACGTAGGCCATTGTAGACAATTTTTATTTCGTCCTCACTGAGTCCGGAAAGACGGATCAAATCTCTTGCAAGGTCCGCGATTTTGATCGGTTCACCCATATCCAGCACGAAAATTTCGCCTCCACGCCGCTTGCCTCCCATCAACCCGGCCTGTAGAACCAACTGCGCTGCTTCAGTTATTGACATGAAATAACGGGTGACTTCCGAGTGGGTTACCGTTATTGGTCCCCCTTTTTCAATCTGCTCCCGGAACTTGGGAATCACGCTTCCCGCGCTACCCAGCACATTACCGAAACGCACCATGACGAATCGCGGCTCCTGTCTCCTTTCGAGCCTGCCGCCCGAAACAATTCTGCCGGAAACGTTTTCGACAAGACTGTCAGGAGATGCAATCGACTGCTGCAACGCCTGGCACACCATTTCAGCCAGCCGCTTGCTCGCACCCATGACATTGGTCGGGTTGACGGCCTTGTCAGTCGAAATCAGTACGAATTTCTCCACCCCGTACCGGATCGCGGCTTGCGCCAGTACATAGGTTCCACGCACGTTGTTCAACACCGCCTGCCACGCATTTTCCTGTTCCATCAGGGGCACATGTTTGTAAGCGGCGGCGTGAAACACGATAGCCGGTCTATATTGCAGGAATATCTGTGACAGACGCGCCTCATCCTTGACGTCGCCAATGGCGAATATCATGGGAATCTCGGGAAAATCGGCCTGGAATTCCTGCTCTATGTTGTACAGCGCAAATTCATTCAATTCAAACAGCACCAGTTGAGCCGGTGTAAATTTGGCGATCTGCCGGCACAATTCCGATCCGATCGAGCCGCCCGCGCCTGTAACCAATACGGTTTTTCCCGTCAGCAAATCGTGAAGCCCATCGTTATCCAGCACAACAGGATCCCGTCCTAGCAGGTCTTCCGGCTCAACCGTCCGGATTTGCGACACCTTTATGTTGCCGCTGACCAGGTCGTTATAGGAAGGGACGATCAAGGCCTTTACTCCTGCCGCCGCACACATTTGCAAGGCTCGCCGGCGGTCGCGGAGAAGACGGTCTGGGCGGCGGCGGTCGGTCTGGGCACGATAGGATTTGCGGCGATCTGAAGTGGAGGAGGTGAGGGCTATAATGGCGTGTCCAACCTCCAGTTTCCGAGCCACCACCGGCAGATCGTTGATCGGGCCCAATACTTTGAATCCGTGCAGCATCAGACCCCGCTTGGCCGGATCGTCATCAAGGAAGCCTGCGACACGCCATTCCACATTGCGCGCCAGCTCTTTTACGAGGCCGACAGCAGCATCACCGGCACCCAGCACCAGGACGCGGTTGCCGCTTGTTTTACGTTGCCCATAGAGCCGGTGTTCCTTCCAGAACCGATACGCGAGACGGCTGCTTCCCATGATGAACAGTAGTAGGATGGGAGCCAGTATCAGCACCGTTCGGGGCACACCAACCAGTATCTGCAACATGTATAGCACCAATGGGACGGCTGCGGCCGAGGCGGATACGGCAAACAGGATGCGCCGCAGATCAGGCAGGCTTGCGTAATGCCAGAGTCCACGATAAAGGCCAAAGGATAAGAACGCCGCGGCATGTATTGGGACCACCCACGGCAGAATCTCTTTTAAAGATGCCAGATAAGCGAGGGGGATCTCGAAATTGAAGCGAAACAGATAAGCTAGCGACCAGGCGACGGCAGCGGCTACAACATCATGGGCGAATGCAATAACCGTTCTTATGTTGAGTTTAGGTACCGGCATGCTATGACTCGTCCGTCCCGTGCCGTAAACACCGATCGCAAAGGCGCAGCATGATCAGGTAAATTCCAGTCCACGCTGCGACCGTAGCGAACTGAACGCTGGTGTGTTGCCGGGTTGCCCACAGGGCGCTGATAGCTGTGGCCCCCATAAGAATGTAGCCGATCAGAGCCGTATTGCGGTGGCCCAGGCCGCTGCGCACCAAGCGCTGGTAATAATGCTCGCGATGCGCCCGCCAGACTTTTTCCCCCCGCAGCCCGCGCTTTGTCAAGGTGACGGAAGCATCGACAATAAACGGCGAAAATACGAGCAGGGGGAACCACACAGGCCAACAGCCATTCATCCATCCTGTTATACCCAATGCCGCAGCCAGGAATCCGAGCGGAATCGAGCCGGCATCCCCCATGAAAATGCGTGCGGGATGAAAATTAAACAACAGAAAAGCCGTAGCTGCTGCGGCGATACAGAAGTTGGCAATCGCAAAGGGCTCGTTTCCGGAAACCCATGCTGCGGTCCCATAGCAACTGAAACCGATCAGTGTCATGCCACCTGCCAATCCATCTGAACCATCCATGAAATTATAGAGGTTGAGCATCCAGGTAACGGCGAGCGCGGCTGCTATCGCGACAATCCAGCCGTGAGCAGCGGCAAGGGTCATGGCAGAGAACCAGGCTCCCAGAGCCGCATATATGGCGAGTCTCGGCCAAACGGGCAAGCCGCGGACGTCGTCGGCGAAAGATATCGTTACCAGAAGCACGACTGCTACCCAAATCAACAATGGTGGCCTGACCGGCAGAAACGCCCATGAGATGAGAATCCCCAACATCAGTCCCAGGCCTCCTGTGCGGGGAACCGGACGAGTGTGCAGCGAGCGGGAATTCGGTTGATCCAGGACTTTGAGAAAATTTCTCCTGATCAGACACGAAACCACTCCTAGCGACACGACAAACGCTATAAATGGGGGGATCAGATATGAAAATGAGGAGCCGGAAATCATGATTGGATTATAGCCGCTGATGATTATGGGTGCGTGAGCGTATACTTCGACCCAAGTCGTCCTCCCTGCCAGGAGGAAGTGGTCAATAATAGCGATTTTCGGCCATCCTCCGCCAGCACCTCACTCGCAGCGCACCGTCTGCTTCCAGCCCAGGATTAAAACCGATATCGTTACGGGGTCATCCGGAAGTGTCTGTACGCGTTCGCACATAGCAGCCGCAAATCGGAAAAGAAGCATTGATGAAAAAAACTTCGCTCAATACGCAAATTTTATGGGGTGTGTTCGTCGGGCTTTTCCTGGGTCTGGGTTTATCCCTGCTCAATGAAGAATCAGCCACTTTCCAGGCGGGGTTGTATGCCGCCGAGTTGGTTGGAACGCTGTTTATCGACCTGCTGAAAATGGTGCTGATTCCGCTCGTATTCACGTCGATCGCCGTGGGCGTGGCCAATTTACGGGCTCACCGGCAGATGCATAAGGTATGGAAAGCAACGCTTGGCTTCTTCCTGCTATCGATGGCGCTGGCTATTCTGCTGGGTTTAACCGTTGCCAACATTGTCCGTCCTGGAGAAGGGCTGCAGCTTGCAATGTTTCAGGATGACATGCAGAAGTTTCAGGTCGGGCAGATGCCTTTAACGGAATTTATTGCCCAGCTGCTTCATTCGCTGTTTCAGAACCCGGTGACAGCCCTGGCTCAGGGTAACGTGCTCGCGGTGGTCGTTTTCGCACTTCTGCTGGGCATTGCGATGGTGGTGGGCGGGGAGCGCTATGCCAACATCCTCATACTGCTGCAGGAGTTGCTGGAGCTGATGCTGATGCTGGTTGGCTGGATCATGCGTCTTGCCCCGCTGGGTATCATGGGATTGCTGGTAAAGCTCGCTGCCACACAGGACATGGCATTGCTTGCCACATTGGTCGAGTTCATCGTTGTGGTGGTGGGAACCACTTTGCTGCACGGCGCCGTAGTGCTTCCGCTGATTCTATATCTAGTCACGGGAATGACTCCACTCAAATTCTGGCGCGGTGCGCGCGAAGCACTGATAACAGCTTTTGCGACCAGCTCCAGCTCAGCCACTTTGCCTGTCACGTTGCGCTGTGTGGAACAGCACTTGCACGTCAAACGCGACGTTGCCGGCTTTGTCGTGCCATTGGGTGCGACACTGAATATGGATGGCACTGCTCTGTACGAGGCCGTGGCGGCATTGTTCGTTGCCAATCTTGTCGGGATAGAGCTTAATCTGGCACAACAAATGATCGTGTTTTTGACGGCGATGCTGGCTGCCATGGGTGCTCCGGGCATACCTAGCGCGGGAATGGTCACCATGGTGGTCGTGTTACAGTCGGTAGGTTTGCCGGCAGAAGCTATCGCCATTCTGCTGCCTGTCGACCGCTTACTGGATACATTCCGCACCGCAGTCAACGTCGAAGGGGACATGGTGGGAAGTCTGGTGGTTCAGAAATGGGTGGGGAGCGAGCGAGCTCCGGGTTCCGGGAGCGGTCCTGGAGGGTAACGGCTTTCAAGAAGTCCGAAGCGTAGTTGTGTATCCAGGGGACAGGATGGACTGCCGCCGTGACGGTCAGATTCGCCAATACCAGTTAATACCGGCTTTCCCAGCCTTCCCCCGGAGGTTCTCCAAGTGAACGCGTGGATTGCGGCTCTTCATCGCCTGACTCCTGATCATTTCGATTCTGTCGGCAGCGCCTGCAGCGAGGTGTTGTAAGATCCTTCATTTCGAAAACGCCCGGAAGCCATTCGGGTGCGACAATTTGTCACATGCCCACCCTTTCCGAAATCGATTATTCTTGTGTGGTTATTCGATGAGGAATTCGATGTTCGCGATCCCCCGTTTTGCCAGACTCTTCTTTCTGGCGTCACTTGTTTCCCCGACTGTTGTTGCAGCAGAGCCGCATTCGAGCGGTGAAATCCATCATCATCCGGCAATGCATTCTCCAAAACCCGCCAAGCCCGCGTTGGCGGTAGGGGTGACGCTGGATCGGGATGGGCGGCTATGGCTGGCGAGAGTTGTCGATCAGCGCTTGCTCGTTTCCTGGTCGGGAGACGGTGGGAACAGTTTTTCCGAACCCACAGTAGTAACGCCTGAGCCGGAAAACATATCTATCGATGGCGAGAACCGCCCGAAGATCGAGGTCGCACGTGATGGCAGCGTACTTGTAACCTGGACCCAGGTTCTTCCGCAGAAGTATTCCGGCAATGTAAGGTTTTCGCGTTCAGTTGACTCCGGTCGGACGTTTTCGGAACCCATTACTCTCAATGACGATGGCCGCGTGACCAGTCACCGCTTCGAATCTCTCGCAATCGACGGTGACGGCAGGGTGGTAGTTACCTGGCTGGATGCGAGGGATCGTGATGCAGCAAGGGAAAAAGGCGAAGAGTACAGAGGTGTATCACTCTATACCACGCAATCGTTCAACAATGGTGAGAGTTTTGGCCGGAATCGAAGACTCCAGGAACACACATGCGAATGTTGCCGGACCGCGCTTACCTGGACCAGAGACGGCCCTGTCGTTTTACTGCGGAATATTTTTGGCGCCAATACCCGTGATTTTGCCGTGGTCAATCTCGATAAGGGCGGCGTAAGAAGGGTAAACCGTGACGAATGGCAGGTAGATGCATGTCCGCATAATGGGGGAAGTCTTGCGACGGACCGAAGGGGCCAGTTGCATCTCGTCTGGTTCACAAATGGCACGGCAAGCCAGGGACTGTTCTATAAGCGGATCGATGGCAATTGGGAATCGAAACCCAGGCCGATAGGCAACGCGGACGCGCAGGCAAACCACGCTTCGGTGGTTGCCCATGGGGAAACCGTCATTCTTACCTGGCGCGAGTTTGATGGAAACGCTTATTCCGCAAAGATGATGTACTCGAATGATAGCGGCGAGTCCTGGAGTGAGCCGATGCGCCTGATGGAATCTGCTGGCGCGACCGATTATCCCGTGCCGCTGATCGACAATAAGAAAGTTTTGGTTGTGTGGAATACGGCAAAAGAAGGGCTGCGTATTTTGCCGATTGAGCGTGTGACCGCTCGATATTCCGGTTAACTCAAATCCCCTTTCCTGGATAGAAAACGAACAGCGGGCCCGCTCTGATGTGGTGGCGCGGAAAGCGAGTGAAGCCTCCGTCGTAGCTGCGCTTACCAATAATAAATCGAGAAAGATAATTCAGGTCATGAAACGGATTCCCTTTGCCCTGGTAGGTTTGCTTTGCGTCTCGCCAACGTGGGCGGTTCAAGACTTAGAGCAGCCGAAACAGCCTTCCCAGAAAAATATTTTCTCTCGTTTGCCGGACAACAGTTCATCCATGAACCAATCTCAGACAGACGCACCTGTTTCACCACGGGGAAGTGAGGGGCGCTCGGGAGAGTTGGTAGCGGAAACGACAGCTGCCACAACTTCCGGTCAATCCGGGGCCGATGAATCCGGCGACAGTGACAAGTCAGATAAGGATAGGGGGGGCAAGGGCGGCAAGGAAAAAAAAGACGCTATGCCGGCAGTTCAAAAGGACACGGTATTCAAGGAGATGGTCATCACTGGCGAACCAGAGCGGGACTCTCACTACACTTCGCCTTCTACGCGTGTAACCCGGACGCAGATCGAGCGACAGAATGTCCAAACCACGGAAGAAGTGCTCAAGTATATGCCCAGCCTGCAAATTCGCCAGCGCTACGTGGGCGATCCCAACGGTGTTCTGGGTATCCGTGGCGCGGATATGTTCTCCACCGCACGCAATATGGTTTATGCCGACGGCCTGCCTTTACACAACTTTCTGCAGGCATCCTTCAATGGCGCGCCGCGCTGGTCGCTGGTAGGTCCGAACGAGATCGATTCTGTTGACGTCGTTTACGGCCCCTTCTCGGCGGAGTATAGCGGCAACTCTATTGGCGGCGTCGTCAACATAAGAACGCGCATGCCTATCAAGCAGGAATTCTACGTCGAAGGCAGCCTGTTTATTCAGCCCTTCAAGATTTACGGGCCGGACAAAGGCACTTTCATTGGCGATCGGCAATACGTCTCGTACGGCAACCGGATTCAGGACCGGTTCACGGTATTCATGGCCTATAACCGGTTGGAGGCTCAAGGCCACCCCCAGTCCTACTTTATCGACAATACAGGATTATTTGATGTGCCGGGCGGAACACCGGTTACCGGTGGGATTCGGACACCCGATGCGCGCGGCACGCCCAGTATCATTTATGGAGATACCGGCCCTGAAAAGGTGAATACGCACTTATTCAAGGGCAAGTTTGGGTACGACCTCACCCCGGAACTTCAGGCTCTTTTTACCGTGGCTTACGAGGACCGCAGCCGTAACCAGAATAGCGTACGCAATTATGTACACGACGAAAGCGGAGCATTATTCTGGGGGGGGGCGGCCCCCATTTGCAACTCTGTCGCCACCTGTGCAGCTCCCGGTAACGCCTCGCTGGAGGGAACCCGTTTCGATGTCGTTCAACGTGGCTTTGGGGGCAGCAAGGATAAGCGCGAGACGCTGAATCTGGGTTTGACGCTTCGCGGCGCCTTGACCCCTACCTGGAATATCGATACGACCATCAGCCATTTCGATGTCTTGAAGGATATTCGGGCGTCCGCCTTTTTCAATCAGGGTGATCCGGCTAATACCGGGGCCGGGCAGCTCCAGGATTTCCGCAAATTCAGTTGGTTGAATTACGATCTCAAGCTGAGCGCACCGGTGCTGCTTGGCAACGACAAAGTATCGTTTCTGGCCGGGTATCACTTCGATCAATACAATCTGAGTTTTCGACAATATGAACTGACGGATTATTCCACATTGACTCGCGGGGCCCTACAGGCCAATCGGAGCAATGACGGCCAGACCTCGACTCATGCGATGTTTGCGCAATCAGCGTTTCGTTTCCTGCCGCAATGGGATGTTACTGCGGGCGTGCGCCAGGAATGGTGGGCAGCGACGAAAGGCGTGGTGGGCAACGTGACCGTACCAGATCGCTCCGAAGCGGAAACATCCCCCAAAGTTTCAGTAGGCTATGAGCCGGGACAGTGGAAATACCGTTACTCGTTCGGCCGTGCACATCGCTTTCCCGTTATCGCAGAGCTTTATCAATCCCTGAGCACGCCAACCAGCGTTTTGAGTGCGAATGCGGCGCTCAAGCCCGAGAATGGTGTGCACCACAACTTCATGGTCGAATATGGGTTACCGAAGGGTTACATCCGGGTGAACGCCTTTCGCGATGATATCAAGGATGCCATCCAGCAGGTTAGAACTGTATCTGGCGTAATTACTACAAGTGCATTTCAGAATATTGGGGAGGTCAGCACGACCGGAGTGGAACTGATCTACGATCAAAGGCGGATTCTGGACTCAAAACTTGATTTCATGTTCAACGGCACGTGGATGAATGCGAAAGTGGAAAAAGGACCAATCGTGGATTTCACTACATCCACCGGCGTACCCGCTGACTTTAATCTGACTGGTAAACAGATCATCCGTCTGCCGCACTGGCGAGCCAATTTTTTCGGTACTTATCATATGACTGAGGCTTGGGATATCTCTCTGTCAGGCCGCTATACCAGCGACTCATTCAACGACCCTGACAACGGGGACCGCATAAACAACGTATTCGGGGCCCAGAGCGACTTCTTTTTCATGGACTTTAAGACCAACTACCGGTACAAATTCCAGAACGGATTGAAAAGCCGGTTTTCATTTGGCATCAGCAACCTCAACAACGATAAGGCCTGGGTATTTCATCCCTATCCGCAACGTACTTACCTGGTCGAGGCTGCATTCAGTTATTAGGCTCTTGGAGTGATCCGAATTGGCTGTCACTCCTGCCTTGGCTGTCACTCCTGCCTGGCTGTCACTCCTGCCGCCATTCACTGGAATAGATTGACGACGCCATCGAGTCCGACGTGGTTGAGTGAGTAAGTAGCTTTCGCCTGCACCACAGGTTTTGCATGATAAGCGATGCTGACGCCTGCTTCCTCCATCATTTTCAGGTCGTTGGCCCCATCTCCGATGGCAATGACCTGTTCCCGTTTCAGGCCCAGTTCTTCGCGAACTTTTTTCATCACTTCCGCTTTTCCGGTGGCGCCGATGATATCTCCCAGCACCTTGCCTGTAAGTTTGCCGTTTGAGACTTCAAAGCGGTTGGCCGCTGTATAGTCGAAATCCAGCCTGGTTTTTATTCTGTCGGTAAAAAAAGTGAAGCCACCGGAAATAACCATTGTTTTGAGGCCGGCGGATTTCATGCGTTGCAGCATCTTTTCTGCTCCAGGACTCAATCGAACCCGCTCGTCATATACCCGCTGCAGGGCATCTTCATCCAGCCCCTCCAGCAATGCTGTCCGTAGCCGCAGGCTTTCGGCAAAAACGATTTCGCCGCGCATGGTCCTCTGGGTAATTTCCGCCACCTGCGCCTTTACGCCTTGCATATCCGCGATCTCATCAATGGATTCGATGGCGAGCAGGGTCGAATCCATATCCATCGCGACCAGGCCGAAATCGGATAGCCGCGCGGATGGGTCGACGAAAGCGAAGTCCAATTCCGCCTCTGCGCAATATTCGGCCACCTGTTCCCGTCGATTTGCATTTTTAAGCCGGAAAGCTTGACCTGTGATGCGTTCGATATGATTTGCATCGACCAGTTTCGCCAGTTCCCTTAGATCGCTGTTTTGGATTTCGAGTCCTTGTATGATGAGGTTCATGTTTGTTGTTCCAATTTATTGTCAAGAATGCCCGACAGCCGTGCAAGGAAAGCCGAAGGAACTCTGTTCGGCAGAGGCGTTCCTGCGAATTGGCGTGGAGCAGGTAGAGGCTTGCTCCTGTATGCGGGTGACGGCAATCAGAGTTACCGCCTGCAATGTTGAAAGAAGGGTGTGTTTTTTTAGCGGAAGTGCATTTTTCTCATAAACTCAGCATTTTGCCATCAATCTCCAATAACTTCCATATGCATTCTCTCTTCATCTCTATCCGATTGCCATCTCTCGAATAACGATGTGAATCCAGGCTGATTCTCGAAGAACTCAGCTTTGCAGCACTATATAATCCTAATCCTGATATCAGCTTTTTCCAGTTTTCGAGCAATCATCGGCGTATCAGACCCGAATTGGCTCATTCAGACGCTCGCCTGGCGTTTGGAATAATAATCATCCAAAAATATCTCTGTATAAAAATTGGAGTTGAACAGTCGTGAAATTACTCAGACAGGCCATGAGACTTTACAGATATCGGAAAGTGTTGCCGGAGAAAATACCCGGTCGAGTCGCGCTCGTGCTTATTGGCTTGAATATTGCCGCGTGCAGCCATATCCAGAAAGCACATTCACCCGCACAGGCAACAGAGAGTTTCCCTCTCGCCCGCGAAATGGCCCAGTTTGAATTCGGTTGCAGAAGTCTCCAAGCGGAAAGGGAGGCGCAGCAACAGGAAATTCAGCGCTTGCAGAAGCTGCTGGCAGAGAAAGAGGCCTACATTCGCAGTCAGGAAGTGAGGCAGCAGGATCAGCAAAAGACATTGCAGGAAACCAGCAATCGCGCTGCGCATGCTCAAGTCAGGCTCAGGCGGCTTGCCACGCGTCCTACCGCCGCCTCTACCATAGCAGAGGTTGAAATGGGTATGGAAAACCTGAAATCTTCCTCCTTTACAGATTCAGAACTGATTCTGCAAGCCCAGGCGCAGCGTTTGCTGGACGCGGCGGCTCACACGTATGCGGTGGACAATTATGCCGCCGCAACGGATTACGCCTCTCAGGCGCGTGAATTCATCAACATAATGAGGAACAACCGCACGCGCAAAGCCTCCGATCCACAGCTCACCGTGCTGTTCCAGGTGCCCGTTCCGCTGCGTGCCAGTGGCAACAGTAATTTGCGTGAAAAACCGGGGCTGAAGGCGCGGATTCTAGGGGTGCTGAAAAAAGAGTCGGTAGTGACGGCCGAGGCCTATAGGGGAGAATGGTTGCAAGTTCTTACCGCTGATGGCCGGTCGGGATGGATACTCAGTACGCTGGTGGAGGCGCAGGTGCCCCATGGAATCGACGTGGCTGCCAAATAAGTAAGAATTAACGAGAAAAATATGCCTGGTTGCGTCCTGCACGCTTGGCCTCGTAGAGCGCATTATCGGCCCGGGAGAATACTGCTGTCGTTGTGTTGTCGTCGGCTCGGCATTCCACGACCCCGATACTCACTGTTATTGATATCGTCGATTTTTCGGCCTGGTAGGTCAGATTTTCCACATGCGCGCGGATGCGCTCGGCGGATTTGGTGGCCTGGTCAATGTAAGTCTCGACCAGGATGATGATAAATTCATCGCCGCCATAGCGCGCCGCATAATCAATACTGCGGATCGACTGGAGAAGTACTTGCGCAACGGTGGCCAGGATTTCATCGCCAGTAATATGACCGTATGTGTCATTAAGTGTCTTGAAGTGGTCGATATCCAGCATTAGCAGTGCAAAGGGGCGCTGCGTGCGCCTGAATCGCGCGAGTTGATCGGCCAAAATGGCATCGAGCTTGTTGCGATTATAGAGGCCGGTGAGGCTATCGGTAATCGAGAGCGTTTCAAGCATCCGGTTTTGTTCTTGCATGGCTTCATGCGCAGCCATGATCTCCGCGTGGTTTCGGCGCAATTTGTCTGCCATCTGATCGAATACCTTCGTGAGATGACCGATCTCATCGTTCCGTGTCGCGGAGAGCCGGACTTCCAGGTCGCCGCCTGCGATCCGGTCAGCGGCGCGCATAAGACGTTGCAGCGGCACGACGATCGAGCGACCCATCTCGAATGCCACGGCGGCTACTATTAAAACCAGCGCGCCGACCAGTATCAGGAACATATTGCGCAACTCGATCCAGGCGCCGTAGACAGCAGCTCTGTCGCGTTCCGCCAGAATAGTAATGGGCAGTTCGCGGGATACATCGGCGAGACCTATTACTTCATGGTGTGTCAATCCCTCGAAGAGCAGGGATTCGCCGGGCCGTGCGAGAAGATCCCGCAACAGCGGAACATCGAGTTGCGCTATTGCGCCTCCCTCTGTCTGTGTACCGATGAGAATCCGGCCATCGGAATCCAGCAGAAGTACTTCGCCAGGCGGGGATGTTGCAGGACTCTTCAAGTGGGGTTGCAGGTTGCGCAGGTCGAGCACGGCCACCAGGGCACCCATCAATACATTGCCGTATGACAATACCGGAACCGCGATGCTGAGCGTCGCAGTGTCATATTGCTCGTTCCAGTGAGGTGACGCGATCACAAGGCCTTCCGTGACCGAGTCTTGCGGCCATTCATCGGGAAGCGTTGCACCCTCGGGTTTTTCGGTGCTGCTGGCGATAATTTTTCCGGATGCGTTCATCACGGTCAATTCCCGTATCGCATCGAGTTTTCCTTGAACAGACCGCAGATAATGCGCCAGTGCCTGGGAATATTTCGACATATTCGCCCGGGGCTGATAAGACGTGGATAATGCTTCGATAACCACGCTGGATGCGGCGGTAACGTGCGCCTCATGCACGCGTTTGTCGAGCCAGAATTCTATTTCCCGGCCCGCATAATTTGTGAGCGCGCGAAGCTCGCGCGTGACGTTGGCGCTTATCTGCGCTTCACTCTGCCTGAATGACAATAATCCGAGCCCCAACGAGGGGATTAGCGTAGCCATGGTGGCGAACACCACGAGTTTGCTTTTAATGCTCTTTAAAAACGCCATCTGGGCGGAATTCCGCGTAAAGGTTACTTAACGGACAAATGCTGCGAAAATTCAGCAGGATTATTCGGAAAAACAGCGATTGAAATAGGGATTGCAGACCACGAAATCAATGCCCCGGAATGCTGCTCAATTCGATGTATCCTGTTCCCGCCCCCACCATTGAGAATGCGTCACTTTCCACGCTATTTTATGGGCGCAATTGGGCGCAATTCGGCAAACAGGTTCATTATCCGCGCGACCCGTTCTCTCACTCCCGGGATACGCGTTTTTATTTTCAGTCGATCGGGACCGGAAAGCTGGTGGTCGCGGCTGCGTTGGAGAAGGGCGACAATTTTTGCCGCATCCACGGGCGGATTGGGAGTAAATTGAACCTGGATGGATTCGCTGCTTGCCTCAACGCGGATGATTCCCAAAGGCGCTGCAGCGATACGCAAACGGTGGCAATCGAGCAATGCCTTGACCGGATCAGGCAATAAGCCGAAGCGGTCGGTCAATTCAATTTGCATTTCATCCAGCTGCTCGTCGCTGGTGCAATTGGCCATGCGTTTGTACAGGATCAGCCGCTCATGTATATCACTGCAATAATCCTCAGGCAGCAAAGCGGGAACATGCAAGTTGATTTCCGTGGCGACGCCAAGGGGGTGTTGCAGATCGGGCTCCTTGCCCTCCTTTAGTGACCGCACTGCCGCATCCAGCATGCTGGCGTAGAGGCTGAAGCCGATTTCCTGTATTTCGCCGCTTTGGGATTCCCCCAGGACCTCACCGGCGCCGCGAATCTCGAGATCGTGCATGGCGAGATAAAAGCCGGCGCCGAGCTCTTCCATGGCCTGAATAGCCTCCAGACGCTTTCTGGCCTGAGTCCCCAACGCCTCCTCCTCCGGTACCAGCAGGTAGGCGTATGCCTGATGATGCGAGCGCCCCACTCGCCCCCGCAGTTGGTGCAGTTGCGCCAGCCCGAATTTATCCGCCCGATTGATGATAATGGTATTGGCAGTGGGCACATCGATGCCGGTCTCGATGATCGTTGTACAAAGCAGCAGATTAAACCGCTGCTGGTAGAAATCTTTCATCACATGTTCCAGTTCGCGTTCCCGCATTTGTCCGTGGGCGATGCCTATTCGCGCTTCGGGCAACAGGCGGGCAAGCTTGTCATGCATCGTCTGGATGGTGCTCACCTCATTATGTAAAAAGTATATTTGACCGCCCCGCTTCAACTCCCGCAAACAGGCCTCGCGAATGATTCCCTCGGAAAAACGGTTTACGAAGGTTTTGATGGCCAGCCGCCGTTGCGGGGCCGTTGCAATGACGGAGAAGTCGCGCAGTCCCTCCAATGACATGGCCAGCGTGCGCGGAATAGGCGTGGCGGTAAGCGTCAGGACATCCACTTCAGAGCGAAGGCTTTTCAACTGCTCCTTGTGGCGGACACCAAAACGGTGCTCCTCGTCGATAATGACCAGCCCCAGGTTCTTGAATCTGATGCCTTTCTGGATCAGCTTGTGCGTACCGATCACGATGTCTATCTGCCCGTCCGCTAGGCCCGCCAGCGCCTGAGCCTGCTCCTTGCCTGAACGGAAACGCGATAGCTCGGCAATTTTAACCGGCCATTCTTCCGCAATCAGACCGAAACGATCCGAAAAATTCTGGAAATGCTGTTCCGCCAGCAGCGTGGTAGGAACCAATACCGCGACCTGCCTGCCATCCGCGACAGCGACAAAAGCAGCCCTCAGCGCGACCTCCGTTTTGCCAAAACCCACATCTCCACAGATGAGCCTGTCCATGGGTCGGGCAGAGGTCAGGTCCTCGATTACCGCAGTGATAGCAGCCGCCTGATCCGGCGTTTCCTCGAATCCAAAACCTTCGACGAAGGCCCCGTAATCCTGCTCCTTCAGACGAAATGCGTGACCAACTCGTGAGGCACGCTGGGCATAGATGTTGAGCAGTTCCGCCGCGGTATCGCGTACCTGTTGCATCGCCTTGCGCTTTGCCTTATCCCACTGGCCGCTGCCCAGCTTGTGCAGCGGTGCGGATTCCGGTGAAGCGCCACTGTATCGTCCAATAAGATGCAGTTGCGAGACGGGTACGTACAGCTTGTCGCCGCCGGCGTATTCCAGCGACAAAAACTCCGTTTCACCTTCTCCCAGATCCATACTGACGAGTCCGAGATAACGGCCTATGCCGTGTTGTTCATGTACGACCGGATCGCCCGCTTTGATCTCGGACAGATCGCGCAGAGCGGCATCGGCAACCGCGCTGGCTTTGCGGGAATCACGTTCACGCCGGCCGTGCAAGTGTCTGGCATAGAGCTCGCTCTCGGTTACAAAGGCTATTCCTTTTCCCGGGTATATGAAGCCGTTGTGCAACGGCCCTACACCGAGCATGAAGGGTTTTGTGCTTGCGCGAAATTGCGCATAGTTATCGCATGTGTCCGGATTGAGTCTGTATTGCTTCAAATGATCGGCAATCAGTTCACGCCTGCCAAGACTTTCGGCAAGGAGCAACGTTCTCCCTCCTCCGGAGGATTCGAATTCAGCAATAAAGGCAGAAAGTTTCTCCGCCGGATTCACGACGCGACGATCGACCTGGAGCGGGGGCAAAGGAATGCTGAAACCTTGCACTTCGACTTCACTGGTTTTCGTCGCCTGGTCTTCCGACGGAATCTCAATGCGTGGATAGGGTTTCAGCGCGCCAAAGAATGCCTCCGTGGTGAGAAACAACTCTGCGGGTTTCAGCAGTGGCCGATCACTATCGCCCCGCAGAAGCTGATAGCGCGCCTGAGTGTCATGCCAGAAGCTCTCGACCGCCCGGTAAAGTTCATGATGCAGACACAGCAGCGCCGTTTGCGGCAAATAATCGAAGAGTGTGGCGGTATGCTCAAAAAAAAGAGGCAGGTAGTACTCGATACCCGCAGGGCTGCCGCCCTTGCTGATGTCTTTATAAATTAGGCTCTTGGAAGGGTCGCCCTCGAATTTTTCACGGAATTTGCCCCGAAAGCGGGTTCGGCCTTCCTCATCGAGAGGAAATTCGCGCGCCGGCAGTAATCGTATCTCGGTGACGGGATAAACGCTTCTCTGGGTATCGACATCAAAAGTACGGATGGTTTCGATTTCGTTATCGAGCAGGTCGATCCGATAGGGCAGCGGGCTTCCCATCGGAAACAAGTCGATCAGGCCGCCGCGTACGCTGTATTCCCCTGGTGAAAGTACCTGGGTCACGTGGCTGTAGCCGGCCAGGGTCATCTGGCTGCGCAAGGCGTTCAGGTCAAGGGTTTCGCCGCGAGCGAGAAAAAAAGTATGCGCCGCCAGGTACTCGGGCGGCGGCATCCGGTACAGGGCCGTGGTGACGGGAACAATCAATATATCGCAGGCGCCGCTCATGAGCTGGTAGAGCGTGGCGAGTCTTTCGGAAACGAGGTCCTGATGCGGCGAAAAAGTATCGTAGGGCAACGTTTCCCAATCCGGCAGCAACCGGGTTCTCAGCTCCGGTGCAAAAAAAGGTATTTCCTCCAGCAGTCTTTGGGCGGCCAAAGCGCTTGCCGTAATAATGGCAACGGGCTTTGCTTTCGCCTCCAGCGCCAGTTGGGCGAGGGCAAGCGAATCGGAAGATCCGTCAAAGTGACCGTAGCGAATAGTCGATCCGGATGAAGGAATGATCAGCTTGAACGCCATTCTGTTTTAATCTGGGCTAGTAGTTTTAGTAAATGACAGCAGGTGACAATAGGTAATAGGGTGAACGCGGGGCGGCAAAAAGTCGGTGGATTGCGATCAAACAGGAACTGGGCAAGCACCGCCAGCACGAATTGACCGGCTCGCAGCATCATACTGCCCCGGTTAAAAAGAGGAACATTATAAGTCAGTTATGAAGCCAGATATCCTGGGTAAATTCAGGCACGCGGGAATGGCCCAATTTCCTGATTACATCGTGGTTGCTTCCGACCAATGCTCCAGGACAAATTGCAGGGAAGCACCGCCATTGAAGTCATTTACCTGCAACCGGTAAACGGCGTCTATTACCTGGGGAAGAGGGTTGTCGTGAAGGAACAGTATAGCGTCATAAAGAAAGGCGGGTTTCTTCGGCTGGTCGTCTCCGATTCCGCTCGGCGCCTTCCTTAATTTTAATTTAAGATGTTTTTGTCCAACGACACGCTGGTCTTCCACATGAAAGCGGCTGCTAAATGCAGGCTGCGGGAATCCCTGCCCCCATACCTGCTGCACGAGATGCTCCGCCAATTCCAGGGTTATTTCGGATTCGTCCAGGTCGCCATCGGTTTCGATGACTCGCTTGAGATCCGCCGGCCCAAGCAATTCCCTCGCAGTTTGCTCGAAGGCGTCGCAGAATTTATCGAAATCGGATGTACATATAGTCAGGCCCGCTGCCGCGGAATGACCACCGAATTTAAGCAAAAGCCCGGGATGGCGTTTGGAAACGATGTCCAGCGCGTCTCTCAAGTGGAAGCCGGGTATGGATCGCCCCGACCCTTTCAGCTCATCCTGGCCCCCCGGTGCAAATGCGATAACCGGACGATGAAACTTATCCTTTATGCGCGACGCCAGTATTCCAATTACCCCCTGGTGCCAGCCGGGATCGAAGAGGCTCAGGCTATATGCATTCGGCGCCTCTCGCGTGGAGTCGTCGTTCGATGGAGGCACGAGTGCCCCCATCCAAAGTCCATCCGACTGCGGGGAGCGCGAGTCCTGCAAATCGCTGCGGCCGGAAAAGAAATTCTTCAGCATATCGAATGCGCTATCCCGCATGCCGGATTCAATTTCCTGGCGCTTGCGGTTGAGTGTGTCCAGTTGCAGTGCAAGCTCGGCAGCGCGGGACGGGTCATCAATAATGAGGCACTCGATGCCCAAGGACATATCATCCAGCCGTCCTGCCGCGTTCAATCTCGGTCCAACCATGAAACCCAGCTCGTATCCAGAAGTTTGCCTGAAATTCCGGCCGGCAATATTGATCAGCGCGTTGATGCCTGCGCATCCGTTCCCCTTGCGAATACGTTTCAAACCCTGCTGTACCAGAAGCCGATTGTTGTCATCGAGCTTCACGACATCGGCCACGGTACCCAGCGCAACCAGATCCAGGAGGCT
>DATEEZ010000012.1:0-2974 GCA_035280905.1 Nitrosospira sp.
GTTAAGTTGCTTCGCAATGGACTCCACCGCCGTTCGCGAGAAATATCTGCAATCGTAGCTGTAACCAAGAGACACCTCGTTACCCTGCATGACCGACACCATCATCGGGTAATTGCTGCTTTCGCGGTTGCGGATATTGGAAAAAACAAGCCCGCCGGGAGTTGATTCCCGCAGCGCCTCATCCATGGGGTAATTCTCGAACACGAGAATGTTGTCAAACAATCCCTGGCCGCTCTGTCCCAGCCAGCGCTGGATTTCGTACAAGGGTGTTTGCTCGTGTTCGCGCGATGCCAGATTCTGCGCTTGCAGGTCACGCAGCCACGCGCCAATCTGCTGCTCGGGCTGGAGCGCTACCGCCACGGGAAGCGTATTGATGAACAACCCCAGCAAGTGCTCCGCTTCCGGCAGGTCGGCCGGCCTTCCCGCCACCGTGGCGCCGAAAAGGACGGTTTGCTTCCCGGTGTATCGGCTCACCAAGATCGCCCAGGCGGCTTGCACCAGGGTATTGAGGGTGACGCGCTCGCGCTTGGCGAACTGAATCAACCGCTCGGTAAGAGCGCGCGGCAGTGCACTGATATGCTCCCCAACATGCTCTTTATGCTCGGAATCCTCCATGTGCGCCGGAAGCAGCCCGGCGAGCCGGGTCGGTTCTGTAAATCCATGCAGCCGCTCCCTCCAGTATGCTTCGGAAGCTTCCACATCACAGCGCTGCAGCCACTCGATAAACTTCCGGTATTGACCCCTGCTCCGAAACGACACTTCCTGGGCCGGAGAAAGGCCTCCGGCATATCGCCGCAATACTTCCCCGACGAGTCCCGACGTGCTCCATCCATCAAGCAGCAAGTGATGAATCGTCCAGATGAAGTGATATCGCTTGCCGGTCATCCTGACAAGGGCGAGGCGCATGAGTGGAGGTTTGGCAAGATCAAAACCGGAGTCGTGTTCCGCCCGGGCCAACGCCTCGAGATCGCGCTCCCTATCCTCCTTATGCTCCCTATCCCGCCAGTCGTATTCCGCGAACGGCAATTCGACGGCCTTTGCCACCCACTGCAAGGGCTTGCCGTTCTGCATCACAAACCCCGTCCGTAACACGTCGTGGCACGCCACTGCGGCCTGCCATGCCATTTTGAAGCGGGCGTCATCCAGCCCCTCAATATCGGCTCTCAACTGGTTGAGGTAAACGCCACCGCCATCTTTGTCAAATACGCTGTGGAAAAGTATGCCCGCTTGCATCGGAGAAAGCGGATAAAGGTCCTCGATCTGGCCGGCGGGTATCGGCAAGTTGTCCAATTCATGCTGTTCGATGCGCGCCAGGAGAAAATCCGATGGAGTGACTGCAAGCGCTCCGCCGGAGCAATGCGCAATCAACGCTTCAAGCTCAGCCTTGTAAAGGGTTATAAATGCATCAATCGTGGCTTGGTTGTAGCGCGCGTCGCTATAGCTCACGTCCAGGCTCAGTTCACCCCCATAAACGCGTCCGTTTATAGAGATTTCGTGTTCAAGCGGCGCCGCCGCATTCGTCGATTCGCCAACGGTCTCATCCGCTAACGTCCACAGCGTCTGCTCGTCGAAACTCGCATCGAATTGCCCCAAGTAGTTGAACACGACTTGCGGTTTAGGCAGCGATGCCAGAGCCTCACGCTGTTCTGCCGTTCCGTAGTATTTGAACAGCCCGTAACCCAACCCTTTATTCGGTATCCTCCGCAGATCTTCCTTGATACGCTTGATTCTCTGGTCAAGCTTGCCAGATGGATCGAGTATGACTGGATAGAGGCTGGTAAACCAGCCGACTGTTTGTGAAAGGTCTATGTCATATAAATCTTCCCGGCCGTGGCCTTCAAGGTCGACCAGGATTTTCTTGTGACCACTCCACCGGCAGAGGGCACTTCCCAACGCGGTAAGCAGCAGGTCGTTTACCTGGGTGCGATAGGCTGCGGGGGCCAGCTTGAGCAAGGCCTGGGTCTGCGTGCGACCCAGCTTAAGTACCGAACTGGACTGATGGCGAACCATGCTGGCGCCATCGGGGTTGTCGCACGGCAGCGTAACAGGTATACCCACCAAGCTTCGCCAGTAAACCAACTCTTCTGCATGTTCGCGCGCATAGCCCTGCAGCCGGGTGGCCCACTCCCCATACGCGCTCGATTTTTCGGGCAAAGCGAGGGCTCGGGCGTTCCGGGCCTGAGTATAGGCGCTCTGCAAATCCTCAATCAGGATGCGCCAGGAAATGCCATCGATCGCAAGGTGGTGGATGGCCAGCAGCAGCCGCTGGTCGCCATTGGTCATTTCGACAAGCAAAGCCCGAAGCAGAGGACCTTCAGCGAGATTCAGGCTGCGCTGGGTCTCGGTACAAAGGGCTTCCAAATCTACCTCGGTAACAGTCTTGCGGACCCATAACAAATCACGCGCGATCGATTCCCCACAAAACTGCTGCCAGACGCCATTCGCATTTTTCACATAACGAAAGCGAAGCGCGTCATGGTGACGCACTACGGCTTCCAATGCCTTTGCAAGATTGACAGGGTCCAAAGACTCTCGGCTTTTCAGAAGTGCAGCCTGGTTCCAGTGATGTCGTTCAGGAATTTCCTGCTCGAAGAATTCAGCCTGAATGGGCAACAGCGGTATTGAGTGGCCCGCCGCTGCTTCATCCGTCCCTTTCGGCGACTGTACACTTGCGATTTGGGCTACGGTCGCAGCGGTCGCATGCTGGGGCTCGAGAGCTGTTGCTACCGCCGCCAGTGACGCGACGGTCTGCCGTTCGAAGAGTTGGCGTGGCGTGATCTTCCAGCCGGCACGGCGTGCCCTGGTGACAATCTGAAGACTGAGTATGGAATCGCCCCCCAGCTCGAAGAAGTTGTCATGCCGCCCCACCTGCGCCACACCCAGCACTTGCGCCCAGATGCCCGCCAGCACCTCTTCCGCTTCCCCTTGCGGTGCCTCGTAATGATCCGTATTCGCAAACTCCGGCTCAGGCAAC
>DATEEZ010000013.1:0-12818 GCA_035280905.1 Nitrosospira sp.
TTTCTGAGTAATAGCTGGAGTATGTTTATATGAGATCCTTGAAGATTCATCTAGACCACAATAGCTTTCGGCCATTTCTGATACTGCTCCACAAACAAGGCCTTCCCTACATTGTGATTAACCATCGGCCGGACGCGCTCATGTCTTCTCTGTTCCTAGACATCCCGAAGTCAGTGGAAGTACTTGACCTTCTTTCACGAGTGATCACAGAGTTTATATCTCGAAAAAATAATAAAGCTATTATTGTCATGAATGACAGACGAAGAATTAGCGCTTCGGGTCTGCCAGAACAAGAAATAGCCCTCCTTCTCACACATGCCGAGCGGATTAAGATAACCGAGCCAGAAATAGTGAAACACTTTGTTACCGCTCCGCAAGATCCCGCCTTAAAGCGAAGAAAGCAGCGTTTCTACAACGGATAGAGGCAATCCGTGGAATTACAGACTTTGGTCGCGGCTTTCCGCCAATACAATCTGAAAATTGATCTTCAATAGGAAAAGAATTAAAAATGTAGGAAAAGAACTAAAAATGGCAAGATCGATCTTCTCCATGGTTCCAAATGCGGAGGATTTGCTAATTATGGAACCAGAAGAAATAGCAGGAGTGATTCTCTCTTACATACACTCACTAAGTGGGCAAGAAAAGTTGCAGCTCAACAGGCATAATTTCAGCCTTAATTACACGTATCAAGAATACCCTGAGGCGTATCACAAGCAAATCGCGAAAGTACTGCTGGAGGGCTGGCTATGGTTAGAGAGCGAGGGATTCATTGCCCCCAAAGCAGGGGATTGGTATTTTCTCACTAGAAGAGGCGCTAATGCCTTAGGTCCCGAAGATGTGGATCACTATATAAAGGCGAACCTCTTGCCCAAAAAGCAACTTCATCCTCGGGTGGTTGCCCAGAAGGTGTGGGCAACGTTCTTACGGGGAGACTACGATGTCGCGGTTTTTCAAACTTTTAAAGAAGTGGAGGTAGCCCTGCGAAACGTCGGGGGGCTTCAGGCCGGGGGATATAGACACTGATTTGATGCGAAAGGCCTTCGCTCCCCCAAACGGACCGTTGATAGACAAAGATTCGCCGAGCAGAGCAAGAAGCTTTGGCCCATTTATTTGCCGGCGCGATCGGATCTTATAAAAACTCTCATAGTCACCGCGCTGTATCGATAGAAGCGGAAGAAGCTGTTGAGATGATTATGCCAGGAAGTCATTTATTAAAAATAGTTGATTCAAGAAACAGTCGTAACAAGAACGTTTAAGCGAATCAAGTTAAGAATTTTTTCTAAAAGCATATAAAAATGGCGTGTCCACAAGGCAAAAAACACAGAAAGCCAAGAACATAGAGATACCAAAATAATCTCTTCCTTGAGAGAAGTAAAGATGCTGAACGTATCAAGCGCTCATCGCGCAGAAGCAGCACACTTTTCTGATCGGCAACGAAATATTCCAGAATCCAGTACGCTGAAGCGCTGAAAGGAAGACAAGGCGATGCATGAAAGCTATTGGAAGCTGCTGTTGACAGAGCATGAGTGCTATACCGCCGCCCTTACCAGACGCAGCACACTTATGCATCCATGATGCTATTTGCCTGCGAGTCACCCCTGCGGGTAGCCCAGCAGATAGGACATTCTGATTGGGGAATGATCCGGTAGATTTGCGGCAAGTTTATGCCAGACGCTGTAACGGATGCTGGAGAAAAAGCCGTAAAATCTTCTCGGAAAGCCGTGATTAAGTTGTAATTCCGATGCCAAAATACACCATTAGCACCTATTTAATCTATCTCTTCCCAAAAATTCAATAATCAGGCTTGATGGTTGCGGGGGCAGGATTTGAACCTACGACCTTCGGGTTATGAGCCCGACGAGCTGCCAGACTGCTCCACCCCGCGCCAGAGAAATGCAATTATAACAAGTCAGGTTTCCGAAGGTCAAATCTCTTTTATGGTTGTGGGCCTATGCCCGCCTTATTCTGAAATGCCCTTCCGAAAAAGCGACCTTCTGTACATACTATCATCAATTCCCATTTTGTTATGAGAGTTAGCGCACAGAGAGGCGGGTAAAATAGGGGCAATATTCGCCCTTGCGATTTTGTGCACGTTAAGTTCCACCCATTCGCTGCCTCTCAACCAGTTGTGCTGGATAAGCAGAAAGGGGAAAATTCCGTGCCAAGGTTAAAGGGTTTAGAAAGGCGATAAGATCCTTATGAACATGCAGGTAATATGATTACCGAAGCTGATATTCATGCGGCAAGGATTCTGATTGTTGACGATCAAGAAACAAACGTCCAATTGCTGGAAAGCATGCTGGCCGCCGCAAACTACAGGTCTGTCACTTCGACCACCGACCCCTTCCAGGTATATGAGTTGCACCGGCAAAACCATTACGATCTGATTTTGCTCGATTTGAAAATGGCCGGCATGGATGGGTTTCAGGTGCTCGAAGCACTAAAAGAAATCGAAGCAGATGGATACCTGCCTGTATTGGTCGTCACCGCCAACCCAGATTCCAAGCTGCGGGCGCTTCAGTCCGGCGCCAAGGATTTTGTCAGCAAACCTTTTGACATGAGCGAAGTGCTCGCGCGTGTGCATAACCTGCTCGAAGTACGGCTGTTGCATCAGCAAGCGCGCAATTACGCAAAGTCGCAGGAATTCATGGCGCTGCATGATCCGCTGACGGGTCTAGCCAACAGGCGCCTTCTGGTGGAAAGAGTATCCCAGGCTATCATCCACGCAAAGCGTAACAATGGCGTCATGGCAGTCTTATATCTGGACCTGGATGGATTCAGGCAAATCAACAACACGATGGGTCATGATATAGGTGATCTGCTTCTGAAGCTGGTCGCCGCCCGTCTGGTCGCCGCCGTTCGGCAGGAAGATACTGTGGCTCGACTCGGCGGCGATGAGTTTGTGATTGCGATGCCACATGTAAGCAATCTCGATGGCGTAAGTCGTACAGCGGAAAAAGTAATAAAAGCATTGTCACAACCATACAGCATTCAAGGAAGTAGTATCACCCTCACAGCAAGCGCTGGCATCGGGATTTTTCCTGATAATGGCAAAGATGTGAAAACACTTTTGAAGAATGCGGATGCCGCTCTGTTGGAAGCAAAGCAGGCGAACAAAAACACTTATCGGATTTCAGAACGAGTAAGCGCCTAGCCTTCAGTCCCGTTTCCGCCAGTTATTGCTGTGTCGTCGCCAATTTCCCATATTTCACTGGAATCACGGCATTTATCGGAAACAACGTTCTGTTTCTGCTCACTGAGAAAATATAATAATGACTGGCTCAAGAAAAAGAAGAATCGGTTTTTCCGTGCTATTCATCTATAAGACGGGTTAAGAGTAGAGGAAAATGATGAAACCGGTTAACGGGAACAAACAGGATAAAAATAATGGTCAATAAACCTGACACTCTGAACGCGAAAATCCTGATCGTGGATGATCAGGAGGCCAATGTCCGACTGCTTGAACAGATGCTGAGTGATGCAGGCTATACCAACATTGCTTCGACGATGAATCCACGCGAAGTAAGAGACCTCTATCAGCAGAATCGTTACGACCTCATCCTTCTTGATCTGCAAATGCCGGGAATGGATGGTTTCCAGGTGTTGGAGGCGCTAAAGGAAATTGAACCGGAAGGTTATCTCCCGGTACTCGTAATCACTGCACAACCGGGCCACAAACTGCGGGCACTGCAAGCGGGTGCAAAAGATTTCGTCAGCAAGCCGTTCGACCTCGTTGAGGTCCAGACGCGCATCCACAACATGCTTGAAGTGCGCCTGTTGTATAAGCAACTGGAGGATTACAATAAAAAGCTGGAACAGACGGTAGCGGAGCGAACCGCAGAGCTGCGGGAGAGTGAAGCCAGATTTCGCCGCCTCACGGAACTGGCTTCTGACTGGTACTGGGAACAGGACGAGAAGGGGAATTTTACGAAAGTTTATGGTCCTGTCCTGGATATGCTGGGGGTTACTGTCGACCATTTGATGGGCGAATCCAGGGGGCGTAATGGAGCGCGCTGGAACCAAGCGGAGTATGCAGTTTTCAAGGCAAATATCGCGGCAAGACGACCTTTTATCGATTTTGTCTACAGTCGGACCAAGCCAGATGGGTCGACTCAATATCTGATGGTAAGCGGCGAACCCATGTTCGATTCTTCTGGTCGCTTCACGGGCTATCGGGGCATTGGCAAGGACGTCACCGACAGCATGCATGCAAAGCAAGCTTCACAATGACTGCTCAAACCTTATAAGCCTCTTCGGTGTGACGTAACCTTCTGTTGAAATTTCTCCCAACCCGAGAAACCGCTGCGCCTGATCATACAATCGTACCTGTCTTCCTGGTGAGAGGCTTTCCCTCGTCAGACGGTGGGAGATTGCTCGTCCCTGAAGCAGAGATAAAGCTGCAGCGGAATCCACAATAACGGCGGGAAAAGACCATAGGAGACTATCGGTTGGCAGCAGGCAGGAATCCCGCTGGGATAGCGACATGGCTTCGAGTGCAGCCAGTGTGTATGCTTGGGACAAATCAAAACCGCCAAGTGCGATCCGCCGTAACGCGGTAAGATATGCACCACCGCATCCCAGCGCGCGCCCGAGGTCCTCTGCCAGAGTACGAACATAAGTACCGCTACCGCACGTCACCCGCATGTGCATTTCGTTGCCCTGATAGGCCTCGATACTCAAGTCGTGGATCGTTATCTCACGCGGCTGTCGTTCGATTTCCACTCCCGCTCTGGCAAAGGTGTACATGGGCTTCCCGCGATGCTTGATCGCGCTGTACATAGGCGGCACCTGCGTAATGACGCCGATAAAGCTTTTCAGTACTGCCTCAATCTTTTCCAGTGTCAAGTTCAGGTGTTGAGGTTCCACACCGGCAGCAATTGAAATTTCCCCTTCTGCATCACCTGTTGTGCTCACGTAACCAAGCCTTAGCGTGGCTTCATATGTCTTATCTCCACCTAGCAGCACCGATGAAAATTTAGTGGCTTCGCCGAAGCAAATGGGCAGCAACCCCGTCGCCATCGGGTCAAGCGTTCCGGTATGGCCAGCCTTGTGAGCTGAAAAAATGCGTTTGGCGGTTTGCAGAGCCTGGTTGGATGAGAAACCGGAGGCTTTATCGAGCAGCAGAACGCCGCTGATATGCCGTTTGATACCTGCGGACATTGGAGCGATGGGGCCTTGTAGATTAACCTGAATTCCGGCAGTTACTACTCGAGGTTGAGCGAAATTTGCAGATACGAAGGGTTGCCACCAGTCATGATGTACCTGTAGGTGATATCAACTTCCGGTCACGTAGCTTGCGGGATCAGGTGCATGAATTCGGCCAGATATAATCGTGATACGAAATTCAACTGTTGTCAGTCTCTTCTGCAGGACGGTCGGAGGCCACGGCTTCGTCTATCAGTTGCGATAGGCGGACTCCACGTTCGATGGATTCATCATAAATGAAATGGAGTTGCGGTATGACGCGTAGCTTCAACCGATGCAGCAATTGACTGCGCAAAAAGCCTGCGGCATTTTCCAGTCCATTCTGGATGAGGAAGTTGTCGCTTTCACTATGCAGCGTGGTATAGAAAACCTTTGCGTGTGCATAATCCTGGCTCACCTCAACACCGGTTAAGGTAACCATGCCTATGCGTGGGTCTTTGAGTTCGTTGCGTATCAGATCAGCCAACTCACGCTGAATCTGATCGGCAATCCGCAACGTGCGGGAATAATCTTTGGGCATAACAATTGAATGCAGGGCTTTCGCCCTGCTTACAGAGTTCGCGCGATTACCTGGATTTCGTAGGCTTCCAGTTGGTCGCCCACCTGGATATCGTTAAAGTTCTTAAGTGACAGGCCGCACTCGAAACCCGCTCTCACCTCTTTTACGTCATCCTTGAAGCGCTTCAACGAATCCAGTTCTCCGGTATGGATCACCTGGCCATTGCGTATCACTCTCACAAGGGAACCACGCCTGACAACCCCCTCCTGGACAAGGCAGCCCGCCACCGCGCCCACTTTGGAAATGCGGAACACTTCGCGGATCTCCAGCAGCCCGGTAATATTTTCCTTGCGCTCAGGCGCCATCATGCCGGAAAGCGCAGCCTTGATCTCATCCACAGCTTCGTAAATGATGCTGTAATAGCGCACATCCACTCCGGCAGAATTGATGAGCTTGCGCGCAACCGCATCCGCACGGCTGTTGAAGCCAATGACAACTGCTTTGGAGGCCAATGCGAGATTGATGTCCGATTCTGTAATCGCGCCCACCCCGCTATGAATGATGTTAACCTTCACCTCGTCAGTCGAAATTTGTTGCAGCGCGTGTGCCAGGGCCTCGTAAGAACCTTGTACGTCGGCCTTGATAATAAGCGAAAGGACCTTTACTTCTCCTCTCTGCTCGAACACGTTCTCCAGCTTGGCCGCCTGCTGCTTTGCAAGCTTTACATCGCGGAACTTGCCTTGGCGGAAGAGGGCAATTTCACGTGCCTTGCGCTCATCCGTCAGAGCCACCACCGGTTCGCCCGCTACAGGAACCTCCGATAAACCCTGGATTTCAACCGGAATGGAAGGTCCTGCCTGCTCCACCTGTTTGCCGTTCTCATCCAGCATTGCCCGCACGCGGCCATAAGCCGCGCCCGCCAGCAATATATCGCCGCGCTTCAGGGTACCGGATTGCACGAGCATGGTCGCGACCGGACCTCGCCCTTTATCCAGCCGTGATTCGATTACAATTCCCTTGGCCGGCGCATCCTTCGGCGCCTTGAGTTCCAGAACTTCAGCCTGGAGCAGCACGCTTTCCAGCAGATCATCGATGCCTTGACCAGTCTTCGCCGAAACTTCGGCAAACATGGTTTCGCCACCCCAATCTTCCGGCACCACCTCCTGGGTTACGAGTTCCTGACGGATCCGCTCGGGATTGGCTTCCGGTTTGTCGATTTTCGTTATTGCCACCACGATCGGCACCTTCCCCGCCTTTGCATGATGTATTGCTTCAACCGTCTGCGGCATTACTCCGTCATCCGCAGCCACAACCAGGATGACCAGATCGGTAACCTTGGCCCCCCGGGCACGCATCGCGGTAAACGCCTCGTGTCCCGGTGTATCCAGGAACGTCACCATGCCCCTTTCAGTCTCGACGTGATATGCGCCGATATGCTGAGTGATGCCACCTGCTTCGCCACTTGCCACTCGTGTCCGGCGAATGTAATCCAGAAGCGAAGTCTTGCCATGGTCCACATGCCCCATTACCGTGACGACCGGCGCACGCGCCTCTGTTTTCAACTCGGAAGGCGCGACCTCAGTATCAGCCAGGAAGGCTTCAGGACTGTCGATTGCGGCGTATTTGGCGACATGGCCCAATTCCTCCACCACGATCATGGCCGTTTCCTGATCCAGCATCTGGTTGATGGTCACCATATTGCCCATTTTCATCAGGGTCTTGATGACCTCGGCCGCCTTGATGGACATCTTCTGGGCCAACGCCCCAACTGAAATAGTCTCAGGCACCAGCACCTCGTGGACGACAGGTTCAGTCGGCGCGGAAAAGGCATGCGCGCTCGGTTCCTCGGAGGGTCTGCCATGCTTATCCCTGCGTGTACGCCACCCGCCCTTCGCGCCGGTCAGATCACCTCTGGTCTTGAGCCCACGCTTCTCGACCTTCTCTTCCTTCCAGACAACCTGCTTTGCCTGTTTCTTTTTCTTATCCGCCTTCTCTTCCGGCTTCACTACCGGCTTGTGCAAGGTACCTTCGGTAGAGGCGGGCTGCGTCGGAGCCGCTTCCGCTTCCACAGGCGCCACCGTTCCCGCCGGGGCTGCCGCAGGAGTTTCAGGCGCCACCGGCGCCGCCTCAGGCTCGGCTAAAGGAGCAGCAACGGACGCTGGAGGCGTGGCGGGCACTTCAGGTTCTTTGACTTCCACAACTGGAGACCTTTCGCGTAACCTTTTTTCCCGCAACTCGGCCGCCTGCCGCGCAATCAACTCAGCCTGTCGCCTTGCCTCCTCCTGCCGCAATGCCTGCTGTGCCGCATCGATGACAGGGGTTCGCACCGGAGGAGGCGCAGAAGGAGCGGAGGGCGCAGCGGCTTCAGCCGTTTTACGTTCGGCTGTTGAATCACCTTTTACAAATACGCGCTTCTTGCGCACTTCCACCTGGATGCTGCGTGGCTTACCGGTGCTATCCGCCTTCTTGATTTCCGAAGTCTGCCGGCGCGGAAGGGAAATCCTGCCCTTCTCCTCCTTGGCACCATGAATCTTGCGCAGATACTCGAGAAGCTGGGTTTTATCCTTCTCGGTCAGGCTATCCTCGGTCATGTGCTTGCGCACCCCGGCAGCCTGCAACTGCTCCAGCAGCACCGTGGGAAGCACGCCAAGTTCACTAGCAAATTGCTCTACATTCATTTGAGACATTAATTACCTTCAGTCGGCTATGCTCTATCGGCCTGGGCAAACCAAGGGGCTCGCGCCGCCATGATCAACTGCCTGGCCCGTTCAGTATCCATCTCGACCATTTCCACCAGATCATCCACGGCCAGATCGGCCAGGTCTTCCTGGGTGCTTACTCCTTTAGCCGCAAGTTCACGCGCGGTCTGGCTGTCCATACCTTCCAGCGCGAGCAGGTCTTCCGCGATGTGCTCCACCTTTTCCTCGCTCACGATGGCCTCGGTCAACAGCGCGTTGCGAGCCCGATTGCGAAGCTCGCTGACGGTTTGTTCGTCGAATGCCTCGATCTCCAGCATTTCGCTGAGCGGCACGTAAGCCACTTCTTCCAGAGTGGTAAAACCTTCCTGCACCAGAATGTCCGCCACTTCCTCATCCACATCCAGTTTTTCCATGAAGAGCTGGCGCAAAACCGAAAACTCCTCTTCATTTTTTGCCTGCGACTCTTCCATCGTCATGATGTTGAGCTCCCAGCCCGTCAATTCCGAGGCCAGCCGGACATTCTGGCCTCCACGTCCGATCGCCTGGGCAAGGTTGCTTTCGTCCACGACAATGTCCATGCTGTGTTTCTCTTCATCTACCAGAATGCTGCTGATCTCGGCAGGAGCCAGCGCATTGATTACGAATGTGGCGGGATCATCCGACCACAGGATAATGTCCACCCTTTCACCCGCCAGCTCGCCGGTCACCGCCTGGACTCTGGAACCGCGCATACCTACGCAGGTGCCGATCGGGTCCACCCGCTGATCGTTGGACTTGACTGCGATCTTCGCACGCGAACCAGGATCACGCGCTGCCACCTTGATCTCCAGCAAGCCCTCCTCGATCTCAGGCACTTCCAACTCAAACAGCTTTATCAGAAATTCCGGCAGAACTCTGGACAGGATTAATTGCGGGCCTCGCGTGGTACGGTCGATTTTGTGCAAGTAAGCACGCACTCTATCCCCGACACGCAAATTTTCCTTGGGAATCATCTGGTCACGCGGCAATATAGCCTCAACCCTGCCGGATTCGATAATGGCATTCCCGCGTTCCATGCGCTTGATGGTCCCGGTAACCATATATTCCTTGCGATCGAGAAAATCGTTCAGGATCTGCTCGCGTTCGGCATCACGGATTTTCTGGAATATCACCTGTTTCGCCGCCTGAGCGCCGATGCGGCCAAATTCAACCGGTTCCAGGACCTCTTCGACATATTCGTCAAGCTTGATTTCAGGATCGTGCTGAGAGGCCTCGCTCAGCGATATCTGACGGGCGGAATCCTCCACCGCATCGTCTGCCACCACCTGCCAACGGCGCAAGGATTGATAGTCTCCTGTCTGGTGGTCGATCGACACGCGCACGTCAGCGTCCTCGTTAAAACGCTTTTTCGTGGCGGACGCCAATGCAAGTTCAAGTGCCGCAAAAACAATGTTCTTCTCGACATTCTTTTCGCGCGCCAGTGCATCCACCAATAGCAAAACCTCGCGGCTCATGTTACCTCCAGCCAGTTACTCATAATTACAATTTTGGAACGAGGCGAACCTTCTCAAGATTATTGAGCTCAAGGTCCAGCATTTTTCCATCTACTTCCAGTTTTAAAAACCCGTCCTTCACTTCGCGCAAAATGCCCACAAAATTTCTTTGCCCCTGTAACGCCACTCGCAGCCTGAGTTTAACGGACTCTCCCGCAAAGCGGATAAAATCCGCTGACTTTTTTAGCGGCCGGTCCAAGCCCGGGGAGGATACTTCCAGCCTGTCATAATCCACGTTCTCAACGGCGAGAAGCCGGCTCAAATGATTGCTGACAGTCACGCAGTCATCCACGCTCACACCATCGGGCTTGTCGATGAATACCCGCAACAGCTTCCCCCGTGGCGACCGCTCCAGGTCAACCAGCTCATAACCCAGCCCTGCAAGGGTCGATTCGAGCAATTCGTTCAAGTCCATAGTGCCGCCACAAACAAAAAATGGGCTGAAAGAAGCCCATCGTTATTATTCTATTTTAACAAACATTTATGATCGGGGAAATAGGAACTGAGTTCCGCCTTCATGATCAACTGACAAAAAATTTGTCAAAAAGTTTTTTATGCCAATACGTTATAAAAAAAACTGCAAGCATGCAAGGGCCGGCCAGAATACTCCGGGTTTGCCATCGGCATGCATAAATGGCGGATCGGTATGAAAAAACTTATTACAGAAAGCGTCGAATGATACAATTTACCAGCCGAAACAAAACGAAACGAAACAAAAATATTCAGGAAGGTAGCTGTGACGACGATTCAATCTATCCTCAATGAAACACGCACCTTTACACCCTCCGCTTCGTTCGTGGAACAGGCGAATGTATCCGGGATGGAAGAATATGATGCCCTTTGCGCGGAGGCTGAAAAGGATGAGGCAGCGTTCTGGTCGAAACTGGCGCGGGAGCATATTTCCTGGCACAAACCATTTACCCGCGTGCTGGATGAAACCAACTATCCGTTCCTCACCTGGTTCGATGACGGAGAACTGAATGTTTCATACAATTGTCTCGATCGACACCAGGCCACCCAGCCGCACAAGGTTGCGCTTATTTTCGAGGCGGATGATGGCACCGTTACGCCCTGCACCTACCAGGATCTCTACCGCCGCGTATGCCGGCTTGCAAATGGTCTCAAGTCACTGAATATCAGGAAAGGTGATCGCGTCGTTATCTATATGCCGATGAGCATCGAAGCGGTGGTAGCGATGCAGGCTTGCGCGCGCATAGGCGCGACCCACTCAGTCGTCTTTGGTGGCTTCTCCGCCAAAAGCTTGCACGAACGGATTATTGGCGCAGGTGCGGTAGCCGTGATTACTGCGGACGAGCAGTGGCGTGGCGGCAAGATCAACCATTTGAAAGCCGTTGTCGAAGATGCGCTTGGCAGAGGTGGAACGGAATCAGTGAAATCCGTCGTGGTCTACCAGCGGGGCGGCGGCGACCTGCAACTGCACGCTAATCGCGATATCTGGTGGCATGATCTCATCCAGGATCAGAGCGAGACCTGCGAGCCCGAATGGGTGAATGCCGAGCATCCACTATTTACGCTCTACACCTCCGGTTCCACCGGCAAACCAAAAGGCGTACAACACTCTTCCGCAGGTTTTCTGCTGGGTGCCATCACGAGCATGCAATGGATTTTCGATTACAAACCCTCCGATATTTTCTGGTGCACGGCTGACGTAGGCTGGGTCACGGGGCATACCTATGTGACTTATGGCCCGCTCGCCGTCGGCGCGACCCAGGTCATATTCGAAGGCGTTCCCACTTATCCTCACGCGGGCCGCTTCTGGAAAATGATCCAGGATCATAAGGTGACCACGTTTTATACAGCACCCACCGCCATCCGCTCGCTTATAAAACTCGGGCCTGACCTGCCGAAACAATATGACCTTTCCTCGTTGCGCCTGCTCGGGTCAGTGGGCGAACCGATCAACCCGGAAGCCTGGATGTGGTATTACACGGCCGTTGGCCAATCCCGCTGTCCGCTCGTGGATACCTGGTGGCAAACCGAAACAGGCGCTCACATGATCGCGCCCACGCCTGGAGCCGTAACACTCAAGCCCGGTTCCTGCACTTTGCCGTTGCCCGGTATCAAGGCAGGTATCGTGGACGAAGCGGGGCACGATGTACCAGTCGGCAAAGGCGGCTTTCTCGTGATCAAGCGCCCTTTTCCTTCCCTGGCCCGCACGTTGTGGGGCGACCCGGAACGCTTCAGAAACACCTATTTCCCGGAAGAGCTTGGCGGCAAATACTATCTCGCGGGAGATTCAGCTCACCGCGATGCGGACGGCTACTTCTGGATCATGGGCCGCGTCGACGACGTGCTGAATGTTTCCGGCCATCGTTTGGGAACAATGGAAATCGAATCGGCGCTGGTAGCGAGCCCGCTGGTGGCCGAAGCCGCGGTAGTAGGCAAGCCGGATGAAATCAAAACCGAGGCTATCGTGGCTTTTGTGGTACTGAAAGGCGCCCGCCCGAAAGGGGAGGATGCCCCGCGCATTGTCCAGGAATTGCGCGATTGGGTATCGCAGGAGATCGGTCCCATTGCCAAGCCTGACGAAATCCGGTTTGGAGATAACCTGCCGAAAACCAGGTCCGGCAAAATCATGCGCCGGTTGCTGCGTACGCTCGCGAGGGATGAGGAAATAACCCAGGATGTGTCCACGCTGGAAAACCCGGCGATACTTGAACAATTGAAACAGGCGGTAGCATAGTTGGGCAACCTGCATCTCGGCCAGTTGCATGATGGTGTCCGATCCTCATCGGACGCGCTGCCAGGAATGACTTCATCGTCCTCTGTTTTGCCTCCGCACGCTCCACATCTTCCCGGCATCACGGATTATGAAAACGGCATCAGCGCCATTGACGCTGATTATTTGCGTCCCGGCCTGGC
>DATEEZ010000014.1:0-8147 GCA_035280905.1 Nitrosospira sp.
AACTGCTGTGAAGCCAGTGTGCGTTCCAACCCCGGCTCACCCACCAGGACGATCTGCAGCAATTTATGGTGGGACGATGCCCGCTCGTATAACAGCCACAGTGCTTCCAGTGTTTCTGCCGACAGGGTATGCGCTTCATCTATCAGCAACACGACTTGCCTGTCGCCAGCTTGTACAGCGGCGAAAACCTCCTGCAACTCATCGGCCTCAGCCGGCGTGGGTGGAAGAACCAAGCCTTCTTTCTCCGATTGAAACTTCAATTCATCCATTATGGAATTCAGTAAAGCTTCCTTCGACGGGTCTTTCTTTGCAAAATAAATGACCCGCATGCTATCAGACAACCATTTCACCAACACTTGGCAGAGTATGGTTTTGCCGCTACCCGATTCGCCAGTGAGAGCAATCATGCCCTCTTCACCTTCGCCGTGCGTCAACACATAAATAAGAGCATCCAGAGTTGCGCCTCGTCCTCCTCCTTCGTAGAAACAGTCACAATCAGTGATTGACGATTGAGAAAATGGCTGCCTGGATAAACCGAAATGATCAAGATACATTGCTGCCTCGTTGTCCGATCCGCTTGAGAGGATATGTTTCGTACTGGGGCCTGTTAACATTTGTTTCGCGGTCCGCGTTGCTGCATGAAAAAGCGTGGGGCAATGCGCGAAGCGCAGGACATAGTGAACCCATGGTCAAGCTTTGCAACGCAGCATCCACGTTTTTTCGTGCGTAACCCGAAGGGACAGGATAGATTTTATCCGGTCCATCGTCATTTGCCGTTTACAGAGGCTTGCTCTGTGGCGCGGCTCATGCTTCGTGTGCTGAATAAAATCCGTCTCCGTCGCGGGCGTGAAACAAGTGTTAACAGGCCCTAGCGTATCGCTCGCTGCTGTCACGAACTCTAATTAAGAATTCTGAATAAGATACACTATGGAACACAAAATTCCTCGATGAACCTGATACCCCATCTATACAAACCGGAACGAAAGCATCCGGGAGCCTCTAAGGGAGCTTTAAACCTTGTATTGATACCGGTTGCTAGGGTATAGTTCGAATTTAGCCATTTATATCCAAGCGGAAGAGCGCGAATTAATCGTCGCCGCCGAAGGCGCAACCCCCCGGAATCGCTCAGGCGCAGATCATGTCGGTCTTGATCCCTGGTAACCGCTTGCGAAAAGGCAATCTGGAGAGCGCCGGCATTGAGCTGGCCACCGAAGGGGCAGACGGAGTAGGGAAAACGCCTATCCGTAATCTCTCAGGTAAAAAGGACAGAGGGGTGAGGTCATCAGGCGTGACCTCACCTTTTTTTTTGGAACCATCGATCTGTGAAAACAACTTCTCTAAATCAAACCCACCGCGATATGAACGCCAAGATGGTGGATTTTGGCGGCTGGGACATGCCTCTGCATTACGGTTCGCAACTTGATGAGCACCACAAGGTGCGTAGCGATGCGGGAATGTTCGATGTGTCCCATATGCTCGCCGTCGACATCAAGGGGGAGGACGCGCGCGCCTTCCTGCGGCAACTGGTCGCCAACAACATAGACAAACTGACGCAGTCCGGCAAGGCGCTTTACTCCTGCATGCTCAACCCCGAAGGCGGAGTAATAGATGATCTCATCATCTATTTTCTGACGGAATCGCATTTCCGGATGGTCGTCAATGCCGGAACCGCCGATAAGGATATGGCATGGATGCTTTCGCAACGCGACCGGCTCGCGCCCGGTCTTGAAATCACGCCGCGCAGGGACCTGGCGATGATCGCAGTGCAAGGCCCCAATGCCTGTGCCAAAGTGTGGCAAGTGATTCCAGGCTCACAGGCGGACACGGGGAATCTGAAGCTGTTCCAGGCGGCCTTTTTTGACAAGTATTTTATTGCCCGCACGGGTTACACTGGCGAAGACGGTTTCGAGATTACGCTTCCGGCGGCCGATGCCGCAGATTTCTGGAATAAGCTCAATGCCGCAGGGGTAACTCCGGCGGGCCTGGGGGCAAGAGATACATTGCGGCTCGAGGCAGGCATGAACCTCTACGGACAGGATATGGACGAAACCATCAACCCCCTGGAAGCGGGACTGGGCTGGACGGTGGATTTGAAGAGCGATCGCGACTTCATCGGCAAGCAGGCGCTTCTGGACAAGCCGGTCACACAGCAGCTGACCGGCCTGGTGTTATTGGATCGCGGGGTATTGCGCAGCCATCAGAAGGTGGTTACGCAAAACGACGGGGGCGAAGGCGAAATTACCAGCGGGGGCTTTTCCCCCACGCTCAATCAGTCGATCGCTCTGGCGCGCCTGCCCTTGGCCGTATCTCCCGGAGATGAAGTTCAGGTCGTGGTACGGGATAAACAGTTGAAAGCGAAGGTCGTGAAATATCCTTTCGTCCGCAATGGCAAGATTCTCGTTTGATGAAACGGAAAAGCAACATCATTTAATTCTGGAGCAAAAACATGAGTATTCCGAATAATTTGAAATACACGAAATCCCACGAATGGGTGCGTCTCGAAGATGACGGCACGGCAACTATCGGCATTACCCAGCATGCTCAGGAGTTGCTTGGGGACATGGTATTCGTTGAGACTCCCGCAGTGGGTCGCCAACTCAAGCAGGGCGATGAATGCGCCGTAGTTGAATCGGTAAAGGCAGCGGCAGACGTTTACGCGCCGATTACGGGGGAAGTCACTGCCGCCAATCCGGAGCTCGCCTCCGCTCCGGAAAAAATCAATCAGGATGCCTATGCTGCCTGGCTTTTCAAACTGAAACTGGCAAATGCCGCTGACCTGGATAATCTGCTCGATTCTGCGGGATACCAGAAACTGCTCGAAAGCGAAGACCATTAATCAAGTCACTTGAGAGAAATAACGGGCCTGCTTCTCCCGCCTTCATTTCCCCTGCCTTTTACGCTTCACCCCATGATTCACGGAACAAATCATGCCGTTCATTCCACATACTGAAGAAGATATACAAGCCATGCTCGCGAGCATCGGCGCCAGCAGCATTGATGAGTTGTTCGATGAGATTCCGCCTGCGCTGAAAACCGGCAGCTTGAAACGGGTGCCGCCCGGTTTGAGCGAAATGGAAATATCGCGTTTGATGCTGGAGCGCGCCGAGAAGGATGGACGCTACCTGAACTTCATTGGCGCGGGCGCTTATGAGCACCATATTCCTGCGGCTGTCTGGCAGATTGCCACGCGCGGGGAGTTCTACTCCTCTTATACGCCGTATCAGGCGGAGGCCAGCCAGGGCACCCTGCAATTGCTGTATGAGTACCAGACCATGATGGCGTCGCTGACGGGGATGGATGTTTCCAACGCCAGCATGTACGACGGCGCTTCGGCCTTGGCGGAAGCCGTCTTGATGGCCGTGCGTTCGCACCGGACCTCACGGCGGATTTTGATTCCGCAGACCGTTCACCCGGTCTATCGTAGCGTGGTCCGCGCGATTGTCAAAAACCAGGGAATTGATGTGGTGGAGATTCCCTACGACAGGCAGTCCGGTCAGACGCCGCAGGAAGCACTGGAAGACCTTGGCGGCGAGGAATTTGCTGCGCTCGTGATTCCCCAGCCAAACTTTTTCGGCGTACTTGAGGATGTCGACGCGCTCACCGATTGGGCTCAGAGCAGGGATGCATTTGCCATCGCGGTTGTGAACCCCGTGGCCCTGGCAATGCTGACCCCACCCGGCGAATGGGGCGAGAAAGGGGCAGACATTGCCGTGGGCGAAGGACAGCCGCTGGGCATTCCCTTGTCCAGCGGAGGGCCGTATTTCGGTTTTATGGCCTGCAAGCAGCCACTGGTGCGCCAGATGCCGGGCCGTATTATCGGCCGCACGACGGATCAGGAGGGTAACAGCGGCTTCGTGCTTACGCTCCAGGCCCGGGAACAGCACATCCGGCGATCCAAGGCCACCTCCAATATTTGTACCAATCAGGGACTCATGGTCACGGCGGCGACCATTCACCTGGCCTTGCTGGGTCCGGAAGGCTTGCGCCGAACTGCTGCCCAGTCGCATGCAAACACGGCGGCATTACTGGAAAAACTCGAAGGGCTGGAGGGAGTTAAAAGAGCGTTCAACGGCCCCCTGTTCCACGAAGCGGTTATCTCCCTGCCCCGTCCCGCTACCAGCGTATTGCAGGCGCTTGAGGCTCGGCGGATATTGGGTGGGCTCAATCTCAAGGAGTACTACCCGGAACTTGGAGATGCCGTGCTGGTATGCGCAACCGAAACGAAGACATCCGCGGACATGGAGAATTACGTCACGCAGCTGGGCGAAGTCATCAGGAATTCATAGCGCCGATATCGCATCGGACGTTTAGCAGCCATCCCATATCATAAGGAGAAACAGTATGGTTACCCTAGCCGGCAATCCCATTAAAGTTGAAGGTACCTTCCCCAAGGTAGGCGACAAGGCACCAGATTTTTCTCTGGTAAACAGGGATTTGAAAGATGTCACCCTGGCCGATTTTGCGGGCAAGAAAAAAGTGCTCAACATTGTTCCCAGCCTTGATACCCCGGTCTGCGCTATGTCCACGCGCAAGTTCAACGAGCAGGCCAGCAACATGGAAAACACGGTGGTGTTGATCATTGCTGCCGATCTGCCCTTCGCGATGAGCCGCTTTTGCGACATGGAAGGACTCGACAAGGTGGTACCACTTTCCACGATGCGCGGCTCGGAATTCATGAAAAACTACGGGGTGGCGATTACGGATAGTCCCCTTGCGGGTATCACTGCGCGGGCTGTCGTAGTCCTGGATGAAAACGACAATGTCATCCATGCGCAACTAGTGCCGGAAATCAAGGACGAGCCGGATTATGACGCAGCGCTGAAGGCACTGGAATCCTGAGCATGACAGAAGGCATGCGGAATGTATCGTAATGGCTGGGTGTCGCCGCGTATCCGGCGGCTCCAGGGCTGTGACACCTTCCTGCGCAGATACTCTGAGATACAAGAAGTCAGACTTCTGCCTGTCAATATCTTTCAACACATTCACTTAGCAAACACCGGATTGAACCCATGCTGATATTTGAACATTCTCGCCCTGGCCGGCGCAATTATTCCCAATCTCCGAAAGCTGGGGAAACAACGGATATTCCGGAGAAGCTGTTGCGCAAAAACATGCCGCTGCTGCCTCAAGTGTCCGAAATGGATGCGGTGCGCCACTACACACGGCTGTCGCAGAAGAATTTTTCGATAGACACGCATTTTTATCCGTTGGGTTCCTGCACGATGAAATACAACCCGAGGGCGTGCAATTCGCTTGCAATGCTGCCCCAGTTTCTGGCCCGCCATCCCAGAGCGCCGGAAAGTACCGGCCAGGGATTCCTTGCGTGCATGTACGAACTGCAGGAAATTCTGAAAGATGTAACCGGTATGGCGGGAGTAAGCCTCACGCCCATGGCCGGAGCACAGGGCGAACTGATCGGGATCGCAATGATCCGCGCCTATCATGAGTCCCGGGGCGACACAGCCCGAACCGAAATCATCGTTCCAGACGCGGCCCATGGCACCAACCCTGCCACAGCGGTCATGTGCGGCTACAAGGTTGTGGAGATCGCCACCGACAAGGAAGGTAATGTGGACATGGCTGCTCTGAAAGCCGCTGTCGGTCCGAAAACGGCCGGGCTGATGCTGACCAATCCCTCCACGCTCGGCGTATTTGAAGAGAATGTCGCTGAGATGAGCAGGATTGTCCATCACGCAGGCGGATTGCTCTATTACGATGGCGCAAACCTGAACGCCATACTTGGCAAGGTCAAGCCGGGCGACATGGGCTTCGACGTCATTCACATCAATCTTCACAAGACTTTTTCCACTCCTCACGGCGGTGGAGGCCCAGGCTCGGCTCCGGTGGGTGTCGCACCGCGACTGTTGCCGTTTATGCCTGTACCCATCGTGACGTTTGAAAACGGGACCTATCGCTGGCAAACGGAGAAGGATATACCGCAATCGATCGGAAGGCTTTCGGCACACATGGGTAACGCGGGCGTTCTGCTGCGTGCCTATGTGTACGTACGTCTGCTTGGAGCGGAAGGCATGCATCGGGTGGCGGAATTTGCGGCGCTTAACGCCAACTACCTGATGGCTGAACTGCGCAGGGTGGGTTTCGAGATCGCCTATCCTAACCGGCGGGCCAGCCACGAGTTTATCGTTACCCTGAAGGACCTGAAGGATAAAACCGGCGTAACCGCAATGAACCTCGCCAAACGTTTGCTGGATAAGGGTTACCATGCCCCGACAACCTATTTTCCACTCCTCGTGCCGGAATGCCTTCTGATTGAACCGGCTGAAACCGAATCGAAGGAAACGCTGGATGCCTTCGTAACAGCAATGAAGGAAATTCTGGAAGAAGCCTATACGCAGCCGGACCTGGTGAAAAATGCGCCTCATACCACGCCCGTCCGCCGCCTGGATGACGTAAAGGCCGCGCGCGAGCTGGATCTGGCCTGGAAAGAGCCCACGCGTAACATAACCGCCAGCGTAACCAGGACTGAAACCTTCAACGCGATCCCAACCGTAAGCGTAGCTTAGCGGTTCAGACTTCCCGGGCGCTTCCCATGCATACACTCATTTGCGGCTCCATCGCCTATGACACCATTATGGTGTTCGGCGATCATTTCAGGAACCATATCCTGCCGGAAAAAATTCACATACTGAACGTTGCTTTCCTGGTGCCCGATATGCGAAGGGAATTTGGCGGCTGCGCCGGCAATATCGCCTACAATTTACAGATGATGGGAGGTTCTCCCCTCATTATGGCAACGGTGGGAGATGACTATCAGCCGTATGCGGAACGCCTTTCAAGCCTCAATCTGGCGCAAACACATATACGTCATGTGCAAGGCTCGTTCACTGCCCAGGCGTTCATCACCACGGACCTGGCCGACAACCAGATAACCGCTTTTCATCCGGGAGCAATGAACAGCTCGCATGAAAATCACATCTCTGCCGTGGAAAACGTAGGCCTGGGCATTGTGGCGCCGGATGGGCGTGACGGCATGTTGCAGCATGCGCGCGAGTTTCATGAAGCAGGCATTCCCTTCATGTTCGATCCCGGCCAGGGACTGCCCATGTTCAATGGCGAGGAGTTGATCGATTTCATCCATAAGGCGGACTACGTCGCCACCAACGATTATGAGGGACAGTTGCTGCAAGAACGAACCGGTCTCACGCTGGAGGCACTGGCGAAACTTGTAAAGGGATTGATTGTTACAAAGGGCGCACAAGGATCAACGGTTTATGCGGATGGTCAACAGATCGAGATCCCGTGCGTTAAGCCGGATAAAGTGGTTGATCCCACCGGTTGTGGCGATGCATATCGGGCGGGCTTGCTCTACGGGATAGCCAAGGGAATGGATTGGCAAAGCGCTGGACGGCTCGGTTCGCTCATGGGGGCACTCAAAATCGGCCAGCGTGGTGGACAGAACCACCACTTCACCCGGGATGAGATCGACCAGCGCTACTTTGAGGTTTTCGGAGGCCGCATTCTATAGAATGATAGGGCGCAATGAAACAGCACATTTTATCCATAACCTTCCTCTGCTCATGTGCGGTGCTTTTGAATGGCTGCGTAGCAGGACAGGGGGAAGCGACTATGCTCGCGGCGAAGCTCGGCAGGAGCAAAGCGTGCGAACGGGCGTGGTCGAAAGCGTGCGTGAAGTAAGACTGGAAGGGACGCCTAGTGGTATCGGGACAGTAGCGGGCGGTGTCGCCGGCGGAATCGGCGGCGCACAGCACAGGCTGCCCACGGCTGGCTTGGCGCCTTGGAGGCCCTTGCCGGAGCAGTGGCCGGAGGTCTGCTCGACCAGGTGGCGGAGGAAGGTGTAACCGGCCGGAAGGGACTTGAAATTAGGGTGAGGCTCGACAATGGTTCCCTCGTGGCCATTACGCAGCTGGCCGATGAGGAATTCAGGCCGGCGAGCGGGTAAGGATTTTATCGGGAGGAGGCATCTCGCGCGTTCCCCATTAAACGCCATTAAACGCCTCCGGAATGCGCTAATATTATGGCATGCCAAACGTTACAAACAGTGCCACAACGAATCATCTGACGCGAGCCGTCCGTTCTGTCCGTCTGCTGCTCCACATCGCTTCCGGATTGATTCAATCCGCGATTTATCCACATCTCAATCAAAGGGCACAGAGACGCATGGCGCA
>DATEEZ010000015.1:0-8877 GCA_035280905.1 Nitrosospira sp.
CAGGAAATCCAGGAACCTCCCTTGATGAGGTTGTGCCTGCCATCGAAAGTCGGTGTTGTGAAATCATCATAGTGGGGATGAACATCAAAGCCGTCGAAGGGATAAATGGGCGTTTCAGTCCACTGCCACACATTCCCCACCACATCGTAAAAATCGCCCTGGGCAAATTCGTTGACAGGGTGGCTGGATGCACCATGGTCAAGATGAATATTGGCCACGGCAGGTGCAGCAGCTGGAACCTCGGATAATCCCGCTACCTCATAGAGCCGGTACCATTCATCTTCTGTGGGGAGGCGATAGGGCTGACCACTCACGGCCGCTTTCCAGTTACAGAAGGCCTTGGCTTCGTGATAATTCACCTCCACAGGCCAATCCCAAGGCATGGGAATTTCCTTGGTCATCAAGCGCAACTCCCACTCCCCGCCTCGACGGATCCAGAAGGTGGGATGGGTCGCACCAGCATGCTTCAGCCACGCGCGTCCTTCCTCTTCCCAGTAACTTTCGATTCCATAGCCGTTTGCTTGAACAAACTCCAGGAATTCCTGATTACTCACCAGGTATTTGCCCGCCTCGAAGGCTGCAACGTCGGCAATGTGGGTACCGTATTCGTTATCCCATCCGTAGAAAGGATCGTCTTTTTTCTTGCCAAGCTGCACCGTGTCTTCCGGGACTTTCACCAACTGATTGTCGGGCGCGGGCCCGGATTTACGGTAGGGCTCCCAGGCAGGATGAGGAGCGACATGTTCCAGCGCATGCTGCCGGATAAGGACTGACGAAGTTTCGAGATGAATGCGTTCGTGTTCGATACCCATCATGATCGTCCACCATGGGCTGTCCCAGCCAACGGGCAGAGCCAGAGGCGTTTCACGGATGAGCCGATCGACGACTTCCCGCATTCTTCTGCGATAGGCTCGCACCTCTTCGACGGAAGGCCAATCGTAATGGGTCGTATCCAGATCGTCCCAGCTCATTTCATCGACACCTACTGCGAACATCGATTCCATTTTTGGGTTGATGCGTTCAGTAATCAAACCCGCGAGCAGCAATTTGTTAGTAAAGAAGGTTGCCGTATGGCCGAGGTAGAATATCAGCGGATGACGCAAGGAAATCGGTTTTTTGAAGTAAGCTGCATCTCCCCGCAGTGTTTCGAAGAGCTGCTCATAACGGTCGAGCGTGGAATGAAAGTATTCGCGTATTTCCTCGCGCTTTGCCGCAGCATTATCTCCAGTAAGAACAGGAGTTCGGGAAAAGAGCTGTTTGGGCATTACACGCAACTGGGGGTTTTCAGAAGCGGATTGAACAGCTGCGGTTGTTTTCTTTGCATTCAAATTCATGTTCGCCCTCGGTTATGGATAGCCTCTCAATATAAAATAAACGAAGTGTACACCTGGATACATTGCCTCACCATTGCCAAGAATCATGGATCAGAGAACTCCGCATTGGAAATGCATGACAGCACACAGTGAAGAGGAGTTTCACCCGAATTGCTGACGCTCGCCCGCCTGATGCTTCATACCGCGTGCTGCGTAAAAAGACCTGAGGTTACTTCCTTCAACCCTTCGCAACCTTTCAGGCACTACATTATTCTGGGGCCTTCGATTGACCCGGGGAGCGCAAGTTCCACATTTATTTCAGCGAGGGATCATTGGACCAGCAGAGCATCAGGACGTAATTTTAGCTGAACACGTCCTGACTTCCCAAACGACAAGTGAAGGAAGGGAAAAATAGTGGCAGCCATGAACTGTAACTGCCCAGCCTGCAAGAATAGTGTACGTCCCACACATTTCCACCCCAAATGGCTGTGGGCCCGGCGTGAGGCGATGTTCGTCCGGGTGACACGGCTGAAGGTATATTTTATCCCTCGCTCGTTAAGATATTGATTGACTCCGTTCCACATACCGATAAATCCGCGACCCATGCGATATTCAGGAAAAAGGTAGAAATCGAAATCGAAGACCGCTTCGCCCGTCGGTGATACCAGGAAGATGCAGCGAACTTCGTCTTCTTCGTAAGCATGGGGACAGAACCACATATATCCGATAAATTTCCCCTTTTGAAAAGCGCCGAGGCAGACCGCATTCTGCTCGAAACGGGCTTCCTTAATGTCCGGCCGGGCCGGCATGAGATCAACTTCCGGATCACCCCGTTTGATCTCGCGAATTTCAAGATTCCTGCTTAACCGCTCCGGGATAAGCGGCTCTTTGTGAATCGGCTGGACCATAATGTCGTAGAAATACAGCCGCAAGCCGGGAGAAATACTTGCGAGAATACGATCTGACACATACAACAGGCCAGCAAAAAATCCAAATTCCTTAAAAAGCGCAGCAAGTTTTTGAAGCATTTCTTAGTTATCGGCAGGATAATTTTGGCGAATTTTTATATTGGCGAAACATTGTCGGCTTAATCTTTTGGGAGTTCAAGTGGACGGCGGCGAGGTAAATTCACCTTGAATAATGGCGGGAGGAATCGGAAAATGAAAAAAGAATACTGGCTGGAACGCTGGAGACAGGAAGAAATCGGTTTTCACCAGAACGAGATCAATCCCTATCTGCGCCAGTATTGGCCGGAATTACAGGTTGCGCCCGGAAAACAGGTATTCGTTCCCCTCTGCGGTAAAAGTCGGGACATGATATGGCTCCGCGAGCAAAATCTTTCCGTGCTGGGCGTGGAATTAAGCGCTCTGGCAGTAGAGGCGTTCTTCAAGGAAAACGGATACTTCCCTCGCCACGTGACCAGCGAGAAATTCGATCAGTGGGATGCGGACGCCATTCGCATCCTGTGTGGAGATTTTTTCGACCTGAAAAAAGATGACCTTGCAGAGGTGGGGGCGGTGTATGACCGCGCCTCCTTGGTCGCGCTGTCCCCGGAAACCCGCCGTGCATACGCAGACCACCTGCTGCGCATCTTGCCGCCCGCAATCCGGATACTGCTCATTACTTTCGATTATCCGCAGTCTGAAATGTCCGGCCCGCCTTTTGCGGTTTCCGCTGGCGAGATAGAGACGCTCTACGGAAAATGTGCCGACATTCGCCTGCTCGCAAAACTCGACGTGCTAGCGGAAAACCTGCGCTTTCAGCAGCGAGGCATAAGCCGACTGCAGGAAAGCATCTTCCTGCTGACGACACTGTCGACATATGATCAGGAATCCACTGACAGCTTGTCCCGCCCATGAGAAAGCTTCAAAAGCTCCTTAATGTCGTGTTTTTAATCCAGATTAAACTATGCTTGTAGTGGACTCTATAAAAGTGGACTCTGACTCTATAAAAAAATTCTTGGCGAAGATGGCAAATACACGACCTAGGGGCCGTGTTTTCATGAAAGGGAAAAAAGATGAGACCATACCTGTTATTCGTCTGTATCTTCTTGAGTGCGTGCAGCGGGCTACCAGCAGCGGTGCGGGACGTACCGGTTGCAAAGATCACTTATGGCGAGGTGAGCCAGAACCCGAACAGTTATAAGGATACGCCCGTTCGGTGGGGAGGCGTGGTGATTGATGTTGAAAATGAAGAAAACTTCACTCTGGTGCAGGTACTGTCCTACCCCCTCAATTACTCCGGCCGACCGCAACTGAATAAGCAGAGCCAGGGACGTTTTGTAATCAGGAGTTCCGAATTTTTGGATCCTGCCGTTTATGCAAAGGATAAAGAAATTACGGTTGCGGGAACAGTTGAAGGTGATATCGAGCGTACGATAGGGAAAAAACAAGTACGCCTGCCATTGCTTTCTTCCGAAGCCATTTATTTATGGCCGGTGTACCAGTATCCTTACGCTTATGGGGGCATGGGCTACGGCTATAGCCCGTACTATGGGTATGGCCCATACTACGGGTATGGGTATTATTATGGCGGACCATATTGGGGGGGATATCCCTACTGGTGGTATTAGGGACCATTTGATCAGTCCTCCTTGAGCATTCCCAGTAAAGTCGGGATAATCATCAGCAGGCTGCGGTATGCGGCGGCCGAGATAGTGCTGCTTGCATGCCCATCGGGGGACCGTGATGATTTGTTCGGCATTTTTTGAGAAAGCGATTTGACGTAGGTCTAAACCGCGTCTTTTTTCTTTATCTTTTCCCGGTAAATTCGAGGGTGAGATGCCAGGGCCCGGAATATGGCGTCGTCCCGCTCTGTCCTGATCGGACACTTCAGTAACATTTCATGCGCAAACTTCTGATTGTTTTGGCTGGATTGCTATTGATTTTTCCCCTGGTCCTGATTGTCGTAATCTCGCTCGCCATTGAAGATCACCCGAGCGTCAGCCGCCAGGTCGTCCTGACACCGGACCATATAGAGCGCGCAAAGCGCATTGTGGATGCTCATCGTTACTGGGTGCGCCCGGGAATGTTTGCTGCTGCCAGGATAATGCCGGCGGATGCGGATCTTGCTGTAAATTACCTGGCGCGCAGGCTCCTGAAAGGCAGCGCTCACCTTACCCTTGCCGATCGAAGCGCGGTGGTCCGTCTCAGCATTCCCCTTTCCGAGACCCCTTTCAGGCGCTACTCCGACAGGTATCTCAACATTGAAGCATCTTTAGTCGAAACTGACCGCCTGCCACAGCTCAGATCGATCCAGATCGGTAAATTTTCACTACCTGACACGCTTGCGGACATCCTCATGCCCGGGGTACTGGAATGGTTAAGGGAGAGTCCGGAATATAGGGCCAGTCTGGATTCGCTTCGGATGGTAAAGGTTTCTCCGGATGAATTGACCATTGTTTATCGTTGGCGCGGTGGCCTCTCCCACGGCATGAAGGCCTCGATCATTGACGAAGAGGAGCGCGAACGTTTGCTTCGTTATCAACATCTGCTGGTGGAAAGCAGCAGAACTGGCGAGAAAGAATTACCGCTGTCGGACGTGCTTTCACCGCTCATGCGCGCAGCAGCCGGACACTCGACGGAGGCTGATCCGCGTGCTGAAAACCGCGCCCTTATTCTGGTTGCCACGGCACATGTGCTGGGTATTTCACTGAAGCGGATTCTTCCAGGAAAAACGGCCTGGCCCCGCGCACAGCCCCAGGTGGTGACGCTGGATGGCCGTGATGATTTTGCCAAGCACTTCATGGTTTCCGCCGCTATCGCCGCCTATGCCGACACGGCACTCGCGGATGCAATCGGGTTGTACAAGGAATTCGAGGACTCTCGCCACGGCAGCGGTTTCTCCTTTAACGATCTTGCCGCAGATCATGCAGGCACAAAATTTGGAGAAAAAGCGGTAGCAAGCGAGACGTCCGCCCAGCAACTTCAGTATCGCATCCTTTCCGGCATTGGGGACACGGATTTGATGCCTCCCTGGTCCGACCTGCCGGAATTCATGCCGGAGGCCGAGTTCAAAAAACGTTTTGGGGGAATCGGAGCGCCTGCCTATGAGGAAATGATGCGGGCTATCGAACAACGGGTAGCTGATCTGGGCGTATTGCAATAAGAGTTTCTCGAATCACCCAGGGGAATTCCACTTGGGGTATCGATGCCCTTCACCGGCACTTCTCACGACTGACCCGCTTTCATCTCCAGCGAAGGCAGCGACCGGCTTAGCTTAAGTTGAGGGCGTCTCCTGACAGGTTTCCGGCGGTTATGGAAGGTGGTGTATGAAAAACTGTCAAGCTCCGGTTGGCAATGTCCGGTTTTTTTTGCCGTCCGGAGTACTCAGGAAAAGAATGCTTATAGTCTGTTGAGGAACGATGAGATCGTCGACCACGTCCACGCATCTATCTCGCGATCTCCAACCGGTTCAGGCAATTTGGAGGGGAGCTTGTCAGAATCCCCGTGAATAAGCAGCACAGGCATTCTCGCATCGTAAGCGCAGCGCAGCTCCCATTGCTGACCGTCAGCCCTAACATAGTTTTTGGTAATCAGGGCAATCACGCCATCACATTCCCTCACCGTCTCCCGGCATTCGTCTTTCCAGGAAGGCTCCCAAGACTGCTTGACGGGCATCTCCACAAAGGAAAATTTTGTTTGCTCCTTGTTCAACTGCTCCAGAAGCTGATCGTGGGCGCTCCTGTCCTTAAGTGCAAAACTGATAAAGATCTTGTTTGTTTTTTCAGCCATCAATTACCCCCCTCATTTGTTATTAGCATGGAATCCCAAGTCCAAATCATCCTCTCCGTAACGGCGGCTGGTCTTCCCTTGATCATTCAAATATCTCACGCTCCTGATCCGCGCCTTGCAGTTACCTGTATCTCGATGCGCATGCGCGGATCAGACAGGCCGGCAGCGAGCATCATTGCGGCCGGCTTTACATCCCCGAGATACTTTCGGAATATGGGCCAGCACTTGGGGAAGTCGGCAGCATCAGGCAATATATAAGTTACCCGGACAATATCTCTCATGCTTGCCCCGGCTTCATCCAGAGCAGCGCCGATGTTTCTGAAACATTGGTCCGCCTGCTCAAGAAGATCGTCTGAAATTGTCATTTTGCTGTAATCAAAACCTGTCGTGCCTGAAACGAAGACCCAGTCACCCTCAACCACAGCCCTGGAGTAGCCGATCTCCTGTTCGAATGTCGATCCTGAACTGATCAATCTGCGCGTCATCTGAGTTTCCTGTTCTGGTTCTTTACGGTCAGAAGCCGGACGACTTCCGTCGCTTTTCCGGTGTATCCGACCGTGTTCCTCAATGAGAGAAACACTGATTCTTGTCGGACACAACCGTGCATGCATATTTCATTTGCTGCACGTGTCCGGCCCGATTGAATATGTATTCGGCCCGCAGCGCTTTAAACTGCGCATCTGTAAACGAAATCGAGTCAGCTACGTGACGTTCCTCATTCCAGAATCTGACCCTGCAGAAATCGGGTTCCGATCTGCATATCTTGCTGAGTGCGGCGCCATAAACTGCCTTATCCATATCCCGCTTACCATCGATGAGGACCATATGGATATAGTTTTTTGAATTGCCCAGCTGAATTGAGCGCACAAGACGCCAGCCGTCTCCATGAGGCAGTTCCCGAGATGAAGCCGATTGCGATTGTGATTGTGATTCCGGCTGCTGCAACGAGGAGGCAGAGACGGGCGATGACAAGATAATAGAGAATGCAATCGCTATTACTCTCTCGTCCATTACTCTCTTGTTCATGATACTCCTTTACAGAATTTCTCCAGCACTGGTCAAAATCGGCAATGAGGAAAGAAGACGCTCTCCACCTTTCAGTGGAGGAACCGCCGCTCGCGCTCTCAACTCGCCCTGTTCCCCCTGGCCGGAACAAATAGCTCTGGCTCAAGGGCTAAATCCAATTCATTTTATCAACAAAGAAAGTGGTCAACAAGAAAATACCAGTTGCAGAAAAGAGGTATCCGACGTTACGGCAGATAGAAATGCATCCAGGGGCTTCGGCGTTACAAGCTTAAAACGGGGATAGTCGCGTGTCAGAAATCTTTACATTCTTCTCATATTCTTTCCATGAAACGCCTGTTTTATCTTTGAAATCCGTAAATTACGTCCTGGCATGAAGATTGCTTGGAATATGGCTTGAATGGGTACCTTACGTATCCCGCATTGAATATTCCAAATGAACTTGCCGGCCTCTTTTTCTGTGCAACACGTGGATCGGTACCGCCGGATCATCCAGGAATGGCTGGAAGTAAGCTGCCACTACGATCTATTGTTATGGTTGCAAGGCGAGATACAGCACTACCTGCCTCACGAGATCATGCTTGCTGCGTGGGGAAATTTCGATACAGATACTGTATGTCACGATATTGTCTCTGCCTTGCTCGAAGTCAGGAGCGAAAACTCGGATGTAAGGACGCTGCTGCCCCTACTCCAGGGATTGTTCCACCGTTGGATTCAACTCGGCAAGGTCCCTTATGCTCTTGGCAGCGGTGAATATGGTTTTCTGATGGAAGAACGCGTCCTGCAGTGTCCCCTCGGAGGAGCGCTGCAAGGTATGCATTCCATGTTGATACATGGCATCAACGACAAACGCGGGCAGCACGATTGTTTGTATGTGATGTTCAGTTCGAGCAGGAATTTCTCTTCCTCCCTAATGGAGACCATCAGAATTGTGCTTCCATACATCCATGCAGCGTTTGGCCGCATGGATCCGCCGGTCCGTCACACTCGGCAGGCCCTGGTCCCGTTAAATCCGGAAGAATACGGATTCAGCCCTCGCGAAATCGAGATAATGGAATGGACCCGGATGGGTAAAACCGTTTCCGAAACGGCTGCGATACTGGATATCAGCGCTTTTACAGTAAAAAACTGCCTGCTGAACCTGTTCAAGAAACTGCATGCTGCCGGTCGATCTCAGGCAATGTCGGCAGCAAGGAAAATATCCTCGAACGACGAATAAGCTTCCGCAATGACGTCAATGGGTGGAATCGTTCTTTATTCTTTAAAAGACGGTCCATAACCGGCTTTACTGGGGGAGCGCGCGTGCCATGGGACGAAGCTGCAGGTGATAGAACATGTTGAGGTAACGCGCGGTCTCTTCGTGCTCCAGCTTGCTGACGAACTTCCAGAAGCCGTAAATGCGCGACAACGTCATCATTCTTTCTGCATAGAGACGCCAGGTATAGCGCTCTTCGACCCTCTTCAAGGCCCTCTGCGAAACCTTCTCCCAGAAATCCGGATCGGCCGCCGATCGCGCAAAAAAGTCCGTCATGGCAGAAGCTGCCGCCAGTCCATTATTTGGATCGAAATGATAGCCCGAGACCCCGTGTTGAATGATTTCGCGCGGACCACCGTAGCAGGTGGCGAATACAGGGAGGCCGGAGGCCATGGCCTCTATAATGGTCAGCCCGAATGCCTCGAATCGGGCCGGCTGAACAAAAATACCGCGCCGATCCGCCACGTGCCGGTACAACTCACCCGCAAGATTTTTTTCCAGTCGGGTCCCAAGCCAGCGCATGCGTCCCTCCAGTTTGTACTCGTTCATGATG
>DATEEZ010000016.1:0-4600 GCA_035280905.1 Nitrosospira sp.
CTTCTGACCGCCTGATATTCGACGAGACTGAACCCAGGATGAAAGGGGAAGGGATGAAAGGAGCGAAAGCAGTCTTATCATCCATCATGCTTCGCCTATCGGGTGTAGTCCAGCCTACTTACTACACATATCACGCGCACTTGTAGTTATCCTCTTGTAATTACCGCAAGCACCCATATTTCTCGTAAGAGGAGAGGAGACAAGGAATCCCGAATCGCTAAGGTTGCCAAGACATTGGCCGTAGTCATACGAGAGTTGGTCGCTTCGAGGCAATGGGTAAGAGGTGTTGCAGCGTGGAGGCTATCGATCTGGGTAGCAGCGACTCCTCCGGTCACAAGCCGATTCGTCGGCAGAGCGATTTCCTCCTAGTTTGAATCGATCGGGTCTGGAGGGGTGAACAAAGAGGCTGCAGGCGCGGCGGTAACTTGTTCGGAGGCTCCTTAAGGTATAATCCCGTTTTTTCAGTTCAGCTTTGTTGGAGGATTGTCATGCCGATTTATGAATACCGGTGTGGGTCTTGTGGTTTCGAAAAAGAATATCTGCAAAAGGTGAGTGATGCGCCTGTGGCAGCGTGTCCCGCCTGTGGCAGCGATGCGTTTAACAAACTTATTTCGGCTGCGGGCTTTCAATTGAAGGGCAGCGGCTGGTACGTCACCGATTTCAAGAACAAGAATGGTGGGCAGTCCAAGCCCAAGGCCGAAGCCGACACGTGCGTGGCGAAGAGCGAGAGCACCCCCGCCGCGGATGGTGCTTGCCCCGCCTGCACGACTGACTGACGAGTGACGGATCGGGCTGACTACTGACATGAAACGTTATTTCATCACCGGGCTGCTCATATGGGTACCTCTGGGTATTACTGCCTGGGCGTTGAAATTCCTGATCAGCACCATGGACCAGTCGCTGTTGCTCCTGCCGTCGAGCATGCGTCCGGAAAACCTCGTAGGTATATACATTCCCGGCGTGGGCACGGTGCTGACGCTGCTGGTTGTTTTCCTCACCGGCATCCTCACCACCAATATCATCGGGCAGCGGCTGGTGATTTTCTGGGAAGGCGTGTTATGGCGCATCCCGGTCGTAAAATCGATTTATTACGGCGTGAAGCAGGTCAGCGACACGCTGTTTTCAAGCCAGGGGGAAGCCTTTCGCAAGGCGCTGCTGGTCCAGTACCCACGCGAAGGCGCCTGGACCATTGCATTCATGACCGGATATCCAGGTGGCGATGTAGTCAATCACCTCAAGGGCGAATATGTGAGTGTTTACGTGCCGACCACGCCCAATCCGACCTCGGGCTTCTTTCTGATGATGCCGCGCAGCGATGTAATCGAGCTCGACATGAGCGTGGACGCGGCATTGAAATATATAATCTCGATGGGCGTTGTTACCCCCGCCAACGGCAAGAAACCGGCGGAGTCGCAAGCAGTGCTGCTGCATCCCCAAGGCTCCGTCAGTTCCGCATCAAGCGACAAGCCTTGATTCCTTCTTTTTTCTGATTACCGGTCTTCCATGCGCACCAATTACTGCGGCCTTATCGACGTCCAATATCTGGATCAGACTGTGATCCTGTACGGCTGGGTGCACCGGCGCCGCGACCACGGGGGTGTCATTTTCGTGGATCTGCGGGATCGCGAGGGCCTGGTGCAGGTGGTGTGCGACCCCGATAACCCAGTTGCTTTCCAGGTCGCGGAAAAAATCCGCAACGAGTTTGTGGTTAAGGTTGCCGGACGGGTGCGGCATCGGCCGGCGGGAACCGTCAACCCTAATCTCATCAGCGGGGAAATAGAGGTGTTGGTCAGTTCGATCGATATCCTCAATGCTTCCCTGACGCCTCCATTTTTGATGGACGATGAAAACCTCAGCGAAGCCACACGGCTGGAGCACCGCTATCTGGATCTGCGGCGTCCGCAGATGCAGGAAAACCTGCGGCTGCGCTACAAGGTAGCGATGGCAGTCCGGCTGTTTCTCGACCAGCAAGGATTCATCGACGTGGAAACGCCGATGCTTACCAAATCGACCCCCGAGGGGGCGCGCGATTACCTCGTGCCGTCACGAGTCAACATGGGGCATTTTTTTGCGCTTCCGCAGTCGCCGCAGCTGTTCAAGCAGTTGCTGATGGTTTCCGGGTTCGACCGCTATTATCAGATTACCAAATGTTTTCGTGACGAGGATCTGCGGGCTGACCGCCAGCCCGAATTCACCCAGATCGATATAGAGACATCCTTTCTGAATGAAGCACAAATCATGCAGATGATGGAAGAGATGATCTGCACGGTGTTCAAAAGTGTGAAGAATATCGATCTGCCCACCCCGTTTCCACATCTGACCCATGCCGAAGCGATGTCGAAATATGGCTCGGACAAGCCTGACATGCGCGTGCCGCTGGTTCTGACGGAACTCACCGATGTAATGCAGGAGGTGGAGTTCAAGGTGTTCCGGGAAGCCGCGCTCAGAACGGGTGGTCGTGTAGCGGCATTGCGCGTGCCTGAAGGCGGGGCATTGTCGCGTAAAGAGATCGATGATTACACCAGTTTTGTCGCAATATACGGGGCAAAGGGTCTCGCGTACATCAAGGTCAATGCGCTGGAAAAAGGCGTGGACGGCCTTCAGTCGCCCATACTGAAATTCCTCCCTGAGAATGTGATTCAGATCATTCTCGAGCGTACGGGTGCAAAGGATGGCGACCTCATATTCTTTGGCGCAGATAAAGCGCAGGTGGTGAATGAAGCGCTCGGTGCGTTGCGCGCGAAGGTTGGGCATGAGCGCGGCTTGGCGGAATCGGGATGGAAGCCTTTATGGGTGGTTGATTTCCCGATGTTCGAGCGTGACGAAGAGGAAAATCGCTGGAAGGCCTTGCATCATCCATTTACTTCGCCCGCTGAGGGTCATGAGGACCTGCTTGAGACTGACCCCGAAGGGGCATTGTCCAAGGCTTACGATATGGTGCTGAATGGTTCCGAAATTGGCGGCGGTTCCGTACGTATTCATCGCCAGGAAGTACAGTCGAAGGTATTTCGCGCCTTGAATATTGGAGCGGACGAGGCAAATGAAAAATTCGGGTTTTTGCTTGAAGCATTGCAATATGGCGCGCCGCCGCATGGCGGGATTGCTTTCGGCCTCGATCGGATCGTTGCCATGATGGCAGGCGCCGAATCAATTCGCGAAGTCATTGCTTTTCCGAAAACACAGCGCGCACAATGCCTACTGACGCATGCGCCCAGTACTGTCGGTGAAAAACAGTTGCGGGAACTTCACATCAAGCTCCGCCACGTGTAATCCAGAGGATATAAAGCAAGGGTACGAGGCGGAAGCGAAGAAGCGTGGAGATTGGGAAACCATTTTTCCGAAAGCGAAGATTTTCTGATTCCGTTCCTACTCTTGGTGCATGGTGGTGAGAATCTACAAGATTCCAGTTTCCATTCTGGTAATTATCCATACGCCTGACATGCAGATCCTGTTGCTCGAACGGGCGGACCATCCCGGCTATTGGCAGTCTGTTACGGGCAGCCAGAACGAAGGTGAAACACTCGTGCAAACGGCGGTGCGGGAAGTGGCCGAGGAGACCGGGCTGGATGCCAGCCGCTACGAGTTGACCGACTGGAACATTGTGAACGAATATGAAATCTACGAGGAGTGGCGCTGGCGCTACGAGCCCGAGGTAACCCATAACACTGAGCATGTTTTTGGCCTGCTTGTGCCGCAACCTGTCCCGGTCTCCGTAGCGGCAAGGGAACATTTGCGTCATGTCTGGCTGCCCTGGCAGGAGGCGGCGGAAAAAGTTTTTTCTCCAAGCAATGCCGAAGCGATCAGGAGGTTGGCAGCAGCTGGCAGCAAAGGGCAGTAAAGGGTAGTAAGGGCAAGCAGCAGAAGCACCCCGACGAAAATGAGGAACAGGGGAAGCCCGATCGAACCGATGACTAGCGTGCTTGTCCAACAATACTTTTGGAACCTCTGCAGTTTCTTTATGTTACCTTCAGTTTTTAAAGGAAAAACGGAGTAGGTCATGCAAGCGGAAGCCATTGCCTTTGAACGTTTCGACAGTCTGAATGATGATGACTGCGAGCAACGCATCGTCCAGGCGAAAGCGACGCTGGGAAAGCGCGCGGTAATACTCGCCCATCATTATCAGCGCCCGGACGTTTACAAACACGCCGATCTTACCGGTGATTCCCTGCAGCTCTCGCGCCTTGCTTCCGGGACAGATGCAGACTATCTGGTTTTCTGCGGCGTGCATTTCATGGCTGAAGTGGCTGATATTCTCTCTAAGCCCGAGCAGATCACCATTCTGCCTGATCTTTCTGCCGGCTGCTCCATGGCGGACATGGCAAGTCTTCTCAAGGTGCAGCGCGCATGGCACGAACTGTCGGAAGTGCTCGATCCTGATGAAGTGGTCACGCCGGTAACTTACATCAACTCTGCCGCTGATCTTAAAGCCTTCTGCGGTGAGCATGGCGGCATTGTCTGTACGTCCAGCAATGCCATGAAAATTTTGCAGTGGTCCTTTTCCCGCAGGGAAAAGGTACTGTTTTTCCCCGACCAGCACTTGGGGCGCTGGAGCGGCCACAAGCTGGGCATTCCACTCGAACAGATGGCGGTGTGGGATTTT
>DATEEZ010000017.1:0-2185 GCA_035280905.1 Nitrosospira sp.
GTTTTTGTGTAATTAAAACAGGCCCTGATTTTTTAGCAGCCTTCAGTCCATTTTCGCTTAGGGTCAGGGGCGCGGTAATCATCACGCGAGCTGAAAAGCGCCCGCATTCTGCCCGGAGCCTTCTAGTCAGCATAAGTCAGCACTCCGCAATTCAGTATACTATGTTCGCATGATGACAAATGTTTGCGATCGTACAGACGTCGCAATTATCAGGGTATATTGTTTTTCTTTCCCTGATTTCAATGATTACCACAGGAGATAATATGAAGAGGGTGCGTAAACTGCTTTATCTGGCAATATTTTTATCGGCAGCGCCAGGTCTGTCCGGCTGCTGGCTACTCGCAGCAGGTGGGGCAGGGGCTTATGGTGGTTATAAAATGAAAGAGGAAGGATATACGCTGCAAAATCCGGTTACAAAGGAGAAACGCAGCGATCAGCAGGAGAAAGACTGAAAGAATAAAAAATCGCACTCGCGCCATCCGACGCTTTTGGATATCCGAGCTAGGACTTGCTTCCTATGCGGTTTTGCCGTTTTGCCATCTGTCCACCCATGCTTCAAACTCATCAGCAGTCATGGGCCACGCAAAGAGATAGCCCTGGCCTTCCTCGCATAAGACACTTTGGAGAAATTGCGCTTGAGCTTCCGTTTCTACGCCTTCAGCAATAATACGGAAGCCCAGCTTGAGACCTATGGCCACAATTGCCGCCGCGATGGCTTCGGCATCATTATTACCCGGCACATCGCGCACGAATGACTGATCAATTTTCAGGCGGTCAACAGTAAACTGCCGTAAATAGGCGAGGCTTGAATAGCCGGTGCCAAAATCGTCGATTGCGACTTTCACCCCAAGCACGTCCAGTTCGCGCAGCTTGCTCAGCGCAGGTTCCGCGCCCTGCATCACGGCGCTTTCAGTAAGCTCCAATTCCAGGCTGGCAGGTGTTAACCCGGATTTCTGAAGTGCATTTTTAACGATTTCGACAAAATCAGTTTGGCGGAATTGCACTGCCGAAACATTGACCGAGATGCAGGCGTTCAGCAATCCACGTTCATACCACAGTTTTGCCTGCCTGCACGATTCGCGCAAACCCCATTCCCCGATCGAAAGAATCAATCCCGTATCCTCTGCAACGGGAATAAAGCGAACAGGGGAAATCAATCCACGCAGGGGATGGTTCCAGCGCATCAGCACCTCAACCCCGATAATACGACCTGTCGCAAGCTCGATCTGGGGCTGATAAACGAGAAACATTTCATTGCGCTCCACCGCCCCGCGAAGATCGTGTTCCAGGCTGAGCCGTTCGATCGCCCGCGCTGTCATGTCTTCCGAATAGAAATGGTAACGGTTGCGTCCCGCTTCCTTTGCTGTGTACATGGACGCGTCTGCATTGCGCAAGAGGATGCTCGGTTCTGTGCCGTTATCGGGATAGATGCAAATGCCGACACTTCCAGTCAGCAGCAGTTCATGCTTTTCGATCTGGTATGGTTGAGAAAGGCCATCTATGATTTTTTGCGCTACACGGGCCGCATCCTCCGCAGTTTCGATCTCGCTCAGGAGAACAACAAATTCATCACCTCCCACCCGGCTTACCGTGTCAACACTTCGTACCGACGCTTGCATTCGTTCGGCCACAGTCTTGAGCAGATGGTCGCCAATATCATGGCCAAGCGAATCGTTGATTGCCTTGAAGCGGTCGAGGTCTACAAACAGTACAGCAAGGCGTTTGGCTTGCCGCGCTGCACGGTTGATTGCAACTCTCAGCCGGTCGGCCAACAGGGCGCGATTTGGCAGGCCGGTGAGCGAATCGTAATGGGCCAGATGCAGGATTCTCTGTTCTGACGCCTTGCGTTCTGTAATATCACGCGCAAGAACGATAAAACGGGGACCGGTTGCGGGGTCAACGTGCTTGCGGGAGACGGAAAGTTCGAACCACCACTTGTCTTCGCGACCGGGAAGGTGGAGTTCCAGTTGTTTCCCGGAGGAGAGCCCTTTCTCCTGCGCCTCCGCCAATGCCGATGCGATAATATCTACTGCGCCGCGCGGGAGAACATCGGCAACCTTTTTGCCGACGAGGCTTTCCCCGAATACAGTCGGGAACTCGGTACGCCGGACCGAATGCCACGCGTGAACGCAGCCATCTGCATCGAGCTCGAACAGTAAATCGGGAATGGCGTCGAGCGTGGCCT
>DATEEZ010000018.1:0-20369 GCA_035280905.1 Nitrosospira sp.
TTGCCATTACGCCGCAGACCCCACCTCGGCGAACACGTTCGCGGCCTTGAGCTTCGTCAGCCATTCTTCCAGAATCAGAAGAAATTCTTTGAAGGGGAACCTGGCTGATCAAGAAGTGTCTACACATTAAATTCACAAAAAAATAACAAATTCTTCACAATGTAGCATGGATAAACGCAGTGTTTTGCCACAAGGAGAAAGGGCGATGACGATGAAAATAGGAAAACTTCTTGCCATTTCATATTTCGTGGGTATGACAGTAGCACTGTTGGCGACAGCGTTCTTCTGACTCGTGAGACCGCTACGGGGGTGACTCCTCCTCCTGCAACCCCCTGAATGGTCCAGATTGTAACTGCTGACGGTACACCCCATCCGCTTTCATAGGGATGGGTTTTTGTTGGTAAAGCTTGCAGGATTCGGAGGATTCCCACCCTTCCCCCCACAAGCAAAAATCCTCCTGACGAAGTCTTCGCCTTGCCTTGATTATTCGGGGAATTTTCTTTCAAAACCCTTTACTGGCCTTTGACAGCGCCAGTCTCCCTCTTTGCACCAGAAAAACAGCTCCAATGTTGCACAGAATATAGTCATATCCTGAGCTTGACTTACGGAATCAGGCGAAGTGAGTCGAGCCAGAGCAAGAGTAGACGCGGCGGGTAGAGAGTGGAGAGGAAGCCGGACAGGGATCAGGAATGTGAAGTTTTGAGCCGGGTAGAGAATCAGTACGCTTCCCGTTTATACTCTGTTGAGCTTTGGCTCCTCCAGGCTTTCTATGATGCATCACATATCATACGGGCATCAAAACATGGTATCCGGAATATGCTCGGTATTGTTTTTTCATCAATAACTAACCTCGTTAATAAGTAATCTATATCCCCGCTAATATACTTTAATTTTTTTAATATATAGCTCGGAAAATCATGAAATGGAGCAAGGGGATAATGGCGATTGGCGGACAAGGGAAGGCAAATCACGGCTTAATATAAAAGAGGTGGATGAAATGAAAGAAGAACTCGACGCGTTGCTCAAATATCGGGATACGCTTCCGGCAGTTTTCAAATTCAACCGCCAAGACCCGGTGGCACGAAATGAGGAAGACCGCATGAGCCCCCGACTTGAACCCGAAGCAATCAACGAAATCACTGTTCGTCTCGGTTCGGATATCGACGAGCGGCTAACCCGGCTCGTGGAAGAATACGGCCACAACAAGCAATACTATCTGATCGAACTCGCGCGAAACGGCATCGAGGCGCTGGAAGATACGCTTGAGGCTGATCGGGTTGTCATGCTTTCCCGTCTCAAAGGCGAAAAGATGATTCCGCTTGAGGATATCATGAGGAAGTATGACATACAGGATTAGTTTCAATCTGGCCGCGCAGCGGGACCTGGATAGGATGGACCCCCAAGCGCGCCCGCGCCTTCTGAAATACCTGAAGGAGCGCATAGCACCCCTGGAGGATGCGCGTTGCCTCGGCGAACCCTTGCTTGCTTCTCAATTTTTCGGCTACTGGCGCTACCGCATAGGAGGTTACCGGATCACCTGCGACATTCAGGACGGAGAACTGCACATTCTCGTCGTGAAAGGGGGCAATCGGCGGATGGGCGGCGTTAGCTAATTCAGTTCGCTGTCGGTGTACTTCAATTACATAAGGAATTTTTACTCTTATCGGACTGAAGAAGGCGGTGAAACAAGCTATCCCGCTATTGTGACCTGGTTGCTGAATGCGAACGCCTGGGTGCTGTCCCGTGACGGAAGTGAAGAATTTGCGGCGTGATTCATGTATAGAGGCGGATTTATTTATTGGTCCGCGACGAATTTCAGGACGTTTCCATTGATGCAATAGCGCTTGTGGCTGGGTGGCGGCCCGTCATGAAAGAGGTGGCCGAGATGAATGCCGGAGCTTGCGCTACGTACTTCAACCCGTTTCATGCCGTGTGAGTTGTCTTCGTGCAGGGTAACGGCGTCTTCCACCGGTTCGAAGAAACTGGGCCACCCCGTTCCGCTTTCAAATTTGGTATTGCTGTAAAAGAGCGTTGCGCCTGTGACAGGGTCGACAAATCTTCCTGGGCGTTTTTCATCCAGGTTGGATGCGGTAAAAGGAGGCTCAGTACCTTGCTTGAAGGCGATTTTCTGCTGCTCGGGCGACAGCAGTTGAAAGCCCAGCCATTTCCAGAAATTGGATTTCTCGCCGTTGTATCCCGTATAGCGAGCAACCTCCTTGCGGTTCTTGAACAGCACGATGGTGGGTGCCGCGAACAAGGGCTTCTCCAATTTCCAGCCGCCGGGCGGACTTGAGTTCAACGTCCTGGCAATCGGCACTTCCGCTTGCCAGTGGCTCATTATGTCTTTTTCGAAGCGCTCGCAAAATTCGCAATGCTCGGCTTCGAATGCCACCAACTGCCGAACGGGGTTCAGATCGTCTCTCTTCAGGGGTTGCGTGGCCATATTGGACGTTGCCGAGGCCGAAGAAGTCGCGGAGGAGATGGAGGATGTGTGCACCTGCGCAACTTTCCTGGCCGAATCGGGATATTTCACTCCGGTACCACCCAGGCCACAATAGCCATCGGGATTCTTTTTCAGATAATTCTGATGGTATTCCTCAGCGGAAATGTAATTCTTGAGCGGCAGAATCTCGGTGGTGATCCTGCCGTAGCCCGCAGCATCGAGTGCTTTTTGATAAGCGGTCCGGGTTGCGATTCCCACAGCCTTCTGGTTCGCGTCATGGTAATAGATGGCACTGCGATAATTACTGCCGATATCGTTCCCCTGGCGGTCGCCTTGGGTGGGGTCATGGTTCTCCCAGAATCTGGCTAGCACTGTTTCCAGGGTTACCTTGGCTGGATCGAAAACCACCTTGACCACTTCCGCATGATTGCGCGCTGTAGTTTTACCGGTACGAAGCGCTCTTTCATGATTCAGGATATCCTGATAGTCGGCATTGGGAAGGTCGCCACCTGCATAACCGCTTTCCACATCGACGACCCCGGGAATCTCTCCCATGCGCTTCTCCGCACCCCAGAAGCACCCCATCCCTAGAATGATATAATCCGTCGCCACGGGTGCCGTGATTTTCTCCATTGCATATGCACCTATAATAATGCCCAAGGCTGCTGCCATAGCTACAACCCTTTTCATTTCAAGGCGCCTCCATAAATCATGATAATGAGACCCCGATCTCGTTTTTTGATACTCCAATGCAATTTGAAATCTGAAATGAAAATAAATTCCCCTGAGTACACGGTTTGCGGAGAGGATGACAGCGTCTCATGCATTCCTTTTCGTTTCCAGGCTTGCGCTGGCTGCTGGATAATCTCAAGGCGGCAGAAGCTCGGAAGTAATAACAGAGAGTTTAATAAGGGGTCTTTTAGGGCCTGTAGCGTTGGAGCTCTACCCGACTGGGGCGGGGGGCGCAGGGTTGAAGGGAAGGGTCAATGGCAAAGCGTTATGGCTGGACGCGGCTCTTCAATCGCATACCCTTGGGCATAGTCAACCCCTATCCTTCGGAGTGCCTCAAGAAAAGACTCGTCCTCTACCCATTCCGCTATCGTTTGGATTTTCATTACATGGCCTATATGATTAATCGCCTCAACCATAGCATGGTCAATAGGATCACTGATCATGCCCTTGATGAATGCTCCATCGATTTTTAAATAGTCTACACATAAGTGCTTGAGGTAAGTAAAGGAGGACATTCCGCTGCCAAAATCGTCAAGGGAGAAGCGGCAGCCAAGCCCCTTTAGCTTGCGAATCAATGCGACAGCCTGAGTAAGGTTTGCGATTGCCGCAGTTTCCGTAATCTCGAAACAGATCCTGGCAGGATCAACCTGAGATTGCTTGAATTGGTCCACCACGAAATCGTATAAATGCTCATCGCAAATCGATGCACCTGAGAGATTGATAGTGCAAGTGTCTTTTGTCCTGTCGCTCGGGTGATATGAAGCATACTGGGCAAAGGCGTTGGAGATTACCCATCTGTCGATTTGCGGCATAAGGCCGTAGCGCTCCGCTGCGGGGATGAAGGCCATAGGAGGTATGAGCTCTCCATTTTCTCCTTTCATTCGCAGCAATATCTCGTAGTGGTTAGAGTTTGTCGAGCTGTCAGAAAGCGGCATTATTTTCTGCGAATACAGTACGAACCGCTGCTTATCGAGCGCTTTGTGTAAACGCTCCACCCATCCCATCTCGCCACGGCGTTTCTCGAGGTTCTTGTCATCTGAAGAATAGAGTTGAACGCGATTGCGGCCATTATCCTTGGCAAGAAAGCAAGCTGTGTCTGCCATGCGTAAAACATCCGAGAAAGTTTGCTCGCCACTGGAGAAAGTAACCAGCCCGATGCTTATCCCAAGCGAGAACACCCGCTCTTCCCAGACGAAACGGAACTCCTGCACGGTTTGCCGCAGCACTTCAGCCACGCGAAGTGCCGGTCCACTTGAACATTTTTCAAGCAATAAGCCGAATTCATCTCCTCCAAGGCGCGCCAAAGTATCATTCTTTCGCAACTTTGCTTGCAGGAGGCCGGTGAGTTGTTTCAGCAACTCATCCCCTGCAAGGTGACCGCAAGTGTCATTTACGATCTTGAATTGATCGAGATCAAGATAAAGCAAAGTATGCTCGCCAGCCCCTTCATCGCGCTCCAGGACCTGTTTCAGGCGCCGCTCGAATTCATGCCTGTTGATCAGGCCCGTCAAGGCGTCATGCGTCGCCTGATATCGCATTTCCATCGCCATCTTCTGTGCATGGCTGACATCGCGGAATACCAGCACGACGCCGACAATTGAACCATTTTGGTCCCGAATGGGCGCGGCCGAGTCTTCGATCGGAAAAGCCTCGCCATTTCTCCGTATGAGAAGCGCGTGCGAATTAAGGCTTACAGTTTCCTTATTCCTTAAAACCTTTTCGACTGGGTTAAATGCTGGCTCGTTGGTTTCAGCATTGACGATTTGAAATACGTCTTGAAGAGGCAAACCCTTTGCATCATCAGAACTACAGCCCGCCATGGCCTCTGCAACTGGATTCAGATAAGTAACGCTCCCCTCGGTATCTGTTGTGATAACGGCGTCACCAATACAGCTCAAGGTAACGCGCAGGAGTTCCTTTTCTTCAAAAAGCGCCTTTTCCGCTATTTCGCGCTCAGTGAGATCGCGTTTAAGCTGAGTTTGGATTTCCTTAGTGCGCTTGCGCTCGGTGATATCGCGGATGGCGCTGGATACCAGGATTCCTTCTTCGGTCTCAATGGGGCTAAGACTGATTTCAACAGGAAATTCGCTGCCATCGCGGCGCAGGCCGTAGAGCTCGAGTCCAATGCCCATTGGACGCGTGCGGGGCGCATGGAAAAAATCTTCCCGAAACCCGGGATGTTTTGAGCGGTAACGGGGCGGAATAAGGATCTCCATCTTTTTACCGAGCAACTGTTCTCGCTGGTAGTCAAACAATTTTTCGGTTTGGGAATTCACCAGCACGATTTCGCCATTGCGATTTACAATGACGATCGCATCGGGTGCGGCTTCCAGCAGTCCGCGAAATTTCTGCTCCGCTTTTTTTCGATCGCTGATATCGCGGATTGCACTTATGCTAAACCTGCCCTCATCCGTTTCAATGGGACTCAAGCTGATTTCCACTGGAAATTCGGTGCCGTCCTTGCGAAACCCGTATAGCTCCCAGTCGGCGCCGACCATTCGGATATGCGGATGGGTAAAGTAAGCTGCGCGTTCTCCCACGTAGAGGCCGCGCTTACGAGGTGGCAGCAGCATTTCCACGGGCTGGCCGCGAAGTTCGTCTGCGCTATATCCGAACAGTTTCTCTGCTTGCGTGTTGACCAGGACTATCCGTCCTGTCGAGTTCACTATGACTATTCCATCCGGTATTGAATCGAGCAAATTGCCGAATTTGGTATTGATCAACTTGGCATCACGCAACGCTTTGATATTCGTGATATCTGTACTTGTAATCAGGACGTAGCCGTCCTGTCGCTGATCCTGCGACAGGACCTTGCATGACATGTTTACATGGATCAGCAAGCCGTCTTTTTTGCGACATAAGATCTCGCCCGCTGAAGCCCTTGCCTCGTGCGTATTTCTCAAGCTTTGGTTGATCTTAGATTGATGATCAGGGGCACCGATGAGTTCAGTAAGCCTCTTTTGCAAGGCTTCCGCCGCCGTATAGCCAAATATGGATTGCGCGCCCTTGTTCCAATAAACGACAACGCCATCAATGGTGGTAACAATTGCGCCGCCCGGCATTTCATCAAGAACAAGCTTGCCAAAATCTGTTGGTATTACCTTCTGTTCCATTCAGGAAAATAGGAAAGACTTTAAAAGGGGAGAAGTTAATAGCTGCAAAAGATTATAGGTGCATGAAAGTGGACTATTTTTGTGCTGTTAATCGTTGACTGGTTTTCGATTGCTAACCATATCATCAAGCATTCTAAATCCTTGTCGGTCTTAGATGAGAGCCTTCACAACCAGGCAGGACGAAGAATGTAATTCTTCCTTTCTAAATCTTGTCGGCCGACTTGCTGGTTTTTGACTTGTCATTGCTGTTCACAGGGTGGCAACTGGCGGGTGGCAACTGCTCTGAATCCGGAAATCTGCGGCCGCGATCTTTGATTTTCCGTGTCAGGGTTGCGGCAAGGTATCGCATTGGTGAACTTCGAGAGTTCTAAATTTTTAAATTTAGATCGGAGCAAATACGAGATTGGCCGACGCCTACATCATGGCTTTGGCGTTAAAAGAGGTAAAGCTATTTGTACCTGTAAGATTTTACAGGTGCAAAAATACTCATTCTGTAGTCTCATATGTTCATTAACTCACATGAATACAGCAAGTATTTCTTCGAAAAGCTGGCAGTGATAACTAGACATGCTGTCTCCAGCAATGCAAGGTCGATAGTGAAAGCGGAATAATTCAAAGTAACCCGGTTTTCAAGTTTTCTTGGCTTGTCACCCAGGTACCCGCGATAGAAGGGTGGACCAATACCGAAAATTCACTCTTAAGTGCGGGCTACGACTGCACCAAGAGCTGATATAGCTTTGCCCCTCTTGATATCTTATTTCTTTACTCCCACCCGATGAGAAGATGGTGCGTCACTGAGGCGCTCCATCAATATAACAATTTATATCAATCATGAAGTTTCATACCACAGTAATACCCGGGAATCATTATTTGGTTTTTTCCCTGGATGGCCAACGGTACTCCTTGCATTTGCCTGCGGTGGAGAGTGTTGCGCGCATGGTTTATATAACGCCGCTACCCGGCGCCCCGGAAATTGTGCTTGGTGTAGCTAATCTGCGCGGTAAAGTTGTCCCTATCGTGAACATCCGCCAACGGTTTAATCTCCCAAAGCGCGAAATTTTGCTGACCGACTGGCTGATTTTCGCCCATGCGACGAAACGTCTTGTGGGGCTGGCGGTGGACTCAGTGATGGAAATTGTGGAAGGTCTGGAACATTGTATGGTTCCGACGGATGAGTTCTTTCCCTCCATCAAGTACTTGGATGGAGTCATCAAATTTCAGGATGGATTGATCCTTATCCAGAATCTTGGCAAGTTCCTTTCACTAGAAGAAGAAAAGTCTCTGGATTTGGCACTCAGTACATCCTAAGGCATGCAAATCACCCTTCCTCATGTGCTGCTCTCGCAGCTAAGTGATTTGATAGCGATGAAGATGGGCTTGTATTATCCGAAAAAGCGCTGGCGTGACCTCGAGCGCGCAATTGCGGCTGCCGCACCCGAGCTTGACATGCCGGACACCGAGACAGCTGCCCGTCAACTCCTTTCCACTTCCCTCGCCCGCAGGCAGATCGAAATACTTGCTTGCCACCTTACTATCGGGGAGACCTACTTCTTCCGGGAGCAGAAATGCTTGGACATTCTTGAAGAAAGTATTCTTCCGGAACTGATACGCAAATGCATAAAAAACAATCGCCGATTGCGGATTTGGAGTGCGGGCTGTTGCACGGGAGAAGAGCCCTATTCCATTGCCATACTTCTTGATCGATTGTTCAAGAAGTATGGGGGGGAATGGAATGCGACAATCCTGGCCACAGACATCAATCCGATATTCCTGAATCGGGCAGCCGAGGGCCTATATAGAGAATGGGCTTTTCGGGGAACCCCGGGTTGGGTTAAAGAACGCTACTTCAAACAGAGAAAAAACGGCCTATTCGAGATAGCGCCGCATATCCGCGAAAGAGTAACGTTCTCCTATCTAAATCTGGCTGAGGATGTGTATCGAGCGCTGTCCGTTGACACCAGCGCCATGGATGTCATCTTCTGCCGGAATGTGCTGATGTATTTCAGCCCGCAGGCAGTTAGAAGGATTGGACAGGGCTTTCATCGATCTCTAGCCGACAATGGCTGGCTCGTTATAAGCCCGGTCGACATGTCTAGCGACTCGTTCTCGCAGTTCCGACTCCATACCTTTCCCGGAACTCCTCTCTATCAGAAGATTGAGAGCGTAGACCCCCATAAAAATAGCGATTATTTCTCCTTTGCTTTTTCATCAGAAGCTCTCTACGAGCTAGTCTCAGCTTCAGTGCCGCCTCCCAGTCCTCATGACCAGAAAACGTCCCTCCCGCTCGGAAGTGCAGGACCGCATAAATTGCCGCCAGTAATGAACCTAATTGCTCGACCAAAAAACACGCAGGACGTTGCAAACCGATCAGCGAATCAAGAGCAGTCCAATACGCTTTATCAAGAAGCCCGCCGCTATGCCGATCGAGGCGACCTCACCAGAGCCGTAAAGCAGTGCGAGGAGGCAATTGCCGCTAACAAACTGAATCCTGCGGCTTACTATCTCCTTGCAACGATTCACCAGGAGCTGGGGCAGGACAAGGAAGCAATGCGTTGCCTGATGAATACACTATATCTTGATCCTGATCTTGTGCTTGCCCATTTCGCATTGGGTAGCCTGTGTTTGTCGCATGGCAAAAGACGGGAAGCGGAATGCCATTTTGACAATGCATTGTTACTGTTGGACGGATATTCACCCAATGAAATTCTCCCGGACTCGGGCGGCCTGACCGCCGGAGACCTCACTCATGTCGTTACCTCTATAAGGACATGCGATTCACTGAATCATCAGGAAATAAAGAACAGGGCATCACATGACAACTAGAACCCTAGGGTTTCAGAAAAGGAAAGTGGCTTCCAGAAATTCTCGCGAGTTCGAGCAGAGCCTGAATTCTCCTCGCGCAAAAGTGGACAGCACTTGCGCGTCTTCCAATGAAAAAGTTCAGCAGATCTTGCAAATGAGGGCGTTGGCCCTGGCTCAGGAGCCACCGGCTCAAGAGGTACTGAATGAAGGCATTGAAATCGTGGAATTTATTCTTGGTTATGAACACTATGCCCTCGAATCGTGCTATGTCACTCAGGTCGCTGATGTTGAGGACATCACACCGCTCCCCTGCACGCCTGGCTTTATTCGCGGCATTGTTACCTTGCGCGGGGAGATCTTGCCGGTCATTGACCTGAAGAAGTTTTTCGAAGTACCGGAGAAGGAGTTGCCTGGACGCAACGAAGTTATCGTACTGCAGTCGGGAAAAATGACGTTCGGCATTCTGGTGGACGAAGTCCTTGGCGCCCGGTCTATCCTGGCAACCGACATTCAGTCCTCTTTACCCGCTCTTATGGGCATTCGTAAGAAATACCTCAAGGGAATAACTTCAGAGCGACTAGTGGTTCTTGATGCGGAAAATCTTCTCATGGATGAAAGCATTGTTGTAGATGAACAAGTAGCCGAGTAGAGAAGTATCGAAATAGGTGAAAACACTGAATTTAAATGACGAAACGAAGTTTTGAAAGGACAGCATGACCATCAGTAAAAAGATAATTGGAGGGTATTCCGTCATATTGGCGCTTCTTGTACTCTCCACCGCTGTCGCATTCTATTCACTTAGCCAGACACAGGCGACCTACGATCATTTCCTTCGCGTAGACGAGCGACTGATGGAGAGCGCGAATGAATTGCGGATTGCTGGGCTTGCGCAACAAACCTACGTTCGGGGTATTTTGCTTTATCCGGAGCTGCAGAAGACCAACCAGGTGCTCCTGCAAGACAATGATCGCCAGTTCAAGCAAATCTTCGAAAAAATTCGACAGCTAATGAGTGGAAACAAGGGAGATAGTCTACTCAACGAGCTCGAATCCCTGCGCCAACAACTGGAGGGGGCCCAGCAACAAGCTATCCGACTCTCGTTTGAGCAAAAACCCGAGGAAGCGCTCGCCTTCGTGATTAACACGTTCCGTCCGCTCAGCCTTGCATTTATAGATAAAGCCAAGCGTTTCTATGAGCAACAATCTGCAATTTTGGAAAGTAGAAAAACTGAAGCCATGGAGAAAGTGGGGTCTTATACCACTGCATTGGTAGCTGTTTCTTTATTTACTGTTTTAGTTGGACTAACAATCGGCATTCGCCTGAGCCGTACGATCACCCGGCAACTCCGGGAGAGTATCGCCCAACTTGCATCGTCTTCAGCAGAGATTTTCTCCACCACTTCCCAAGTCGCCTCTGCCGCAGCTGAGACCGCAGCCGCAGTAAGCGAGACAACCGCCACCGTGGAGGAGGTCAAGCAAACCGCGTTGGCTACGAGCCAGAAAGCTAAATATGTGTCAGATAGTGCGCAGAAAGCTTCCAATATCTCCGAGGCGGGACGTAAATCGGTGGAGGAGGTTATTAGTGGAATGAATCGGATCCAGGAGCAGATGGAATCCATCGCTGAGAGCATTATGCAGCTCTCCGAGCAGGGGTACGCCATCGGCGAGATTATCGCCACAGTCAATGACCTGGCTGAGCAAACAAATTTGTTGGCTGTAAATGCCGCCATCGAGGCGGCGCGGGCCGGGGAACAAGGTAAGAGTTTTGGCGTAGTTGCTAGGGAGATAAGAAGCCTGGCGGATCAATCCAGGCAAGCCACTGCCCAGGTGCGCACCATTCTGGGTGATATTCAGAAAGCGACTAATGCCGCAGTACTCGCCACTGAGCAAGGTAATAAAGTGGTAGAGGCAGGGGTCAGGCAATCCACCGAGACCGGTGAAGCAATCCGCCTACTATCCACCAGCATCAGCGAGGCAGCGCAAGCAGCTATCCAGATTGCGGCATCAAGCAAGCAACAAATGGTCGGCATGGACCAGGTAGCAATGGCCATGACTAATATCCACCAGGCGAGCGAACAGAACGTGGCAGGTACCAGGCAGGCAGAATCAGCTGCCCAAGGCTTGTATGAGATGGGGAATAAACTGAGTGTCCTCGTAGGCAGCAAGAAAGACTATTTCATAGAGGAAGCGGAAAGGGTCCATGCCTGACAAAAGTGATGCGCTTTTGGAAAGGCTCCTTGCAATGTTTCGCATTGAGGCAGAGGCCCACCTGAAGGATATATCGTCGGGACTACTCGCGCTGGAGGGGAAACCTTTAGATACCCCGGCGTTCGATATCATTGAGAACATGTTGCGGTGCGCACACAGTCTCAAAGGTGCAGCACGAGCAGTCAATCTTGCCCAAGTCGAGGAGACCTGCCGTTCTCTGGAAAATATATTCTCTGCACTGAAAGATAAAAGCCTTGCCGTATCGTCATCGCTCATCGATCGGCTGCTTAGGACGGTCGATGCCCTAGGGACGCTCGTTTCGGAAGATGGCAGCGTGATTGAGCGGCAAAAGCCGTTGTTGGCTACAACAACCCGACAGCTCGATGAAACGCTGAAAGGTTCATTACAAGGACTTACGGGTTCTTCATTATCGCAGGCTGCATCACCTTTACCTTTGCTTCCCCCCGATGAATCATCCGCAACCCGTGCCGACGTAAGTGCATATATGCGGACCTCTACTCCAAGCCATGCATCTGCAACAATCAGAGTGCCTACCGTAAAACTCGAAAAGGTTCTGCGTCAGGTTGAGGAATTGTTGCTGCCCTGCCTAGCAGCGCGACAACGGGCTAAGGAGCTAGGCGAAATCACCACGACACTCGCCACATGGAAGAGGCAGCGCCTGCAAATTCAGTCGGCAATCCGCATTATTGATCGCGAGTTGACATCCAGCCCCAAGGATAGCCCCTTCCGAGGACAACATGAGTTGCCCAAGCTGCTCAAATACCTGGATGCGGATCCGCTTCAAATGAAAGCGCTTGAGGAGCGGCTAGTTAGATTGCAGCGGACTATCGAACAAGACCAGCGCACACTCGCTGGCATGACCGATTGCCTGATTCAGGATGTCAAAGAAATGCAATTACTGCCTTTCTCGACGCTGTTGGATATTCTGCCCCGATTCTCCCGGGAGTTGGCACGCGAACAGGGCAAGAGCCTGGAGCTGGTGGTCAGTGGCGGCGAGCTGGAAATTGATCGGCATATCCTGGAAGAGATGAAAGACCCTCTGATCCATCTAGTGCGTAATTGCATCGACCACGGTATTGAGCAGCCCGCAGCCCGGTTAGCTAAAGGTAAGCCTTCGTCGGGAAGAATCACCTTCGCATGCTCGCAAAGCGATAGCGGTAAGGCTGAGATACTTGTGGCCGATGATGGGGCGGGAATCAATACCGGTAAATTGAAAGCTGCCGCTAGCAAGCTTGGCGTAATGTCTGAGGAGGAGATGGAGCAACTGGGTGAGTCGGAAGTGCTTTCGCTTATTTTTAGATCTGGTGTGACCACCAGCCCCCTCATCACCGATATCTCTGGACGCGGGCTGGGACTCGCGATTGTACGTGAAAAGGTTGAAGCCTTGGGCGGCAGCATCAAGGTCAAATCCAGTACTGATACCGGAACCGCTTTCCGTATCTTACTGCCGTTAACGCTAACAAATACCCGTGGAGTTCTGGTTCATGCTAAAGGACAGCTTTTTGTTATTCCTTCAACCAGCGTTGAGCGAGTAGTCCGTATCGCCAAAAACGAAATTCAGACGGTGAAAAATCGAGAAACCATTCTGGTAGATGAACAACCTGTTTCTCTGGTCAGGTTGAGTGACATACTGGAACTGGCTCGCAATTCGGCAGAAATGGAATTCGTGCACTATTCGCTAGGAGTGGTCCTCAGTTCAGGTCTTGGTCGTGTTGCATTTCTCGTGGAAGAGGTTCTCGGGGAGCAAGAGGTAGTAATAAAAGGACTCATCCGGCCATTGAAGCGGGTAAGAAACATCGCAGGTGTATGCATGCTGGGAACCGGGCGAGTGGTCCCGGTGCTTAACGTACCTGATCTGTTGAAATCGGCTGTGAAAGCACCCTCGGCTACGTTCATCTCTACTTACGATTCATCGGCGGAGAAGCATGAAGCATCCAGCAAGCACCCTATTTTAGTGGTGGACGATTCCATCACTGCCCGAACGCTACTCAAACATATCCTGGAATCCGCAGGTTATCGTGTGACTACAGCTGTGGATGGAGTGGAGGGCTATACCGCCCTTAAAACGGGCGCCTACAGTTTAGTAGTCTCTGATGTTGAAATGCCGCGAATGGACGGCTTTGCCCTGACAGCCAAGATACGTGCTGACAAACAGTTGTCGGCACTGCCCGTGGTATTGGTAACGGCATTGGATTCACGTGATCACCGGGAGCGAGGCATCGATGTGGGGGCGAATGCATATATCGTGAAGAGCCGCTTTGACCAAAGCAACTTGCTGGAGGCCATCCGACGCCTGGTCAGCATCAGCAGCATTAAGCCGTAAGTTCCTTCCCATGATAAACGTCCTAGTAGTGGAAGATTCACCGGTGGTGCGAGAGTTTCTCATTTACATACTCAGTTCCGATCCTGAAATTACTGTTGTGGCGACAGCGGGTAACGGAGAGGAAGCGCTCAATGTCCTGCGCACTCATCGGCCTGACGTAATCACCATGGATATTCACATGCCGAAGCTGAACGGGTTGGAAGCCACACGGCTGATCATGGAGACACAGCCGACTCCCATTGTCATAGTGAGTGGCAGTCAGGATCCGGCGGAGGTTAGGACGACATTTGATGCGATCGATGCAGGGGCATTGGCAGTGCTCTCGCGGCCGGCAGGCATTGGCCATCCGGATCACGAGGCGACAGCTCGGAAGATGATAGAGGTCGTAAAACTGATGTCAGAAGTAAAGGTAGTGCGCCGCTGGGCACGTATGCGAGGAGCCTCTCCGGTCCCACTTCCGGTAAGCCTCCCCCTGCTTAATCGAGTGGTGCAAACAAGAATTGTCGTTATAGGTGCTTCAACGGGTGGACCGCCTGCGCTCGAGGCGATTCTCTCGTCACTCCCCAAGCATTTTCCTGTGCCTATTCTAATCGTCCAGCATATGACTCCGGGATTCATGGAAGGATTTGTCCAATGGCTAAAGAACTCGTCCAATCTTCCCGTTCATATTGCAAGGCAGGGTGAGCTGCCCCTGCCTGGGCATGTTTATATAGCGCCAGATGAATACCAGATGAAGGTAGAGAATCGAGGGGAGATCGTTTTGACCAAGCACGAGCCAGAGCATGGGTTAAGACCCTCAGTTTCATATCTTTTTAGGTCGGTTGCCAGAGTCTACGGTCATGATACCGTTGCTGGCCTATTGACGGGGATGGGCCGCGATGGGGCCGACGAGTTGCGCCTTCTGAAGGAGCAAGGCGCGGTTACTTTCGCACAAGACAAGGAAAGTTCGGTCGTCCACGGTATGGCGGGCGAGGCGATCAGATTGGGTGCGGCGACCATAGTCCTGCCTCTGGAAAAGATCGCCGCAGCGCTAACGAATCTGGTGGCCGAACGAGGAGAAACTAAGCTTGGCGCATGATATTTCAATCCGCGATGTCCGGAAAGTCGAGATTCTCGTCGCGGAGGACAGCCCGACTCAGGCGGAAAAACTGAAGTATCTGCTGGAGGAAAACGGCTACAAAGTTACCACTGCGGGCGATGGCAAGCAGGCCCTCTTAAGGGCGCGGCAGCGCAAACCGACATTAATTATCAGTGATGTGATGATGCCCGAGATGAATGGGTTTGTGCTATGCAGCGAAATCAAGCGGGACCCACAACTCGAGAACATACCTGTGATTCTGCTTACCTCCCTGTCCGAGGTCGAGGACATCATGAAGGGATTGGAATCCGGCGCTGACAATTTTGTCCGCAAGCCATATGACGACCAGTATCTTCTTAATCGTGTGGACGGCCTGTTGATGAGCCATGAGCTGCGCAAGAGCCAGAAGATGGAAATGGGGATGGAGCTTGATCTGGGCGGGCAAAAACATTTCATCAACAGCGAACGGCAGCAGATTGTGGATCTATTGATTTCAGTTTACGAGGATGCGGTGCGCATCAATGCTGAGCTGAATGCACGACAACTTGAGCTGACGCACTCGAATCGCTTACTCAGTGGGTTGTATCGAATGGCGGAAGGCTTGAACCAGGCGGTAACCGAGCGCGAGGTTAGCGAAAAAGCGCTTGAGTACGTGATGGGGCTGCCCGGAGTCCAGGCGGGGTGGATTTATCTATGGGATAACGGGCGCTTGCGTTTAGCGGGCGCCCGTCACGTGCCTGCATCACTAACTGCTGACGGCACGGAGGCATTATGCGAATGTCGTCGTCTCTTCCTCGCGGGAGAGTTTGGCCATGCTCCTAAAATTTTAAAGTGCGAGCGTCTTGTCACAAGGGGTGATAAGACTTCTTACCCTTGCTGCCATGCCAGCATACCGCTGTGGAGCGGTAGTAAGAACCAGGGCATTATGAACCTCCTGGGCTTAGAACAAGATCAGTTCAGGGACAATGAACTGGACACATTCTACGGAGTTGGGCACCAGGTGAGCGTCGCGCTGGAACGTGCCCGATTGCATGAACACATGGAAAAATTGGTGGAAGAGCGTACGGCGGCGCTAACAGCGGAGATTACTCAGCGCAAGGAATATGAAGCGAGAGTAGTCCGGCTCAACCGCTTATATAGCGTATTAAGTGGCATCAACACAGCCATTGTGCGTGTCCGTGAAATACAGGAGCTCTTCGATGAGGCATGCCGTATTGCAGTGGTCCATGGCGAATTCGCTTTCGCTTGGATCGGAATGTTGGGGGGAAATACGCGAATAATTACACCAGTGGCTAAGGCGGGCCAAGGAAATGGCGGCCTGTTTCAACTCAACCTATCTCTAACGGGTGCGCCGGAAGGAGCTCTACTGGTAGAGGATTTAATCACACATCTCAAGCCGGTCATTTGCAATGATCTCATCGCCGATAAGCGCATGGAGGGTTTGCATAGTGCAGCGCTTGCTCACGATTATCTTTCCATGGCAATTTTGCCCCTGGTTCTTGATGGGCAACTCGTTGGCACTCTGGCTCTCTATACTCCGGAGACAGGGTTTTTCGACGAGGAGGAAATTACCTTGCTAATAGAAATGGCAGGCGACATTTCGTTTGCAATGGATCACCTGAAAAAAGAGGAGCGCATCAATTATCTAGCTTTCTTCAATGCTGTGACCGAGCTCCCGAACCGGGCGTTATTTCTAGACCGGGTTGACCAGCGAATCAAGATGGTTTCTTCTGGCCACGAAATGCTTTCGGTAATTGTCCTGGACATCACCCGGTTCAGCAGTATTAATGAATCGTTCGGCCATGGAGCGGGCGACAGCCTACTCCGCCAACTTGCAAAGCGGCTGAAGCAACTGCTTTCAGAAGCCGACATTCTGGCCCATCTCTCCGCCGATTATTTCGCTATTGCCAGAAAACATGAAGAGGAAAGCATCGACATTGTTCATATGCTAGAAAAGCTTCTGTTTGAGGTCCAGAACGAGCCTTTTTTAATTGATGGACAGGAACTGCGAGTTTCGGCCAGGGCAGGAGCATCGTTCTTTCCTGCTGATGGTCGGAACACCGATACGCTCTTGAGAAATGCGGAAACGGCATTGAAAAAAGCGAAGCTTTCTTCCGATAAACACCTGTTTTATGCCCCCGAGTTTCATGCTCGAGTTAAAGAAAAACTGAAACTCGAGATCAAGCTGCGCCAAGCGCTTGAGCAGGAACAGTTGGCGCTCTACTATCAACCTAAAGTTGATCTGGAAAGTGGGCAAATAAGCGGATTGGAGGCATTGATGCGCTGGCACGATCCGGAAAACGCTGTAGTACTTTCACCGTTGCACTTCATTCCCTTACTGGAAGAAACGGGGATGATCCTTGACGCGGGCCGCTGGGCGCTGAGAAAAGCGATATCGGATGCAAATAAATGGAAAGCCATGGGGGTGGAGCCACCGAAAATTGCGGTGAATGTTTCGCCTGTTCAGCTACGGCAGAAGGATTTTGTCCGTATGGTTTCGGATGTGGTAAACGATGCTGGAGACCTAGCAGTCTCATTACAAATTGAGATTACAGAAAGCGTAATCATGGATGATATCAAAACCAATATCGAGAAGCTCAATCTCATCCGAGATATGGGTATCGAGGTCGCGATAGACGATTTCGGTACTGGTTATTCTTCACTTAGTTATATCGCCAAATTACCCGTCAATGTCCTGAAAATTGATCGCGCTTTCATTATCGATATGAATACCAATCCGGACAATCTCAGCATCGTTTCCGCGATCATATCTCTGGCACATTCACTGCATTTGCGTGTCGTTGCCGAGGGGGTGGAAACGGTTGAGCAAGCCGAGCTTTTGCGAAGACTCAGATGCGAGGAGATGCAGGGATATCTCTTTAGTCCCGCTGTCACCGAGGCCAAGATAATAGAATTTCTGCGCGAGAAGAAGTCTCTTCAAATCCGGAGTAAGCAACGGACAATAGTCGATTCTAACTTATACAGTTAATAGAGCTTCAGCTCTTTGATAAGCTGCTCAGCTGATCTAGAGTATAGACATTCAAAGGGAGAAGTTAATAGCTGCAAAAGATCATAGATGACATGGAAATGCTACTTTTCGGTCCTTAACCGTTGCTGGTTCATGAATGCTTTGTTCATTGAACGGCACGTCACAGCGCTCTCTCTCATTAGGCAGTCATCCAGGCAGATTTATAATATGGGCAATGATCTCGATTAACACCCTATATGAGACTGGCTTGGAAAGATGTGCCTGAAAACCGGCATTGAAAGCTCTCGCCTTGTCCTGGCGCGAGTCAAAAGCGGTCATGGCCAGAACTGGAGTGTGCTGACCTTTATCTGGGGACAAGTTCCGTACGGACCGGATGAATTGATATCCGTCCATATGAGGCATGCTGATGTCGCTAATGATGACATCGGGTCTTTGCATTTGCACCTGCTCTAACCCTTCAGCAGCAGTAGGAGACGTAATTACTTCCGCCTCGAATAATTCCAGCATAACCTTGGTGAGAGCCAGGACGTCTTCCTCATCATCCACGACTAACACCTTGACCCCGGAGAGGGACGGGGTTTTGTTATCCATTGCAAGGTAGTCAATTTACGTATTGGTCATAATTTCATTACTCGTTCTTGGCTGTTAATTTTCTTCGATTCGATCCAATTGATCCGTCCTGGCAAAGCCTCGTGATTCCGAGGAGCGGTATACACTCCTGGAACAGAAAAGCATGGATAAAGGTTCGGGCTTGCTCTGCTTTATCTGCGAATACTGGAAAGGCAAAATTCTTATACATAAAGGTGCCAGCTGCAAGTTTCACGCAAAATCCTTTTACATTTGCCGTAAAGTTCTTCTATGACTCTATCACATGGCCTAATGGTCGTGTGTTCAGCTGAAGATGCTTCTCTATGTTTATTGCAATCTCCAGGTAGAGCGGGAGCAAGTGAGCATGCATGTTGCTGATCGTTTCTCCAACATTCATCATCGAGGGGACTCGAAGGCCATGATGCTCGATGGGGTCCCCGATGAATTTCTGGCTGAAGCCGAGTTTGCTGAAGTGGTGCGCGAGTCGTTCCTCGGTGAGAATGAATACGGTATCAATCTTGTTTAATCGCGCCATCGCACAGGCGGCGAGATAAAGACTGATTGGGATGTAAGGAAAGCGCCGCGACCGGGAGGTTTCGAAATCTTCGTCCGAAATGCCAATCGCCTTGCCAGCCTCGCCTTTACGCCTCCTATAGCTGGAGATTACGGCAAGGCGCGATACTTCTGCGATGTGCTGGCGGGGCAACTTGGCCGGATCAATAATCGATCGATCCAGTCTATCGGCGCAAGTGATTTCAAAGGGCAGGGGCCGGTGCGGGTTTTCCGGTGGGGCGATGATAATGCGGGCGCAGCCTATGTACTCTTTGGTTTGTACATTACGCAGCAAAAAAGCCTGGGAATAGCTGTCATATTCATCGGTTTCGCGCTGGTCTTGGCGAAGAGGCTCAAACTTCAAGTCTTCACAATAAACCTTGTGCCGCACACGGTAGGCCTCATCCTTCAGCGCTTCGGAGAATGCAGGCACGATTTCAAAGTACTGCTTGAACGCATGAACTAGGTCGAATGTCATGTTTCAATTGATTTAAGCAGGTGGGGTGTGTGATTGGAACAATGCCGGTGCCTGTACCCAATTCCCATTCTTGGACACGTGATCTATAGATCGCAAGATTCCCATCCATCTGCCAACTTTTCCTGCAGCAGAGCACTTTCCAGATTTCACTCAAAATCGCATTGCTGCCGCGTCTCAATGGAGGGCTAACTGCTATCAAGTCTTAAATCTAATCTACCCTATCGATTAAGCGACGTTCCCATTGACGCCTGTCGCCTTGTCGCCGGTCCGCCACGAGCAGTGGCGTAACGGGCTCTTCTCCGGTGATTAGCCAATCTAGCGAAAAGACAAGTGCTGAACGCAATTTCCTTAGTTTGGCTATGTCAGGCATAGTATTCCCCGTCTCCCACTGGGATATGGCTGCCTTCGTCACTCCACACAATATTCCTAATTCGGTTTGATTCAAGTTATATCTATGCCGTAGCTGTATAAGCCTCGGTCCCATGCCCACGTTGTACTCTCCGGTATTAGATGCGCTTGTCTCCAAGATTAGTAAAGCTTGATTATAGTGTCAAGTTTTACTAAACATAATAGAGGAAGGAAGCTATTAGATCCGTTAGTATGTTTAAATCTGCTTAACCTTAAGAGGCGAACTGCTTATGGGTAACGAGGAGAAGATTAGAAAAGAAACCAGTCCTGCGGATAAAGAGATAAGCAGGCTTCCTGTTAAGCTCTTGTTCTCTCCCTGTGCTATCGCCGCTCTAATATTTACGATTTTTATATCGCTTACTCTGATAGGCGGGTCTTTTGCTCAGGATTTACAGGAGCAAAGTTCCGCAGTCGAAGTGTCTTCACGTCCTCTATTTGAAAAGGCCATAAAAGGTTATGAGCCATTTCTCGTCCTGTTAGGGGGAGTCCTGATCAGTATTCTGACCGCCCTGATTTCTTTTGTCCTTTCGGGAAACAAAGAGAAGGCAGCGGCACTGGGACGTGTAAATAAAAAACTGCTGTCGGCAATGGAGGAGCAGAAGGCAACAACACGCGAGCTTTCAAATGCCAAACTT
>DATEEZ010000019.1:0-13870 GCA_035280905.1 Nitrosospira sp.
TCGCGCCTTCACCAGGGCGGAAACCCATCCAGCCAGCTTTGTGGTTGTTGAATTCAGGTTGCGGGACAGTGAGTACTGTTTGCCGGCTTGCGGCATCTGCCACGTTTGGCTGGGTTGCGTTTACCTGATACGTGGCAACCACGGTGTCGAGCGAGGTCCTGTCTATGTAGTTGACATAGAATCGTCCGTTGCTCGCAAAATTTGGATCAAATGCCATGCCCAGCAGGCCGCGTTCACCCTCGGTATCGACCGAGCCTGACAGGTCAAGAAACGGTGTTGGCTGCACAGTCCCATTCTGGAGGATTTTGATCAAACCCCCTTGTTCGACAATGAACAGTCGCGAATCTCCCGCGGGGGAGGTGGCAAACAAGGGATTATCCAGGCCGGTAGCAACGATCCGGGTTTGCAACTGTGCGAAAGCCGCTGGCACTCCAAGGCTAGTGGTGAAGACCAAAGTGAGCAGGGCAGAAAAGGGTTTGATCATGTCAGCTCCTTGCGACCGATTAGAGTTGGAGTCAATAGTGGAAATAATGCGAAGGCCAACTTATGTATAGAAAAGGCAAAGTTCGCTGTCAACCCAACTTGAGATTTGAAGGTGAATTTGAATTTATTGTCTTGCTACCGGCGCGGGCGGCCTGGATTGGAAGGTGGTGGAACCCTTGATCGAGCGCCATCTCGGAGACCTGGACCTGCCTGAGGAAGGCGTTCAGGCATAGAGCTGGGGTTGAGCCGCCATGTCGGTCTCAAAAGGAGACCGGACGCTCATCACAGACAATAGCCTGAAGATTCCTGGCCTGGAGCTCAGCCAAAAAACTCAGGCGGGATTTTCGTGGATGGGCCGTAGATGCAGCGTCTGCTGTGGCGGGCCGGGAAGGAATGGCGTAAGCCTGCCTCCTACCCAGTCTGCGTGTCCACTACCGTAATAAGGTGAAAGGGGATGCCCGCTCTGTCCGCCAGGCATCTCGAAATAACCATTCTCTTCATCGCCTGGAGCGACGGCGAACCGATTCGAAGCGCCGAACTCCGGACCCTGCACACGTGGCATTTTGCTGTCTCCGGCAAGTTTATCCTTGGGCATGTCCAGCCACTTTGCGACAAATATGGGAAAAGCCTGGCTGAGAGGGTGGCGAATGCGGGCGGTGTTGCGTTCACCCCAGGTCCTCGCCGCAATGCCACCAGGTTGGCGCCGGAAACGTTCGGCCACCCGGTGCGCGCACTTGCCAAGCAGATCGTCCCAGTTGGCGTGAACAGGAAGTAAAAGGTGTGGTGGGCGTTCCTCTATCAATTTCCAGACCGCATGTTCCGCCTGATTCAACGGCGGCAGCTCGAATTCCGGATATTTCTCCCGCACGACTGCTTCGAAGCCGCGAAGCACTCCGCTGACAACTTCCTGACGGAATGCACGCACCACCCGGTAGGCCACGGATTCCGTGGATGCGTGGCCATCCCAATCCTTGATTGCCTGTTGCATTTCAGTGCGCCAGGGCGCTGCTTCGGTCCTCTCCAGGGTCAATTCAAGAAGCTGCCTCCAGCGTGTCAGGAACAGCGCCCGATCATCCAGTTGGATAGCCAGCATGGTCGCAGGCGTAAAATAGTCGTGCTGGTAAAGGGTGTCGCGGATCTGTTTTGCCCGTGCACCGAGATCAAAGCCTCCGTCCCCGAGCCTGTCCAGCATGGGGCCGTCGACAGTGCGTGCATTTGCGGTCCACAGGCGCTGGTCGGGGGGATCGATGATGGCTGGATAGAGCGTGGGATCCAGCCACCCGTTCCAGCCGGTACCCGGTGCGCTCCAGTCTGCGGGAAGCCGCGGATCATAGTCCTTGCTCCGTGCCGGAAGCCTCCCGGCAATGGTCCAGGCAGTTCTGCCTGCCCGGTCGCCGACGATAAAGTTCTGTGCGGGAATGCCAGCGTTCCGTACTATGACGATCGCCTGGTCCACGCTTTCCGCCTGTTCCAGATCGGCAAGCTTGATATCCATCGAGCCTGGTTGATGTGCAGTCCAGGCAAACGCGAGCGGCGTTCCGTCATGATCGGTTGCCGCAATCGGTCCCCATTCTGTTTCCTGGACCTCCAGCGTTTCATCTGCTGATCCGCGCACACGCAGCACTTCGCGATGGACCTCGATGCGCTTCCATCCGTCTGAAGTCCGGTAGCGTAGGGGATCATTCGGATCACGCTTTATCCGCACCCAGTCAATCAGGTCGCCGTAGCTGTTTGTAAAACTCCAAGCAACGTGGCGGTTAGAACCAACCGTGATCGCCGGCGTGCCTGGCAAGCTGGCGCCTGTGATGTCGCTTGTTTCCCCAGGTTGTTGCGGGTGGGGATAGATGAAGCGTGTGCGAAACCAGATATTGGGGACACGCAATTCCAGATGCATGTCATTGGCAACCAGTGCTGCGCCTCCGGCCAGGGAGCCTGCCACCGCGAAGCTATTGCTCCCAGGCACATCGTCGATATACTCGTCGGGGCTGTGGGTATCTATGGGTGGCATAAGGCCGGGATCGAGCTTGCGCAGATCGAGCTCGCTCGCAGACGGGGTATCCGGCCAGGCTAGGGGAGGGCCCAGCAACGGGGCATCCCATTTGCCGCCAGTAGCGCCAAGGAACCGGAAGGCGCCTGCGGGAAGTGCATCCCGCAGGGTAGAGAGGGCAAGTTCGCGCACGTCACTTGCTTCTTTCAATGTGAAATACATTGCTCCAATGACCAGCAGGCTGTCTTCGCTTCGCCATGCCAGGGGCTGCAAACCTAGCAGAAGATAGGGAAAGGGGTTTGTCGTAAGCGCATCCAGACCTTTATTTACCCCGTCGCAATACGCATCGAGCAGTTCACGCTGTTCAATCGGCAACTCGTTCAGCATTAAAGACGCGCGTGCCCGCATCCGGTGCTTGCGTGCTTCCCGATCGGCGGGCAAGACGCGTGATCCAAACAACTCAGCCAGTTCGCCGGCAGCCTGCCGGCGCATCAGGTCCATTTGAAAGAAGCGTTCCTGGGCGTGAACATAACCCAGCGCCCAAATCAGATCATGCCGGTTTTGCGCGCGCAACGTGGCTGTACCGAGGGTATCGCGTTCGACAGTCACAAGTGCAGACAGGGCATCCGTTTGCACTGTTCCTTCGTATTGCGGCAGGCTTCCGCGCAATACCAGCCAGAGAATACCGATCAGCACTAATGCCAGGATAACAAGCACGCGGGCAAGACGGTAAACTGCTTGAAAGGTCATGAAAACGGATTCGGGGCGACAAAGCAGCCGTCGATATGGTGCAGGACGACCGTCGGGTCGGGATTATGCCGACAGGAGGGGGTAGGCAAGGCGTTTCAGGAGTCCAAAAGCTTTTCCCGGATGGATTCGATGCGCTTCCGGTTCACGCCGAGATCGGATTTTCCGAGACGGGAGGCCGAGCGCACCTGAATCACCTTCGCTTCCGGATCAAACCAGAACTCGGCATCATCCACATATTTCATGAGTCGGGTAGTGAACTGCGCATAAATGTACCCCGGCTCCCTCTTCACTATTTTTCCCCCATCCATGGCTTCGATGATGCTGGCAAGTCGATCCAGCGTGCTCTCGGCATCGCCTTTCAGTGGCAGCGGCGTGATTTCGGCATAAGCCCGCTGCGGGTGGTCGGGGTAAAGCGCGGCCTGGCTGGACACGCTGTTGGGGTTGTTTGAGGGAGGCTTGAGCTTCCCGTCGCGCACACCCAAATCAGCAGGCGGAGAGCCTTTGAGCAGCCCGAGTTGGCCTGCGAGCAACCCGGCGATGACGAGAAGGGCGATAACGATAAGCGCCCACTTCACAATGACCATTTCAACCCCTGGCTGCTCCTCGACGGCACATCTGTGATAGAGACTTTGCCGTCATTTTTCGCCATTCAAGCGGATGCAAGCAATAGGCCACGTCTCATATCCTGCCGTCACTTCTGTCAGAATGCCACCCGGCCGCTATTTCGTCTTACTGTTCGCCAGAACGTATTCCGCGAGACGCTGCGCCGGTTCGCCCTGAATATTGGGAAAAGCGGTCATGCCCATGCTTCCCTTCTGAACCTTCTGAATGATGGCATCCTTGTTGGCCATCTTCTCGCTCAATATCATTGCCGCGCCAGCTTCGGGTTTGTGGCATTTTGTGCAGTTTGTGCTAAATATATCTTCTCCCGTGGCATCCGAGGGCGGGGTGTAAGGATCTGTTCTCGAACAGCCCATCAAACCGGCCAGTGCGGTAAGCGTCAATATTAAAGTTATCTTCTTCATTTTTGCTCCTGATTAAAGAGGAATTGTTTTTATACCAAGGGAGGAGATTATAGCGCGCTATACGGTGCAAAGTTACATTGCACATCGATGCTCCATTCGACAACGTTTGATTATCGGCCGGTCCGCCTACATCCCGGATGGTGGTAATCCCGTGCTTCAATACAGTATCAGCAGGAATACCCTGGAACGAAAGGTGCGCGTGCAATTCGATAAAACCGGGCAGTATCGTTGCATCTCCCAGATCGGATTTCATTCAATCTCGACAGAATATGTTGTTGGTATATATCTGACGCAGCGGAATCAGCCTTGCTATTGACGATCCTTCACCTGGAGCTGAGCCTTAGGCATTGCAGTTCCATATCTGCTTATTTATCATGTCCAGAATGCCGGGGGCAGGTTTGTCGCCGGAAATGTAATGAGCGGCAAAAAAATTTAACGACTCTTTTTTAAACAGAGATTCAACACGAATTCAAAAAAGCGAATAAGTTGAGGAAAATGCTGCATTTCATGGTTTGGTTGATACCCATAAAACGGTAATGTTGTATTTTTACCCTTGCTGATTCCTACTGTGCGGCGTGCGCTCAGGTTTTTCACTCCCCGCGTATTAATCCTGCTTTTTGCTGCGCTTTCAGTCGCAGTCTTTCTTGCCTACCGGGAAATAGAAACGTCCTGGTATCAGGCATGGCGTCTGTCGAAACTGGCAGGTGATCTGAAGTGGGAGATAAGAAGCGGTCCGGATGAAGATTTCAGGCAACTCGCTCTTTCCCAGACTGGGCCGTATGACGTCCGGCTGGGTTATAGCCGGTTGCCCCGGTTGCTCCAGAACCTGGAAAAACATGATTTCGAGGTGCAAGCCCAGGCACATGCTTCCAGCCAGATGAAAGATCTCGTCCGGCGGGGCGTGTTCGTGCCCTATCGCGAAAAATTTCAGGCCGGCCTGGAGATAACCGGGAGCAACGGACAACCGTTATATCGCGCGTCGTTTCCGGGACGGGTGTATAACAAATTTGAATCGGTTCCATCGGTGATCACGAGCAGTCTTCTGTTTATCGAAAACCGCGAATTACTGGATGAGACGCAGCCGAGGAAAAATCCCGCCGTTGACTGGACCCGGCTCGGCAGGGCAATCCTGGACAAGGGGATCCAGGTTTTCAACTCCGACCATGACGTTCCCGGCGGCAGTACGCTTGCAACGCAGATCGAGAAATACCGTCATTCTCCCAACGGGCTGACGCTTACCAGCGGGGACAAGTTCCAGCAGGTTGCTTCCGCCTCTGTCCGTGCATACCTGCATGGAGAGGAGACGCTGGCGGTCCGTAAACAGATCGTGGTGGACTACCTTAATACCGTTCCGCTTGCGGCCGCTCCCGGGTTCGGGGAAACAAACGGAATCGGCGATGCGCTGTGGGCCTGGTATGGACTCGATTTCGACGAAACCAACCGCATTCTGAACTGGCAATACCGGAATGAGGCCGGATTTGCCGAGGCTGCAGGGCGCTACAAGCACGTACTGAGCCTCATGATCGCGCACCGGAGGCCTTCCTATTATCTGTTGGCCGGGCGCCAAGAGTTGGGCGAACTCACCAATGCCTACCTTCGCGTGCTCACCCAGGTGAAGGTGATTCCGCCCAGGCTTAGGGATGCTGCGCTTGGGCAACCCCTGCGGTTTCGGGATACCTTTGAGCCGGGAGAGATCAAGGATTTTTCCGCGCAGAAGGCAGTCAACGCGGCTCGGGTGCGCCTTGCCTCGCAACTTGGGTTACAGCGGCTGTATGACCTGGATCGATTAGATCTGTCCGTGCAAAGCACGCTCGATATTGATCTGCAGAAAAAAATCACCGAAATGCTGCAGCAGTTGAAGGACCCCATAAATGCGGTAGCGGCCGGACTGTATGGCCATCGTCTGTTGGGGAAAGAAGATTCATCCAAAGTTATCTATAGCTTCACGCTTTCAGAATTGACTCCTGAGGGGGCCAAGTTCCGCATTCTCGCTGACAATTTTGACCAGCCTCTCGATATCAACAAGGGGACCAAGCTGGATCTGGGTTCCACAGCCAAATTGAGAACGCTTGTGACTTATCTCGAAATTGTCGAGGCGCTGCACGGGAAATATGCAACATTGGAACCGAAAGCGTTACGCGGGGAAGAGGTCGATCCGAGCGACGCGCTTAGCCGCTGGTCAATCGACTATCTTTTGCATAGCAGGGACAAGAGTCTGAAATCCATGCTGAACGCGGCCATGGAGCGCAAGTATTCCGCCAGTCCGTACGAGCGCTTCTTTACCGGGGGAGGCCAGCATGTCTTTCATAATTTCAAGCCTGAAGACGATTACAGGATCATGAGCGTGCGTGAAGCCACGACTAACTCAGTCAATCTCGTCTATATCCGGTTGATGCGGGATATCGTGCGCTACTACATGTTCCAGATAGGGGGGTCGTCCGCCAGAATACTCAGGGATGCGAGTAATTCCGATCGGGTGGAATATCTTCGGCGCTTTGCGGACAAGGAAGGCCGGCAGTTCATCAACCGTTTTTACTTGAAGTACAAAGACAAGGCCGCTGATCCGCGCGAGGTGAACGATATATTCTTTTCGAGTTTCCGGCACACGCCCCGGCGTCTCGCGGCAGCTTACCGCTATATTTATCCAACCTCAAGTCTGGTCGAATTCGTGGCTTTCATGACGCCGCATTTGCCCAGGTTCAAAAATCTGGATACCTATAGACTAGAGGATCTGTATGAGGCTTACACACCGGGAAAATATTCGCTGGCAGATCAGGGCCATATTGTCACGGTTCATCCTCTGGAATTATGGCTGGCGCGTTACCTTATCCTGCATCCGGGGGCCGAGTACAAGGATGTGATCGACGCGAGCGCCAATGAGCGCATTGCCGTTTATCACTGGCTGTTCAATACCATACATAAAAACTCCCAGGATGTGCGTATTCGCGGTCTTCTGGAGGTCGAGGCATTTCTCGAAATTCACCGCAGTTGGAAACGCCTTGGGTATCCTTTCGACTCCCTTGTGCCATCGCTCGCCACGGCAATAGGAAGCTCCGCAGATCATCCCGCAGCCCTTGCTGAGCTAATGGGGATCATCCTCAACAACGGCGTTCGTGTGCCCACGCTGCTGATTGAACGTCTTCGCTTTGCAGCCGATACACCTTTCGAGACAATCGTCGAGAGGAAACCTATCAAGGGCGAAAGAGTATTTTCTCCCGAACTGGCGGCAACGGTGCGCGGTGTCCTGACCAAGGTGGTGGCGACGGGCACGGCCTCACGGCTGGCGCGTGCCATTGTGGAAGAGGATGGCTCGGAAATTCTGATTGGCGGGAAGACGGGGACGGGTGATCATCGTCATATTACGTTTTCTTCACCCGGCGTCATCAAGGAATCGCGTGCGGTGAACCGTTCTGCAACTTTTGTCTTTTTTATCGGCGACCGTTTTTTCGGGACCATGACTGCATTTGTGCCAGGGGCGGAAGCAGCAAGCTACACGTTTACCTCGACACTTTCCACCCAAGTGATGAAGAAACTGGTGCCGGTTCTCAAACCTCTTATTGACAGGCCTCCGTCCTGGCCAGAACCCACACTTGCGGGAGATGCGATCAGGAAAGCACTACCGGAAGAAAAGGAAATGTTGCAGCCGTCTTCCAGTTAATACAGAAGCGCAACTTGTCCCTATCAGCGCCCAGGTTCAGTCCTCCGTATTGATCCACCACAGGAAAACGACTATCCCCAGCACAAGGGCGAGGCCCAGGACCGCCTTGGCAAATTCCTTCACAAACCAGAACACCATTGATTCATACAGGTTCACATTCTCTCCCCAATTTTATTTTCGGGTCCACCACCACAGCAGAAACGACAGAACCAGCGACACCAGCAGGCCCGTGGTGAGTGGAAAGTAGAGCCTGAAGTTCTCACGCTCAATGACTATATCGCCGGGAAGACGGCCAAAGGGCAGCTTCGACAACCAGGGCCACAATAATCCCGCCAATACAAGTAGTATGCCGAATATGATGAGCAGACGCTGCATAAGAGTGTTGGACTCGTCATGTTTGCGGACATATTCCAGTCTAATGTAAACCGTTTTTCCCGAAAAGATCAATTTGCTCCTCCCGGCGATATCTGGGGTTTACTCCGTCGCCTTCTCGCAATCTGCCCTGTCTTTCACGCCACAAGCCGGGGTGGGCTTCCTATGTATGAAAGCGAACGGAGGGTTGGAGGACGAATCGCTAGGATGAGCGAATGACAGGATCCTTCGCTTTTTGTTGCGGAGTTGGAGTACGCGGGTCTGTGGCTTACTTTCGCTAATCGAATCTGATTGCAGCCCTCAGATTTTTGTTTTCAAGGAGGATAACATGAATATTCTGGTAAAGAAGAACTCCCCTGGTTTACTGACCATAGTTGCATTGGTGTTCGGTATGTCTGTTTCGGCCGGGCTCAGCGCGCAGGAGCCTCCGGACAGGCCGGTAATGAATAAAAAGTCCGAACCGGGCGAAAGTAAACGCCAGCCAGGAGCCAAGGGTGGCAAGACGACTATCGAAGTTCCCGTATTGATGTTCGTTCCAGTTCAGGTTTCAACAGAGTTGGAAAACAAAGGGTGTTGGGTGAAATTTTTTGACAAGAAGAATTTTCAAGGCGATAGCCTGTTTCTAAGCGGCCCCGTCAATTTGCCTCGCCTGATTGGTCCATTTGGCTACGATTGGGAGAACAAGGTTCGCAGTGTCAAGGTCGGACCCAGGGCCAATCTCACTATTTATGACAACCGCGAATATCGGGATCAGGATAAGTTTCTCGATGCCGGTGCAAATGTCGCTAATCTATCGAAGGAAATGGATTTTTTTGATAACTTCCGTTCAATGATGCTCAATTGCATTTAATTGACAGCCTGTGCGGTGCAGCAGATCGTAGGGCGAATTCTGCCGCCATCCTGTTGAGAGGCGGGTAGAACCACCCGCGGCTATCGGCTCATCGAGGACTTTCTAGGGGCGGCAGGAATCGAGAACGATGCGTTTGAGGATATGCAAACGGCGATGAAAGAAGTGCTCTGCGCCGGGTACAACGACAACCGGTAACTCCTGCGGGGCCGCCCAATCCAGGACAGTTTTAAGCGGAACGACGTCATCCTGATCGCCGTGAATGATCAGGACGCGGGGCGCATGTTGGGCATCCTGTATGCCGTGCGGAAAGGAGAGGGGAGGGGCGTTCAAACGCTCAACCGCTGGAGCGACCATGACGATATGTTGCGGCCTGAGCCGTTGTGCTGCGAAAGCCTGGATTGCACCGCCGAATGAAAATCCCGCCAGGCACAATGGCGGAGAAGAGTCGAAGCGGGCGGTATATTCCGCTGTTACAGTTTCCACTACCGCCACCACATCCTCGACTTCTCCGATGCGGTCATCCTTGCCTGAATAAAGGGTGCCTTCGCTCTGCTCCACACCGCGGAAGTTGAATTTGACCGTGATAAATTCCAGCTCGAGAAAGGATTTGAACAAGGTGTGTACCACCTTGTTATTCATGGTCCCGCCATAGAGCGGATGAGGATGTGCGATGACGGCAATACCTCGGGGGGAAGGCGAAGCGGGCTCCGCAAGAACTGTTTCCAGCTTTCCCGCTGGGCCATCAATGAACAAGTTTCTGGACAAGTTCTGGGACAAGTTTTGGGAATTATGCGCAGTCAATGTACGTAAAGTCGCGAGTCGAATAAGCAATATCCTGCGCCGAGATCAGATCCGTAACCGCTCGACCACGCGCCCGTTTTTCAGGTGTTCTTCGATGATTTCATCGATATCCTCCTTGTCTACGTAGGTATACCAGACCTCTTCGGGATACACGACGATGACAGGACCTTCATTGCAGCGGTCCAGGCAACCTGCATTATTAATCCTTATCCTCTTGTTTTTAGTGTCAAGCTTGAGCGCCTTTACACGCTCTTTGGCATAGTCGCGCATCGCCTGGGCATCAAAGTTATTGCAGCACAAGGTTCCGGGTTCACGCTGGTTTACACAAAAAAATACATGCCGATAGTAGTAGCTCATAAGTTTTTTTCTCGTATGGATGAGCAGGAATTATAACGATTATCGTAATTTAATTTCTGTCCACAAGCGGCTCAGCAGTCGCCGCTGCTTGCGATCGAGATCGCGCAGCATTTCAAGCCGGGCAATCAGTTCCGGATCGGGAAAAATGGCCTTGTTGTTTGCAATCTCGGGCTGGATATACTGCAAAGCGTCGAGATTGGGATTGCCCGAGCCTATGAGATTGGTGAGTTCAGCAGAATTCTTTCCATCCAGCATGAAATTGATGAATTGGTGAGCAAGATCAGGGCGTTTTCCGCTTTTATGCAGAACCATGCTATCCACTGCCAGCACCGCTCCCTCTTTTGGCGTCGAATAGCTGATCGTAAATTTGCGGCCGGTTTTTTGGGCGTCGAGCGCCGCCTGGAACATGTCGTTGGAATAACCGTGCGCTACCCACAGATTCCCCACTGCCAGTTCCTTGATATAACTGGTATTACTGAAAGCTGCCCAGTAGGGTTTTGCGCGTACGATCAGATCAGCAGCCTCCCGCCAGTGCTTCTCGTCTGTATCGTTAACGGAATAGCCCAGATACTTGAGAGCGGCGGCCATCAACTCGCGCTGGCTGTCGAGCACGGTCACCCGTCCCCTGATTTTTTCCAGATATTTGGGCTCGAAGATAATTGCCCAGGTATCAGTCGGCAGGCCAAGCTGCTCGATCTTCTCCTTGTTGAAACCGAGCAGAGAGAGCGTGTACGCGTAGGGGACCGAGTATATATTACCGGGGTCGAAGGCGGTATCGAGATAGGCGGGGTTGATATTCTTGAAATTGGGCAGCAACGATTTGTCCAGTGGTCTCAGTGCCCCCTGCCGGATGAGGGTGTCGATCGCATTGCCCGTGGGAACGATAACATCATAACCGGTGGCACCAGCCGCGAGCTTCGCCAGCATTTCCTCGTTATCGGCATAATAATCCTGTGACAGGTCGCACTTGCAGAATTTCTCAAAGCGCGCGATGGTTTCAGGCGCGATGTAATTATTCCAGTTGAACAGGTGCAGGACATTTTTGGCGCTGTTGGCCGCATCCGAATTCTGTGGAGTGCACCCCGTGGTGAATGGGAGCAGTGATACCAGCAGAAAAAAAAGGAGTCGTGGAGAGTTCATTATTTCGCCGCTTATTTCGCCGTTTTGCGAGGTTTCGCGCTCCCTTCTGATGAACCGCTTGATTCAAGCCGGGCGGCCATGCTGATCATGATCAATGTCAGCAGCATCAATAATGTGGAGATCGCGTTCACTTCGGGCGTCACCGCCACTTTTATCATCGTATAAATCTGGATCGGTAGAATCGGCTCGCCTACACCCTTGGTAAAGAATGTGATGACAAAATCATCGATGGACAGGGTGAACGACATCAAGGCGCCTGCGACCACGGCCGGCATGATGAGCGGCAGGGTGACGAGCCGGAAAGTCTGCCAGGGCGATGCACCGAGATCGCGCGCGGCTTCGAAGATGCTTTCATCCATTCCCTGCAGCCGCGCCCGCACGATGATGGCGACAAAACCAATGCAGAAGGTGGCATGCGCAATGATGATGGACACCATTCCAAGCGTGAAATTCAGGACCTGCAAAAAGAATAGCAGGATCGATACCCCCAGCAGGATTTCGGGCATTGCCACGGGAGTGAATACCAACACCGGTAATACCTTGAGCTTGTACCGGTGTATCGCCAGGCCGGACATCGTGCCTAGCAAGGTTGCGCAGAAGCTGGCGCAAAGCGCGATGATGAGCGAGTTGCGTGCCGCCAGCAGCATCTCGGTATTGTTGAACAGCGCCTTGTACCAGAACAAGGTAAAGCCGACCCATTCAGCGTTCAGCCTGGAATCGTTGAACGAGTACAGCACTACGATGATCAGCGGGATATAAAGGAAGGCGTAAACCAGTACGGCCGCGGACCACAGCCAGAGATTTCCGCGCTTCATGCTATATCGCCCGTTGGCCGGTCGCAGAGCGGGCGAGCCATGCCGTCAAGCCTGCGACGGACAGTACTGCGAGGGTCAGCATGATCGATAATGCAGAACCGAAAGGCCAGTCACGGGTGCCCAGGAATTGGTCCTTGATCAGGTTTCCGATCAGGATATCGCCTGTGCCGCCCAATATATCGGGCACCGCGAACATGCCTAGCACCGGAATGAATACCAGGGCGGAACCTGAAAATACGCCCGGCAGGGACAGCGGCCAGGTAACTCGCCAGAAGCGTTGCCAGGCATTCGCTCCCAGGTCCTGTGCTGCATCCAGAAGCGAGGGGTCGTGTTTCTCCAGGTTGGTATAGAGAGGCAGCACCATGAACGGCAGATGTACGTAAACCATGCCCACCAATACCGCAAAAGGCGAGAATAATAATGTGACCGGCGCAATCCCGAACGCGCCGAGAACGGTATTGACGAAGTGGCTGAGCGCTGATTCCGGGCCGAGAATGATCATCCAGGCATAGATGCGGATCAGGAAATTGCTCGCGAACGGAAGTATCACCAACAGGACCATCAGGTTGCGCAGGTGTTTTCTGCTGCGGGCGATCAGTACTGCCAATGGATAGGCCAGGATGAGACAGATCAAGGTCGTGCCGAACGCAACCGCGAACGATTTGAGGAAAATCTCAGCGTAGATAAAGTCGCTGAAAAAGAACTGATAAGCGTCGGAGGTGAATCCATGTTCGCCAGCCGCTTTTTCCAAAGGCGGCATAATGGGCGCCAGCCCTCCGAATTCGCCTGGAAAGCGAAACGAGGTGAGAATCATGATCAGGCTGGGTGCCACAAAGAACACTATCAGAAACAATAGGGGTGGTCCGCTCACCAGCAACCGGGCAAGTTGCTTTTCTTTCATTCCGCCTCTAATCATTGAGGAAAATGCCCGCATCATGGCGCCAGGAAACCGTTACTTCGTCCCCCACCTCGAAAAACTTGGCCCGGCCAGGAGCGGAATTCGGTAGTAAAGCTTCAATATAGGTACCGTTGGCGAGTTCCACGATATAAGTGGTTACGTCGCCGACATACAGAAAGTCGTGCACCTTACCGGGGAAATGGTTTTTTAGCTGCGATTCATCCGTGGGATGGGAGATTCTTACTTGCTCTGGCCGGATGGCCAGCACGCCCTTGTCGCCCGCCTTCACACCTTCCCTGGCTGGCGCTGTTACTTCCCCCAGGCCGTGTACCGCAAGTTTCAGATGCGATGAAACAGCTTCCACCACCTCGGCGTCGATTTCGCTGATTTTGCCGATAAAATCGGCAATAAAGCGATTTCTCGGTGCACTATAAATTTTAGAGGGTTCGTCTATTTGCTCGACATTGCCCCGGTTCATTACCGCGATGCGATGTGACAGCGCTAACGCCTCATCCTGCGCATGGGTGACAAAAATAAAGGTAATGCCGACTTCCTTCTGGAGATTGATGAGCTCGATCTGCATCTCTTCGCGTAACTTCGCATCCAGTGCGCCCAACGGCTCATCCAGCAACAACAGCCGGGGGCGATTCACCAACCCTCTCGCGAAAGCCACGCGCTGTTTCTGCCCGCCGGAGAGTTCGTGCGGAAAGCGATTGCTGAAGTTCGGCAGGCGA
>DATEEZ010000020.1:0-2748 GCA_035280905.1 Nitrosospira sp.
CCACCGATCTCGTTAATGACATGACGTGGGTAGAAAACTATTTCATTCCTGTTATACAGAAGCGTGGCATGGAGGTGATCGAGGCCCGCGGTTCTTCGAGTGCGGCCAGCGCGGCGAATGCGGCAATCTGCCATATGCGCGACTGGGTTTCTCGTACGCCAGAAAATGACTGGGTGTCCATGGGCATTCCTTCGGATGGAAGCTACGGCATTCCGGAAGGGGTTATCTATGGCTATCCCGCAACCTGCCAGGGCGGGGAGTACAAGATCGTGCCTGACCTGGAAATAAGTGATTTCAGCAGGATGAAGATGCAGGCAAGCCACCGCGAGTTAATGGGGGAGCGCGAGTCCATAAAGCATCTGCTTGGATAAGCCCAGCGCTCTCGTTTTCATTTCTCCTGCTTTCATGCCCCCCTCTGCCGGTTCCCGTTTTCGCGCAGCGCTTGACACGGAAAAGCCCCTGCAGATTGCGGGTTGCATCAATGCTTATGCTGCTCGCATGGCGGAGCGTGCCGGCTTCAGGGCTCTGTATCTCTCGGGTGGAGGAGTGGCTGCGGCATCCCTCGGGGTACCGGATCTTGCCATTTCCACCCTTGACGATGTGCTGGTCGACCTGCGGCGCATCACCGACATCACCGACCTGCCGTTATTGGTGGACGCAGATACTGGTTTTGGCGGCGTTCTCAATATCGGCCGTACTGTGAAATCATTGATCAAAGCCGGGGCAGGTGCGCTCCATATCGAAGATCAGGTGCAGATCAAGCGTTGCGGCCACCTTCCAGGCAAGGCTGTGGTCGGTGAAATGGAGATGGTGGAACGGATTGGTGCCGCAGTAGATGCAAGAACCGATCCCGATTTCGTCATCATGGCGCGTACGGATGCACTCGCGGTAGAGGGACTGCAAGCTGCCATTAATCGGGCCTGTGCTTACGTGGAGGCGGGTGCAGACATGATCTTCCCGGAGGCCGTGACTGACCTGGAAACCTACCGGCAGTTCGCGGCAGCGGTCGGGGTGCCCATCCTGGCTAACATCACGGAATTCGGCGCGACTCCCCTTTACACAGTCGAGGAACTGGCCCAGGCAAATGTTTCCCTGGTGCTTTATCCGCTTTCCGCATTTCGCGCCATGAGTGCCGCTGCGTTGACTGTATATCGAACAATACGCGCCGAAGGCTCGCAAAAGAGCGCGGTCCCGAGCATGCAGACCCGTGCTGAGTTGTACGAATTTCTCGACTACCATGCCTATGACGAGAAACTGAATCTCCTGTTCAAGCCCGAAAAACCCGAAGAATCTGAAAATGAATAAACCTGATGAAAGCGTTGTGAGCATTGCGCCGAAGGTGAAGAAGTCTGTCGTTTTGTCCGGCGTGCTGGCTGGCAATACGGCCATTTGCAGCGTGGGGCGAACAGGGAACGACCTGCATTATCGCGGTTATGACATTTTGGATGTCGCGGAAAGCAGCGAATTTGAAGAAATTGCCTACCTGCTAGTGTACGAAAAGCTGCCGACGGTGGCTGAGCTCGCTGCCTACAAGGAGAAACTGGAAAAGCTGCGCGACGTGCCGTCGAGGGTGAAAACCATGCTGGAGACGATACCTGCAAGCGCTCATCCCATGGATGTCTTGCGAACTGGCGTTTCCGCGCTGGGTACGGTGCTGCCGGAAGCAGAGATACATACCCCGGAGGGTGCTCGGGATATCGCAGACCGATTGCTGGCCTCTATGGGCTCCATGCTGTTGTACTGGTATCACTATTCGCATCACGACCGCCGCATCGAACTGGAGTCAGATGACGATTCCATTGGGGGCCATTTTTTGCACCTGCTGCACAGCAAGCCACCCCCCGAATCCTGGGTAAAGGCGATGCATACGTCCCTGATCCTGTATGCCGAGCATGAGTTCAATGCATCCACCTTTAGCGCGCGCGTGATCGCAGGGACGGACTCGGATTTTTATTCCGCCATAACTGGTGCTATCGGTGCCTTACGGGGTCGCAAACACGGGGGCGCCAATGAGGCTGCGTTTGACATCCAGACACGCTACAGCAGCCCGGATGAGGCCGAAGGGGACATCCGCCGCCGAGTGGCCAACAAGGAGATCATCATTGGTTTCGGCCATCCCGTATATACCACTGGCGACCCGCGCAACCCGGTAATCCGTGAAGTGGCGAGGAAACTGTCTGCCGAGGCAGGAGATATGCAGATGTTCAACGTGGCCGAAAGACTGGAAACGGTGATGTGGAGCATCAAGAAAATGTTCCCCAACCTCGACTGGTACTCCGCTGTGGGTTATCACATGATGGGCATTCCCACAGCCATGTTCACCCCGCTGTTTGCAATCGCTCGCACCAGCGGTTGGGCTGCGCATGTCATCGAGCAGCGGATAGACGGAAAAATTATCCGTCCTTCGGCGAATTACATTGGGCCGGAAGAGCGGGAGTTTGTGCCGATTGAGGGGCGCAGATAGCTGCTAGGTAAAGTAGATCAGTAAAGATTTAACTTTATAGGATATGGACGACTTCGAAATCCAAAATATTCTCTGCGTAAGTTAGTTGCGGTACTATCCAGAGTCGCCCGCAGCAACAGCGCTGTGTGAGGTACACCCGATAACCGGGATCATAGTCAACTGCAATGACGTGCACCGCGATTTGTGCGATACCTGAAATCATTGGCGTCCTATTCTATTAATAGGGACTCAGAATATCTACCAGTCCGGTTTTCCAGCTTTCTGCGATATTAACCCCCCAGAGA
>DATEEZ010000021.1:0-6065 GCA_035280905.1 Nitrosospira sp.
CCGGAGAACCCGGAAGATGAGCTTGACCAGATGCTAGGCGACATCCAGACCTCCTCTCAAGACCTGCGGAACGTTGCCGGAAAAATCGGGGAGCACATGCGCGATAACGAGTGGTTGATGGGCATCAAGCAGCGTGTCACCATACCGGGGGGGGTATGTAAATTTGATTTGCCTTCATATCACTACTGGCTGCATCTCGACCCGGGAGTGCGGCAAAGTGATCTCAATGAATGGCTTGAGCCAATGCTGCCAATCGAGAAAAGTTTTCGCACCCTCTTGCGTCTGTTGCGAGGCAGCGGAAAAACCGAGAATTACACGGCGAACAAGGGCATGTTCCAGCAGATGGGGGCGGGGAGGACAGCGCACCTGCTGTCCCTCAAGCTGGATGAGGGTCTGCCCTGTGTTCCCGAGATCAGCGCGCACAAATTTGCCCTGACCATTCGCTTCGTTGTTTCCGATTTCAGACAGAAAACCAGGATATACGAAGAAGACGTGGAGTTCGACTTGACTTCCTGCACTCTATAGAGTCACCGCTCGATCCATTCCTATCAAAACCGCTATAGCAGCTTTCGCCATAGCTCCACGGCTGCACGCTAGCCTCAGCCGAAGTAATCACCCTAATTGCGGTAATCTCTCTGATCGCTCAGATCGCCCTGATCGCTTATATCCCGCTATCGCAGGTTTTTTGTTTTTTGGCCCGCTACGTACTATCCTGACATGGTATTGCTGGAACAAGCGCAGCAGGTCAGGTCTGCCTGACAACGTTTCTGATCGTTGAGGTGGACATGACTTGCTACGAATTTAGGATGTAGCTCTTCACGCTGCTCGACCGGCACCCCGAGCTGCTTGAGGAAATCAGGCAAAGGAGATATCGGGTCGGAGGAGCACACGAATTCCGTGAGGAGACATCCGAAAAGCCAGAGATGGCCACATCATAAGTAATTCACGTTTCTGCTGAACCGTGAATTACTCGTCGCTGGCAATCCGGCCACATCTATATTGGGCAAATCAAGGAGAAAGTGTGGGACGTTCAGATTCAGAATGAGTAGCGCAAGGCGCTAAGGATCGGGAGGGGGATCTGAAAACAGGGGAATCAGTGTTCCACAAAGACTTTTTTATTCATACTGTGCTTTTTCAGCAATTTCCCAAACGCGCGACGGTCTTTTCCAACAAGACTTGCAGCTTTTGTCACGTTACCCTGCGCTCTTGCCAGGGCTTCGGCGAGGTAATACTGTTCAAAAGTTGCTATGGCGCGGCTTTTGGCCTGGGTAAAGCTTAAACCGTTCAAATCGGGGCGACGGCGGTCAAATCCACATCGCCGTTCGACGACGGTGGGCGCAAGCGGTGCGACACTTATGACGGGTTCGTCAGCGAGCAGATACTCGCGATAGATCAGATTTTCCAGTTCCCGTATATTCCCCGGCCAACTGTATTTGTCGAACCATGCGACAGTGTCAGGGTGTAAAGTTTTGTTGCCCCGGTTAAAACGCGCGGAGCATTCCTGCAGGAAGTAATCTGCTAACAGAGCCGCGTCACCCTGGCGCTCACGGAGCGGCGGCAGGGTGAGATACATGATTTTGAGGCGAAACAGAAGATCGAGCCGGAATTCGCCTTTCTCTGCCAGCTGCCCCAAATTTCTGTTACTGGCGATGATTATCCTCACGTTTGCAGAGCGCGCGGTCCCGCCCCCCAGTGGAAAGTACTGCTGATCCTGAAAGAATCGGAGCAGGGTAACCTGAGCTTTAGGGGACAACGCATCCACTTCGTCCAGAAAAAGCGTGCCGGATTGAGCATGGGCGATCAGCCCGTGGCGTTTCGACTGCGCCCCGGTGTAGGCGCCCCGTTCGTGTCCGAACAGTTCGTTTTCAACCAGGGTATCCGGGATGGCGCCGCAATTTATCGGCACAAACGGACCGTCTCGCCTCGCCCCGCTGTCGTGAATTGCGCGTGCCGCCAGTTCTTTTCCTGTGCCTGTTTCGCCTTCGATAAGAACGGGAGCGTCGCAACTTGCGATTTTCTCAATGAGCTGGCTAACCTTTTCGAAAGCAGGGGATTGTCCAATCATATTGTCTAAACCCAGAAGCTGGAGATTGATTAATTCTTATGTAAGGAATTCAAAAAGCCGTTCGGAACCATCTTTCTGCATAGCTCCGTGATATAAGTATTAAAGGACAAGATTAAATACGTCGATAGCTGTAAAATCTTACAGGTTAAAGATACCCAGTCAGCTCGTGTTTCCTCGCAGGTTTCCATTGTATTTCCGTTGCTAATTTTCACGGCTCAGCACATATTCACGTGCTTGCCTTCGCTCGAACCATCAATTCAGCTACTTCCAAGTAACACCAATGCCAAATTTCTTTGCACTCATCCCAGCGGCGGGGTCCGGTTCGCGCATGGGCGACCAGATACCCAAGCAATACTTGCCCTTGGCGGGAAAGCCGATGATTCGTCATACGTTGGCAACTTTGTGCAACTCGCCGCGGCTTTCCCGAATCTTCGTTGTGCTGTCCTCAGGAGATGGAGAGTGGGTCCGGCATGACTGGTCAGAATTCTCAGGCAAGCTGGTCGTCCTCGAATGCGGTGGGGCCACGCGAGCCGAAAGCGTACTGAATGGTTTAAAAGCGGCGCGGGCAGGTACGGTTATCGATGATGATGACTGGATACTGGTTCATGATGCTGCACGGCCCTGTTTAGGGGGGACGCTCCTGGATAAACTGATGGATGAACTGGGAGAGGACGAGGTGGGCGGATTACTCGCAATTCCGGTGGCAGACACTTTGAAGCGAAGCGATCCCAGCCGCCGGGTTGAACACACGGAGCCGAGGGAAAGTCTTTGGCAGGCCCAAACGCCGCAGATGTTTCGTTACCGAACTCTGGTGGACGCCCTGAGCAGGACTGGTGGCGTAACCATGACGGACGATGCAGGCGCGATCGAAGCGCTGGGTCTGCACCCAAAACTGGTTCTGAGTGATGCGCGCAACCTGAAAGTTACTTATCCTCAGGACCTGGCGCTGGCAGAGTTGATATTGAAAAATCTGTAGGTAATGTGATGATGGTTGGCGGTTTATTTGCGAGCCGAAAGTAGTAGTAGATCCAGCCGTCCCGCGTCGAGATGTCGGGCAAGGCGGTTGACCTACTATGATAAAAATTGCTCAGCTGCAGGCTGCTCAGCTGTAGGATGAGTGGAGCGAAGCGCAATCCATTGCGCTAATGATGGGTTACGGCCTGCCGCCTCCACCCATCTAAAAATGCTCGAAGTAGTAGGTCAGGCTCTGCCTCCCAATGCGCAGGAAAAGTCTAGCCCCACAGGGGATAAGTAGGTCAGGCTCCGTTTGACGGGTCGCGCAAAGCACTGACCTACCGTTTTCTCATGTTTTCTGCGTAATTAAACAAGAAGAGGTGATAGTGGGCGGGTTCAGAATCGGGCAGGGTTTTGATGTACATCAGTTGGTCGAGGGCCGGAAGCTTATTATCGGCGGGGTGACTATTCCCTACGAAAAAGGTTTGCTGGGGCATTCCGACGCGGATGTGCTGCTGCATGCGATATGCGATGCGCTGCTAGGGGCTGCAGCCTTGGGTGACATCGGCAGGCATTTTTCTGACACTGATCCGCGCTACAAGAATATTGACAGCCGCGTGCTACTGCAGAATGTGGGCAACCTCCTTGCGGAGCGCGACTACAAGGTGGTGAATGTCGATGCCACTATCATCGCGCAGGCACCTAAAATGGCGGCTCATATACCTTCCATGATTACGAATATTGCACAGGACCTGGGGATGCAGTCCGGAGATGTCAACGTCAAGGCCAAGACGGCCGAACGGCTTGGGCCGGTAGGGAGAGGCGAGGGAATAGAGGCGGAAGCGGTATGCCTGATTACCCGCATAAATCAAACAAGCGACTGGGCGATCGGATGGGAACGGAGCGGGAAGCAATCAGCGAGTGAGCGGAAGATGAACGGCAAACGGGATGGCTGAAGAGATCAGGCTTGTCAGGCAAAAAACCGTTCGCCTGTTTTTTGCGATATGGCCCGACAAGGAAACCCACATGCGGTTAGGGTGGCTGACCGGGCGATTGGAATCGTTTTGCGAGGGGCGGAAAACAAAAGCGGAGAACATTCACCTCACATTGGTTTTTGTAGGTGAGGTGAATGCAAGCCAGGTGGATGCCCTGTGTCAAGCGGCAGATGAAATTGAAGGTAGTGGTGCGAAGGCTTTCGATCTGGTTATCGAAAGAATCTGCATGTGGAAACGCAAGAATATTGTTTATGCGGAAATCAATGAAGTTCCGAAGCCGCTCATCGATCTGGTCGAAGCTTTGCAGAGCAGGCTTTCATTGGCAGGGTTTTCATTGGAGGAGCGGCCTTATAAGCCTCACATCACTCTGATGAGGAATGCGTCATGTAAAACGCTGCCTGAGTTGGCAGAACCGATGGTCTGGCGGGCGCGGGAATGGGTTTTGGTTAAATCGGATCAGACCAGCGACGGTTCGGTTTATACGACAATCGGTCGCTGGTCCCTGGAAGGATGATCAAACTATCCTAAACAATCAAAGATAAATGCAGCTCTCCAGTTGCTTTACCAGGTTTTTTTCATTTGCCCTGGTGTAATCCTTTTCGAAAGTATCGCTTACGAGGTTGCGCACCTGGTTTCCCAAATTGCTGTTGATGAGGCCGATGAATGGAGCTGATACAACCAGGATGAGACGTTGATAACTGTTGGTTTTGCGCCCATTCTCAAGTTCCCGGGCTAGCTGCGAGGCGAAAGTCCACGCCTCATGCTGTTTGGGATCGGTGGCGGGTATGTAGGAGCCGCGCCCATTACCGTTACTTCTGTTGTGTCCCGGGCGGTCGGTAACCAGGTCCACCCGTTTTCCCCTGCTGGCGTCATGCCGGAATTCCTTGAGTTTCTGTAATCCTTTTCTCGGTCCATAGTTTGCATAAAGATAGGCTGCGCTTGCGTTTGCGACCAGAATCCACGTGATGCTCATGACTCCTCCGTGCGATTAGTGATAAAGTTAAACGAACTGGAGTGCTACTCAACAATAGACAATGATTTTTCCGCCGAAGTTTCTATACGGCAGTTGTCATTGTACTGACATTATGCTCGATATTTATTTGACTTTCCCTTGAAAATTCTCGCTTTCGATACATCCAGCGAATACTGTTCCATTGCGCTGCTGCTGGAGAATGACATCCTTGGCGAGGAGGTTCTTGCGGGACAGCGCCATTCCGAGCTGGTTTTGCCGATGGTGAGTCAAATGCTGGATGAAAGCGGGCTGACGCTGGCACAACTGGACGGCATCGCTTTCGGCTCAGGTCCCGGATCCTTCACCGGGTTGCGTATCGCGTGCGGAATAGCGCAGGGACTGGCTTTCGGAGCGGGGCTTCCGGTCATTGGAATAAGTACATTGGAAGCATTGGCACAGCAAGCGGGCGGAACACGCGTTATCGCGGCGCTGGATGCGCGCATGCACGAGATCTATCACGCTGCATACAGGAAAACGATGGACGAATGGCAGGCAGTGAGCGAGCCCACGCTGTGCCTGCCACAAAACGCGCCCCCAGTGGCCGATCAGGACTGGACAGGTTGCGGGAGCGGTTTCGATATGTATCCCGAGGTGTTGCGCAGCCGCTACGAAGGCTACGTCAATCACATTATCAGCGGTCTTCGGCCCGGTGCGCGTGCAATGGCGCAATTGGCTGCGCCCAGATTCGCGAGGGGACTGGGTGTCGATCCAGCTGATGCCGCCCCCCTCTACATCCGCAACAAAGTGGCCTTGAAGGAGAAGGAGCGATGAGCGCCCAATTGCAGGAAGCGCCACGAATCAGGCGAATGGTGCCGGCAGACCTCGACGCGGTGGTGGCAATTGAAAGGGAAGTTTTTCTTTTTCCGTGGACACGGGGCAATTTCAGCGATTCGCTCGCCGCAGGCTATCATTGCCTGGTGTTGGAGCAGGATGGAAATATCTTTGGATATGGCGTAATGACAATCGGGCCAGAAGAAGCGCATTTGCTGACGCTCAGTATCGCCCCGGAATCACAAGGGAAGGGCTGGGGTGAAAAGTT
>DATEEZ010000022.1:0-11952 GCA_035280905.1 Nitrosospira sp.
TGATCGTCGTTGAAGAATGGATGCACGCTGACAGCAGCATCGGGCAGCTCGGGGCGCACTGCTACCGAGGGCGAGTAGCGTACCGAACCCATTGAAATATTCTCGAGCTGCGGCATGACGCTTGCGAAAGTCGTATTAACCCAGTCCACAATGCCGCGCTGTGACCGGAAATTGGCGGAGAGTGAAATTGGACTGAGTGTCACGTTTCCAAATCCAGTAGCGCGAGCAAGCAGGAACAGCCCGACTTCGGCTTGGCGAAAACGGTAGATGGATTGCATCGGATCACCCACCACGAACATGCTGCGTCCGTCTCCCGGTTCCCATCCTGCTGTCAGTTTTGTAACCAGATCATACTGGCTGATCGAGGTATCCTGAAACTCATCTATCAATAAATGCCGAATGCGATAATCGAGTGCGAGTGCAAGATCTGTCGGTGCCTCAGAGTCACCCAGGGCGCGCAAGGCTGCCTGCGAGACCTCTGTAAAATCCACCTTGTTATGCAGCTGAAACACCAGCTTGAGTTGCGCAACAGCGTGCGGTAGCATCCGGGTAATCGAGCCGAGTACTTTCCACTGTCCCTCGGTGTAAGCAGGCGGCGGCAGCAGGCGAATGTCGTGCAGGGACTCGCGAAGTGAACCATCATCATTTCCAGCCAGCAGGGAAATCAACCGTAAGGCCCTGTCTTTCCACGACTTTGCAATCTCTTTTTCCGCCTTAGCACCAGATGTACCGGGTGGAAAACCCTCCCTGATAGTATGCTGCTTGCGCCAGTCCCCTCCTTTCGTGAGGAGCAGTTCCGAAATGGTGCACCAGCAGGAAACATCCTGCTCCTCACAACCAGGCAGGGTGTCGAGTGCACTGAATTGTTCGTATTCAGCCGACGTGCTTCCGCCGCTCGCCAGGTTGCTGCCGGCATATCTTGCAAGCGCGACCAGTTCGTCCTGCATGGCAGGAGGATGGGATGTCCACAATGCGTGCAAGCGCCGCAATGCCTGCCGCCGAGCGTTCCTTAATACCGCTTCCAGCTCATGCCGATCTCTGATATGAATATGCCGCAGCCAGTGGTCCCGAAGGGCCAGCATTTCTACAAGCAGTTTTTCTATACGGCCGATGTCGTTATCGAGATGCTCCAGCAAGCACTCAACATCGCCAGCAACCGCTTCGCTGCTGTCGAGCAAATCAAGGGTGGCGCGCGCCGCCTCGAGATATAGATCGGAAGCGTCATCCACCGTTTCCGGCTGCCCGCCGAACCCGGAGAGCACCGGCATCTGGCGTGTGAGGGATGCACACAGCGAATCGAATGTTTGAATGCGCAGCCGGGCAGGATGAGCGGCAAGGTGCCAGCGCGCCTCTGCATCCCGGCGCAGCACCGCATGAGCCAGTGCCCGGGTCACTTTTTCATGTTCGCTTTCCTGCCCGGATTCCTGAGCTCCGGATGAATGGGCTGACTTCTGGGCCGAGGTCAGCGCCGCCACCAGCCGCTGGCGCATCTCGGAGGCGGCTTTGCGCGTGAACGTAATCGCCACCACCTCTTCGGGTTCTTCGACGCAAGTCAACAGTTTGAGATAGCGTTGAATCAGAAGGCCTGTTTTACCGGACCCCGCCGGGGCCTGCACAATAAATGAGCACTCGGGATCGAGCGCCTGACGCCGTTCCGCCTCATCCGGCGGAACACTCAACGTATTTTGCTTCAGCGGAAGCGCATTACTCATCTTCCTCTCCCTGCGCGGCGAAATCCGTCGCTGCGCGCTCGTAAATACGGCACAAGGGGCGAACATCGCAGGTGCGGCAGGTATGGGGATATTTCTTGGGATCGACTGGCGAATGACCACTGGAAAAATCGGTGACGGCCCTTGCAAGAACATCAAACCAGGCTGTAACGAGGGTCTCCCACGAGTCATATCGGTCGACATGGCGTGATTTCGCAAACTCCTTTACATCGGGTAAAAGATCGTTGTCGCGGGCGAGCGCGGTAAACCGCATTTCCCCGGCCCTGACTTGTGCAAAGGCAATGGCGGCAGCGTCCGGCTCACCTGCCACAAGATAGAGCGGCAATTGGAGCTCCTCGGGACGCTCACCCAGCATCGCGTTCACAGACGGCGCCCGTGTTTTGTAATCGATGACAATGCGGCGGCCGTCGGCGAGTTCATCCACGCGATCCAGCCGAGTGTTCAATGCAAGTCCGGCGATTTCGATGCTCCTTCTGCCCTCAGTGGAAACTACAGTGAAATCGCTTCGCTTCTTCTCTTCCTCGAGCCATTCCCGCGCCAATCTTATCAACCTCCGCTGCTCTATCCAGGCAAGACGTTCTGACAAGGTGTACGGACGCCTGACGTCCATGCGTGCAATAACCTCCCTCGCAGCCCTGGTCAGCAGCGTTACCAGCTCGTCCTCAGCCAGGGCGTCAAGCGCACTTTTACTCCTGATCTGCCCCCATACCTGGGCAAGCATCTCGTGAACCAGCGTGCCGCGCTCTGCCGCATCCAGTCCAAAATGAGGCGTCTTCAAGCTTTCCGCATGCAAACGATGTAATGCCAACGCCCGGAATGGACAAGCGACTTGGTCTTTTATCACTCCCACGCCGCCACGAGCTCTGCCGTCTCCTGCTTTGCCATGGGTTATCTCCGGCGCCGGATCATCCTTTATTCGCTCAATTCGACCCTCCCAATGGATCAGGTCGCGATGTTTCACAAAGTCCGGAAGCAGGTTCGGAGGTGCAATGTCGCTCACAGCAATATGTGCGATTAACGGACTTGGCGCCAGCTCACGTGCATCGCGACTGCCGACATGCCGGGCGTGGCTCAGAATCACTTCCTTCGATGCAGCGAGCCATGCATCCGTAAAGCGGGACGCAAGTTCGAGAGTAGCTGCCGGCGAGCCTGCAGGCACCCTTTCAGCCTGCTGCAGCTCGATCGGCAGGAACGGATTCAGGCGTGGCTGCAGCGGCCACGCCTCATCCGACAATCCCATCACCCAGAGATGATCGAACATCATTCCGGCAGCCTCAAAAACGCCGAGTATCTGGATGGGAACGTCCGGCGTCTCTGGCTGAAACAAGGTATCGGCCGCCATCCGGCGCAGGCGTGAGACAGCCTGGCGATAGCTCATGCCGGTGGTAACGTTGTCAAGAAGGGCAAAGCCCGCGAGAACCTCCTGCCATTTTTTGAGTGTCTGGTACTCTGAAGAGTCAGGAGTTCTTTCGCCCGGAAATCCGACGAGTCGCAGGTTATCGGAAATTGCTCTCGCCAGCGTGGAAGGGCGCTGCTCGTCACGCGGCATTTTTTTGAAGAACTTTTCGCAGGCCGACAGCAGCTTCACCAGAATTGGGCAGGTTGTGCTGCTTTCACGTTTTACCAGTACAAGCAGGCGTTCGAGTGTAATCACGGGTTCGGCATGCTTGCGCAGTTTTGCATCTAGCTCCGCGCGAGGAAGCATTTCCGTCTCGCCACCCGCCAGAAAGGGGGATCGTAACAAGAGGCTTGCGCGCTCGAACTCGATTTCTCCCTGGATGAGCTCCAGCACAAGGAACGCAGCATGTACCAGCGGATACGAACTCAGCGCAACACCCAGGGATATGTTGAATGGCATGTGCCGCGGCGCGCCGGGAAGGGCTTGACGGACGTCCGGTTCCATCACGGAGCTGAAGATCCGTACGAGGCTGTTTCGATACTCCGAAAGCTGCGGAACCACTATGCCGACACGAGCGTCGCTATCCCTCTCGATTCGGACCCGCGCCCATACCGCGGCGCGATAAATCTCATCATTGTTGACGTCAAATTCCACCCGTTGCACATTCCGATTCGCGTACTGAGGCATTTCGAACCGTTGCACGGCCGGACCAGCTCCTGTCACTTTGTAAATCTCACAATCCGCTTCCTCAAGCTTCGCCAGCAGCTCAGCCTGCTGCGGCGTAGTACTGTCGAAACCATAACAAACCAAGCGCTTGGGTATTGCGATACCAGGAGAACTGCACAGTCTGGTTACAAGCGCGCAAAGACGTGCGCGGTCGATCTGATGAGCCTTGCGGGTAAGGTTTTCATAATGGTGCGACCAGGTGCTGAATGCCTTGCAATCGTCATTCAACGCGAATTTCCCGAGCCGGGGGATCAGCTGCCACTCATGGGCAAGCATCCAAGCCTCTCCGGCCAGCCGTGCGGTTTCTGCCAGGGAGAGTAAAGCGGGAGCAATCATCGATTGGGCGACAGTCTCCTCCCACAAGAGCTGCTCCTGCGCAGACGTAAGCAGCAGGGGTAAATGAGGCGCCTGTGCGGAATAAAGCGCATCTTCGTAGATGCGCTCGATAAATGCAGAAATCGGCAGAATGTCGGCTGAAGCCCAGGCAGCAATCCCTCGCGCTGCCTGGGCTCGATCGAATTCGCGCCTCAGGGTAATTGCGAGCCGCTTGCTAGGAGTTACAACCGTATCGCCGGGTTTCAATCCGGCGACAAGGTCTACAAGAGTTTCGGGGGAAGGAATTTGTGGAGAATGAGGGATGGCAGGCATGCCGCGGCAAGTACCGCTATAGAATCAGCGTTCCAGCTTTTCCAGTTTTTCCGTTACCTTTGCCCAATCGTCGGCATCAGCCAACGCATCCTTTTTCTCGATGATGGGCTTCCAGGATTTGGATAATTCAGCATTCAGCGCAATGAAGTGTTGCTGATTTCCCGGCACATCATCCTCCGAGTAAATCGCCTCTACCGGACACTCAGCCACACACAAAGTGCAATCTATACACTCGTCAGGATCAATCACCAGAAAATTGGGCCCCTCCCGAAAGCAATCCACTGGACAAACATCTACGCAATCAGTGTATTTGCATTTGATACAACTTTCAGTTACTACATAAGTCATGACAGATCCTTGCTGAGCTCTTGGAGAATCCGCAATTTTACCAGAAATTTTATGAACACCACTATATCCCTCCGACTCCGAACCATACTACAATCATGGGTTTAAGACCCTGTGGCGTCACGCTGCTTTGTCACCGGACCGGTGACGGATTCGGGAGAGTCTGCGGTTCGATCAAGCGGATGAGCGCGAATACATCGGACCGCACTTTTGTCAAAATGGCTACGGTACATGATGAAGCGCTTGCCCGGTGTCGAAGAGATGCGGTGGCGGTGAATGAATGTAAAATTATCGCCATCAATGGCAATGCTACCGGTTAGTAGTCGCGAAAGCCCGGCAGACAAGGAAGGATTCTATGCCCAACGTGCTTGCTGAGAACGGGACCGTTGGTACAGTCTAGTCCCAACTCAGGCCCATCTCGCGCATCAGCCTTCTTGCATCCTTTCCATCAAGCTGGGCGGTCGATCGCATTCGCTCCAGACTACAAACCTCGCCTCCCGGGGTAAGCTATTGAAGTTATTTGAGGAGCTTGCTCCATAATAATCCTGCACTCTACGGCTCTCTCCACATTTCTCGCATGCTCCTGCGCCTGATCAGCTTTTTTAGCGAGCTTTTGCGCTACTCTTTCGACCACTCCCTTGATTGCTTTCCACCTCTCCAAAAACCGGAACGACATAAGCCCGAGTTCATGAAAATGAGCTTGTAATGGATGCGCCGATCGCCAGCGACACAACTGTCGCTCCATTCTGGCGCCTCTGTAGAATCCCCTGCAGGCCCTGACTTTTGCTCATAGGAACCTGACGATAAACCGGGCATATAGAAGAAGGTGAGGCGTATTTTATGGGTGACGCAGACCGGTTACAGTTTTTTTGAAACCCCTCCAGCAACGCCTTTTTCTGCTGGGGCAGCGCCTTTCTCTCTCTGTTAGGGCGACAGTTTCCTTTGTTTCATTATCGTCGAAAGTATCAGGAGCCTGCAGTCGAGTGGCTCGCACTGTCAGCAAGGTCAGCAAGTCGAGGCCAACCAAGGCGAGATGAATTCAGATATTTTGTTGAAGTTTATCCAACGGATACCGTCTCATGTGAGACAGGCTTGGGTGTTGCTCGGCTGCGTGTAGAGCATGAGCTCCAAAAAGCGGGGAATGGATTGGCGTCGAGCCGCGGTCCAAAAAACCTTCCCGCGCTTTGCTTCACAGCAGGAATAGAAGCGGCGCTACTTAGGAGGCACGCCGCATTGCACCACTCGACTCATGCATTCCTCCCCCATGGCTGATTGGCTCAGTGACAGAGGTGGGCACAGGCAATTTCAGCAGGACATAGAGATTGGCAAGGTTGTCACGGAATAACTGGTCGAAGCTTGATACCGCATAAGGCGGGTTGTAATCACCCAACCACCAGAACCAGTCGGAACTTTCGCAGGATGCAAGCTGCCGCTCCGCTTTCTCTCTTTCGTCAGGAGTCAGGCGCCCACTTTGCATGACCAGATCATAGCTGTGCTTGGCCGCGCTCAGCAGATCCCACGCGCGGTTTTTGTCCCGATCGCCGATCCAGGTGGAGAAGGTTCCATACACCCAACTGCCCGCCGTCAGAACCGGCAAGCGCGCTACTTCTGTCTCTTTTCCGGATGCAATATAGTCGCGATAGGTCGTGGAATGGATAGAAGGATGGTTTTCAAGAATTTCATACAGATCATTGAGGAAATAATACCCATTATAGGGATAGTATTCCCAGGCATTCTCACCATCGAGAATTACGCTCACGACCGGGTCCTCTCCTGGCGGCGCGCTACGGCCAATCTCTTCCAGAGATCGCACCAAATGTTCGGCAGCGTCCCGCCCAAACCACTTGGCATACTCGAAACCGATCATGTCCGATAATTTCTCGTCCCGGAAGAAGCAAATGACATCGCCCGCTTTTCCGTCAACCCGATATGGCCGATAAAGAAAGCGGTGCCTCTCGGGCAGCGGCCGGCCCGGATAGGAATGACGCAGACTATTCGCCAGCACCCCTTCGCCACTGGCGCACCACTTGCAATATTTTTCGCCCAGTATCTCAAGTAGTGGTCCTGATACAGCTCCTTCCGCAGGCCATACCCCCTCAGGTCTTGCGCCAAAGCGCTCGGCATGGCTTTCGATGGCGGAAACCAGTTGGGATGCGACGCGACTCCGCCCCCCGGGATAAACGGGTTCAGTCGGCAGAGCAGAGCCTGGCATGCTCTCGCGAGCGGATGAAAAATCGATCAGCAAGGGTGCGAGTGGATGGTAATGCGGTGTAGTGGAAAGCTCGATCTGCCCCGATTCCACCAGCTTGCGATAACGAGGAATCAAGCCCTGCACAACCTCTCCAATCACATCGAACAACTGAATGCGGTCTGCATAGCTGAAATCCTTCGCCTGCGTCATCAATTGGACCACGGCTTCGCTGCTTCGCCGCACACTTTCACCCGTCCAAACGAGGTGATACCAGACCAACAGATCCGCAAGATACTGACCGGAAAGATAGGCCAATTCCCCGTCACCGTATTCCCTCAACATTTCATGAATGTCGTACAGGCGTTTGTATGCAGGATACGGTTGCATCATGGTCAGGTGATTGCTGCGAAAGCAACTGTCGAAGGCGCGCAATCGATCTTCGTCGGAAACCTCATCCAGGTTGGGGGTGGCCAGCAACCGCAACAGCGGGTCCCGGATCTCTCCGGAAGCAAATTGGGCGGCATAATCCTCGATCTGATCCAGCAACACTGGCACGAAATTGATCACCGCCTTCATGCGGGGGTGTGCCTCAAGGTGAGCGGCCATATCGCTGTAATCCTTGATCGCGTGCAGGTATACCCATGGAAGCATGAATTCGCCGGTCTCGTAATTGCGGTAATCCGGCTGATGCATGTGCCACAGCAAGACTAATTGTACTGATTGCATATCTCGCACACCTGTTTGATCAACCTTATCAGATCCGTTTCTATTATCTTACATAATGTATCTTTTGCCCCAGCATTTCCGGAGTGACAAGCGTAACACCCGTTTCCGTCACATAAAAATGCTTACTGTCTTCTACCGGATCAAATCCCACTTCCAGGCCGGGAGGAATGACACAGTTCTTGTCGACTACTACCCGCCTCAACCGAGCGTTTCGACCTACATCCACGTTCGGCAATATCACCGAGTCTTCAAGCATGCTGTAGCTTCGCACCTGTACGTTTGAAAACAACAGCGAGCGGCGCACGGTTGCCCCACTGATGATGCACCCCCCCGAAACCATGGAATCCAGCGCCTGTCCCCGCCGATCATCATTATCAAAGACAAATTTGGCCGGGGGCAGTTGCTCCTGGTGCGTCCAGATGGGCCACTCCTGATCATACAGGTTCAGCTCGGGTGTCACCTGAACCAGGTCAAGATTGGCCTCCCAATAAGCATCAACCGCGCCTACGTCACGCCAATACGGTACGCCAGATACCATATTCACGCAACTGTCCGAGAAGCGGTGGGTAAATACCCGGCTTCTCGGAACAAGATGCGGGATCAGGTCCTTGCCAAAATCATGCGACGAGTTCGGGTCGTCGTGATCACGTATCAACTGATCGAAAAGAAATTCAGCGTTGAAAACGTATATTCCCATGCTGACTAGTGCATAGCCCGGACGGCCTGGAACAGGTGTGGGAGTTGCGGGTTTTTCGTTGAAACCTGTCACCCTTCCGTCCTTGGTTACACTCATGACTCCGAAATCGCTCGCCTCTTCAAGAGGAAGGTCAATACAGGCAATGGTCATGTCGGCAGATTTGGCAATGTGATCAGCCAGCAGTTTGGCATAGTCCATTTTGTACACGTGATCGCCACCCAGGATCAGTACATGGTCCGGTTTATGGCTCCGCAGGATGTCGATATTCTGGTACACGGCATCCGCTGTTCCCTGGTACCAGCTTTCTTCAGTTCTCTGCTGTGCCGGCAACAGTTCGATAAATTCCTGGAAACGTCCATCAAGAAATCCCCATCCTTGCTGAATATGGGTGATGAGGCTCTGCGCCTTGTATTGCGTCGCCACTCCAATGCGGCGGATACCGGAATTCACGCAATTTGAAAGAGGGAAATCAATGATGCGGAACTTACCGCCAAAAGGAACCGCAGGCTTCGCACGCCAATCGGTAAGCTGCCGTAGCCTGGTACCGCGACCACCTGCCAGTATCATTGCTATAGAATTACGCGTGATCTGGCTATAAGAGCGCAAGTCAGCCGGCAATTTCATTCAGGACCCCCTTGAATTGTCAATGGATGACTTCTACCCCTACATTATTGCAGTTGCAGCAGTTTTCTGCAGCTAAATTGAAGAAAGCGCAGGCGCTTTGTTTGCACCGGAACTGTTTCTCCCCACCCTGCTTCTCTTTTGAGCCTGACCTACGCTATCCCACGCTATAATCGATGGATGCGATCGCACCTTACAATGCAGCGTCCACTCATCAAGCGGGACCCCCGGCTGCATGCCCTGCTGGCCGGACGCCTGCATGATCCTTTCAGTTTCCTTGGCGCTCATGCAGAACATGAGCATTGGGTTGTGCGCGCTTTCCATCCCCATGCTGCAAGCGTCTGGATTAATACAAAGGGCGGTTTCGAAAGCATGACAAGAGTGCATCCTGCCGGCGTTTTTGAATGGCGAGGACTTATACTGCTCCCCCGGCCTTATCAGCTACGCATCGAGGAGGCTTCCCTCGAAGCACCAGCACGTATATATGATACTTATGACGCCTATGCGTTCCCTCCGCAAATTTCGGAGCACGACCTGTATCTGTTTAATGAAGGCCGCTTGCATCAGGCTTATGGTGCGCTCGGCTCCCATTTGGTGGAAATGGAAGGGGTTACCGGAGTTCGTTTTTCCGTCTGGGCGCCAAATGCGGAACGCGTCAGTGTAGTGGGAAGCTTTAACCGCTGGGATGGACGCGTCCATCCCATGGCCTCCCATGGTTCTAGCGGAGTATGGGAATTGTTCATCCCTGGCGTGCAGACGGATTCACTTTATAAATATGAAATCCGGAATCGTGATACCGGCGCAATCCTTCTAAAAACCGATCCTTATGCCCGCCATTATGAAGTACGTCCCAGCACTGCTGCCCGTACCCCGCTCGCCAGCCAGATGACGTGGAACGACGTGCGGTGGATGACGCAGCGCGCCGTATGGGATTGGCTAAGCACCCCACTCAATATTTATGAAGTTCATGCGGGGTCATGGAAACGGCACGTGGATGGACGTTTCTATTCATACCGGGAGCTTGCCGGGGATCTGATACCGTACGTGCGGGAAATGGGGTACACGCATCTCGAGTTGCTCCCTATTTCGGAGCACCCCTTGGACGAATCCTGGGGTTATCAGACGACAGGTTATTTTGCCGCCACCAGCCGGTATGGCACATCGGACGATCTGAAATTTTTCATCAACGCTTGTCATCAGGAGGGAATCGGCGTAATCCTGGATTGGGTGCCGGCGCACTTTCCGCAAGATGCTTTCGCCTTGGCCCGATTCGATGGGAGCGCGCTGTACGAACATGAGGATCCGCGCATGGGCCTGCATCAGGACTGGGGCACGCATATTTTCAACTACGGACGCAATGAGGTGAAATCGTTTCTCCTTTCCAGCGCCCATTACTGGCTATCCGAATTTCATCTTGATGGGCTGCGCGTCGATGCTGTCGCTTCCATGCTCTATCTCGACTATTCCCGGCTGCCGGGTGAATGGCTGCCGAACAGATATGGCGGTAGGGAGAATCTCGAAGCCATCGATTTTCTGCGTGAACTGAATATCATGGTGCACCAGGAATTTCCGGGCGCGCTGACACTTGCTGAGGAATCCACGGCATGGCCGGGTGTATCCCGCCCGACTTACGTCGGCGGCCTGGGTTTTTCCATGAAGTGGAACATGGGCTGGATGAACGATACTCTGGCGTATATGCACAATGATCCGGTTTACCGGCGTTTCCACCACGGCCAGTTGACTTTCGGCCAGCTGTACGCATACAGCGAAAATTTTGTGCTGCCGTTCTCCCATGATGAGGTCGTTCATGGCAAAGGTTCGCTGTTGGGCAAGATGCCAGGAGATGCTTGGCAACAATTCGCCAACCTGCGCCTGTTGTTTACCTATCAGATGACATATCCCGGGAAGAAACTCAATTTCATGGGGAATGAATTTGCCCAGGGGCGGGAGTGGAGTTCATCACGCGAACTCGACTGGTATCAGTTAGGCGACAAGCGGCATCTTGGAGTAAAGACGGCAGTGCGTGACCTCAATTATCTGTACAGTACCATTGCTGCATTGCATCAACGTGATTTCGAGCCGGAAGGCTTTTCGTGGGTGGATTGTCACGATGCGGACAACTCGGTGATCACTTATCTGCGTTTTGCACGGAACGGTTCGTTTGCTCTGGTTGTACTCAATTTTACGCCCGTACCGCGCAACCGTTATCGCATCGGTGTGCCCACGGCGGGGATTTATCAGGAAATCTTCAACAGCGATTCTCGCTACTATGGAGGCAGCGATCTCGGTAACATGGGAAGTATCCAGACAACTGGCAAGCCTTCCATGGAACGGCCGGATTCAATTGTTATCACCCTGCCCCCGCTTGCGGGGCTCATTTTCGTTCACACTGATCTTCCTGCAACCGGCACCAAGGTATAAGGGAGGCAGGTTGATTCTCCCGAATAAGTCCATAGCCTTGGGAACCACTGAACAAATCCTCAGTAGAGCGCGTTGCTGTCAAAATCGGGATGATCACGAGGCGCGCGACGAAGGTCGTAGCTTGGACTACGGTACCAAGGAGCGCAACGAAATGAGCACCCAATTTTGCTGCAACCCGAATGGGACGGGGTTTTGCGGGCGATCTGCTTTGTCAGGCTCCTAGCGAAGGGGGTCAACCATTCGCGTCGTCGCCTTTCGCGCATCTCATCCCGCAAAGCCGCCGTCGCGCCTGCGAGGGAGTTGTTCAGCGGTTCCCTTGGTAACGCTGCGGCGATAATCAATAACAGTCCTGAGGCATGCGAGCGCCACGTAGCGTTATGCTTATGCTCCTGCCCAAGTTAGCCCAGCTCCTCATATGACAATGAACAATAAACGAAAAAACTCATGA
>DATEEZ010000023.1:0-12817 GCA_035280905.1 Nitrosospira sp.
TTAGCCGTGCGTTCAATACTACTGCTTCCCTCAGTTCTTCCAGATCGAAGTTATCCAGCAGAATCAGCGTCGCTCCGGCATTCAAAGCGGTGCGAAGGTCTTCCAGTGTTTCCACTTCGATCTGGATGAATATCCCCCCAGCGGCAATTTTTCTCGCTGCACGCAGTGCCGGTTTAATACCGCCGGCAGCCATGATATGGTTTTCCTTGATCAGAATCCCGTCATATAAACCGATACGATGGTTTGTTCCCCCGCCGCGTTTAACCGCATATTTTTGTGCCAGCCGTAATCCGGGCAAGGTCTTGCGGGTGTCGACAATGACTGCACCTGTTCCGTATATTGCAGTCACGTAACGCCGGGTCTGGGTGGCGACAGCCGAGAGCAATTGCAGAAAGTTGAGAGCTGTTCGTTCACCTGTCAGCAGTGCCCTGGTATTACCCTTCACTTCACAGAGTTGCTGTCCGGCCTCGACTGTTTCTCCCTCCAGTGCATGCCAGCGAACCTCGACCTGGGGTTCCAGTTGCCGAAAACAGGCTTCAAACCATTCGCTTCCGCACAGCACAGCCTCTTCACGGCTGATCACACTTGCAGCTGCAATTTCGTCATAAGGAACAAGGTTGGCGGTGAGGTCACCCGTTCCAACATCCTCGGCCAAAGCTTGAGCGACATTTCTCTCGATTTCTTCGGTTAAATCCATAATCAACTTTCGGGGCAAATCCGCCTGACTGCAGAAGCCAGAAGCACTGATGGAGCATATTTTAGCCTAGCAGGGAGAGGTGGGCAGCAAATAACAACTGATGCTTCTGCACATTCGTGTTGATCTTGAAATTCAGGCACTCCCCCACATATACAAGTCATCTATCTAATCCATCGAGGACTTCTCATGCGTTTCGACAAATTAACCACAAAATTCCAGCAGGCGTTGTCCGATGCGCAGAGCATTGCCGTAGGTCAGGACAACTCTTATATTGAACCGCAGCATTTATTGCTTGCACTCTTGCAGCAGCAAGATGCGGGCACGGTCTCGTTGTTGCAGCGTGCAGGTGCGAATGTGCCGCCCCTGCGGGAAGCGCTGAAAAAATCGATCGAGCGCCTTCCCAAAGTAGAGGGTACGGGCGGAGAGATCAACGTCTCGCGCGATCTGGGTAATCTGCTCAACCTGGCCGACAAGGAGGCGCAAAAACGGGGTGATCAATTCATTGCGTCGGAAATGTTCCTGGTGGCGGCGCTTCAGGACAAAGGTGAGACTGGCAATCTGCTGAGGCAGAACGGGGCCAACCGCAATGCGCTGGAACAGGCGATCAACGAGGTGCGCGGTGGCGAGAATGTCGGCAGTCCAGAAGCTGAAGCTAGTCGCGAAGCCCTGAAAAAATACACGCTCGACCTGACTGAGCGCGCGCGCGCGGGAAAGCTTGATCCAGTTATCGGTCGCGACGATGAAATTCGGCGTACTGTCCAGGTATTGCAGCGCCGTACCAAGAACAATCCCGTGCTGATCGGTGAACCGGGTGTGGGCAAGACTGCTATTGTCGAGGGTTTGGCTCAGCGCATCGTCAATGGCGAAGTGCCGGAGACCCTCAAGGACAAGAAAGTGCTTTCGCTGGACATGGCTGCACTGCTCGCTGGAGCCAAATACCGGGGCGAATTCGAGGAGCGGCTCAAATCTGTCCTTAAGGAGATCGCGCAGGCAGGGGGCAGCGTTATTGTCTTTATTGATGAGCTTCATACCATGGTGGGCGCAGGCAAGGCTGAGGGCGCGCTCGATGCGGGCAACATGCTCAAGCCTGCACTGGCGCGTGGCGAACTGCATTGCGTAGGCGCTACTACCCTGGATGAATACCGCAAATACATCGAGAAAGATGCTGCGCTCGAGCGCCGTTTCCAGAAGGTGTTCGTTGAAGAGCCGACGGTCGAGGCAACTATCGCCATCCTGCGGGGCTTGCAGGAAAGATACGAGCTGCATCATGGCGTGGATATCACTGACCCAGCCATTGTCGCGGCTGCGGAACTCTCGCATCGTTATATTACCGACCGCTTTCTGCCCGATAAGGCCATCGATCTGATCGATGAAGCCGCGGCACGCATCCGGATGGAAATCGACTCCAAGCCGGAGGCGATGGACAGGCTCGACCGGCGCCTGATACAGCTCAAGATCGAGCGCGAGGCGGTGAAAAAGGAAAAGGATGAAGCGTCACAGAAGCGTCTCGCATTATTGGAAGAGGAGATAGCCAAACTCGAGCGCGAATACGCCGACCTGGAAGAAATCTGGAAGGCCGAAAAATCCCAGGTGCAGGGTACGCAACATATCAAGGAAGAGATGGAAAAGATCAAGCTCGAAATCGAGGCGGCCACGCGCAAAGGAGATTGGCAGAAAGTTTCAGAGTTGCAATATGGGCGCATTCCGCAACTGGAGGCACAACTTCAGGCGCAGGATAGGCAGACTGAGAAGGAGACCGTGGAGCAAAGCAAGCCGAAACTGCTTCGAACTCAGGTTGGGGCGGAAGAAATCGCAGAAGTGGTTTCGCGCGCTACCGGCATCCCTGTTTCCAAAATGATGCAGGGTGAACGCGAGAAACTCCTGCATATGGAGGAAAAGCTGCACGAGCGCGTGGTGGGGCAGGATGAAGCGGTAAGGCTGGTGTCGGATGCCATTCGTCGTTCACGCGCCGGTCTGGCTGATCCAAACCGTCCTTACGGTTCTTTCCTGTTCCTGGGGCCGACAGGGGTGGGTAAGACCGAGCTATGCAGGGCACTCGCAGGATTTCTGTTCGATTCGGAAGAGCACATGATCCGCATCGACATGTCGGAGTTCATGGAAAAACATTCGGTTGCACGCCTGATTGGCGCGCCCCCGGGATATGTGGGCTACGAGGAAGGCGGTTACCTGACCGAAGCCGTACGAAGGAAACCCTACGCGGTTATTTTGCTGGACGAGGTGGAAAAGGCGCATCCGGATGTGTTCAACGTCCTGTTGCAAGTGCTGGATGACGGGCGTATGACAGACGGGCAGGGGCGCACAGTGGACTTCAAGAACACTGTTATCGTCATGACTTCAAACCTCGGTTCGCAAATGATCCAGCAGATGGCAGGAGATGATTACCAGGTCATCAAGCTGGCGGTCATGGGCGAGGTGAAGGCATATTTCCGCCCGGAGTTCATCAACCGGATAGATGAAGTGGTGGTATTTCATGCGCTGGATGAGAAGCATATCAAATCCATCGCGCGGATACAGTTGCAGCAACTGGAAAAGCGTCTGGCGAAACTTGAGATGCACCTCAAGGTGACAGATGCGGCACTTGCAGAAGTGGCTCAGGCAGGTTTCGATCCTGTTTTCGGAGCCCGGCCGCTCAAGCGTGCAATACAGGCCCAGATCGAAAACCCGCTGGCAAAGGAAATTCTCGAAGGTCAGTTCGCTGCAAAGGATACCATCACGGTCGATTCCAAAAATGGCATGCTCACCTTCTTCAAGGCGAGGGAACCCGTGCCAGCTTGAGGACATTCTCGGAAGCCAGCGCCCTCTCCCAACCCTCTTCCGAAGGCGGGAGAGGGAGCTGGATTTGTCGAGACTGAAGCGAAGTACTTGAATTATATTATGAGGGTCCCATAGCCACTTATTGCTCTTCTCAAGTTACTTGATCACTGTGCGTTGCCTCCCTTTCCCCTGCTTGGGAGAGCAGCCGTGTCAAGCTGCCGGTAGATTCGTCCAAGGTGTTTTGGTTTCATGACGAGATTTACGATCGTCAAGATTTGCGTATGCAGGCTATCATGGCTACCTTGAAGGGTTTACCCGAGGCGATCAGACGTTCAGGCTCCTTCCTGCGGGAGGGAGTAGCTTTACAGTACGCCTCGTCCTGACTCTCATCGGATTCATCTAAAGTGCCGGGAACCCACCCCCTCCTGGCGCTGTCTGACAACGCACCTGGACCGTCGCGAATATGCTTTGCTGGTGCTGGATTCAGGTAAAATAGGAGTTTTTTCCGAATCTACCTTCATGGATAACGTCGCAATCAAAGGCAGCCTGGTCGCTATTGTTACACCGATGCATGAAAATGGCGAACTGGATCTGGAGCGTTTCCAATCCTTGATTGACTTTCATGTGGCGGAAGGAACCGACGGTATCGTGGTGGTAGGGACTACCGGCGAATCGCCCACTGTGGATTTCGAGGAGCACCACCTGCTGATTAAAACCGCCGTGGAGCAGGCGGCTGGGCGAGTACCGGTAATTGCGGGAACCGGAGCCAACTCCACGCGCGAGGCGATTGATCTCTCTATCTATGCGAAGAATGCGGGGGCGGACGCAAGCCTGTCAGTTGTACCGTATTACAACAAGCCCTCTCAGGAGGGTTTATACCAGCACTTCAGGGCGGTGGCCGAAGCCGTGGACATCCCGCAGATTCTGTACAACGTGCCCGGCAGGACGGTAGCAGATATCGCCAATGATACCGTTCTTCGTCTGGCGGAAATTCCAAACATTGTGGGAATCAAGGATGCAACAGGTGATATCGGGCGGGGATTTGATCTATTGTGCCGGGTTCCTGAGAGTTTTGCGGTTTATAGCGGCGATGATGCGAGCGCTCTGGCTTTGTTGCTGCTTGGCGGGCACGGCGTTATTTCCGTCACGGCCAACGTGGCCCCGCGGCTTATGCATGAGATGTGCGCCGCCGCATTTGCCGGGAACCTGGTTGCTGCCCGTGCTGCGAACAGAAAGCTTTTGAGGTTGCACCTGGATTTATTTATAGAAGCCAACCCTATTCCTGTGAAATGGGCTGTTGGGCAAATGGGATTGATAGGCGAGGGATTGCGACTGCCATTGACACCGTTGTCACATCGATATCATCAAACCATCAGGGGAGCGATGAGCGAGGCAGGAATCGATGTGGCGGTATCCGTTTAGATGACTGCCCGAAGTCGAGAGCCTGGAGCAGGATTTTTAGGAACAAAATATTGCACATGAGATCGCAAATAATGGTCGCGCTGTGCTTGGCAGCGGCCGTTGCAGGATGCAGTGTTTTATCGGATATTTTGCCGGAAGCCAAGAAGATCAATTACAAATCGGCAGGGAAGCTTCCACCGCTGGAAATTCCACCCGACCTGACCGCGCCGGGTTCTGATGAGCGCTATCATGTTCCGGACATCAGTCCCACCGGGGCCGCAACTTTTTCCGCCTACAACAAGGAGCGCATCAAGACAGCGGGAGTCACCACCGGGGGGGCTTCCATTCTGCCCTCGATGGATGATGCAGGGGTACGGATGGAACGCTCGGGCACGCAGCGCTGGCTCGTCGTAAGCGGCGAGCCGGAGGAAGTATGGCCGATCGTCAGGGATTTCTGGCAGGAGCTGGGCTTTCTCATCAAGATAGAAATGCCTGAGGCCGGTGTGATGGAAACGGATTGGGCGGAAAATCGCGCAAAGATTCCCGAAGACATTCTTCGGAATACGCTTGGCAAGCTTCTTGACAGCCTGTATTCAACCGGCGAGCGTGACAAGTTTCGCACGCGTCTGGAGCGCGGGGAAAATGGCACCACGGAGATCTATATCAGCCATCGCGGCATGGATGAAGTGATTGAGGGTGCCAACGTACGTACTGTATGGCAACCTCGTCCCTCTGACCCTGACCTGGAAGCGGAGATGCTTTCCCGTTTGATGATGCGCTTTGGCGTGACAGAGGAGCGCGCCAGAAGCGCGGTGGCGAGCATGGGCACTCAGGAGCGTGCACGTCTCAACGGCGAAAAAGGCGGAGTACTGACCGTAACCGAAGCATTTGATCGGTCATGGCGGCGTGTCGGACTGGCGCTGGATCGAACCGGATTTACTGTCGAGGATCGAAACCGCTCTCAGGGCATTTACTTTGTTCGCTACATCAATTCCGATACAGAAAGCGGCGGGGGCACCGGCTTGCTCTCGAAGCTTGCATTCTGGCGGGACGAGGAGAGTGACAAACCGGATCAGTATCGCATCCAGCTAAGTGAAGCGGGACCTAATACTAATGTCAGTGTATTGAACAAGGATGGCGTGGCGGATGATTCCGGTGACGCAAAGCGCATATTGAAGCTGCTGTATGAGCAGTTGAAGTAATCACCTTCGGTTGCTATTGCCCGTATAGCTGTACGTCTGATTCGTACCCATGCGACCCCGATCCAGCCGCATGAGGGTCGCAGCGAGCCTTTTCATGCGTTGAGGTATTGTGCTTCGCTCCAACGATCCAGCGGTACTATCGGTGTTGCCGCCAGGTATCTCGGAGCGAAGGTTGATATGCTTTCTTCCAGCTATCAGGCAAATTCCGGGGAAATCTGGATTGCCTGCCCGTGCAATACGTTGGGGAATGGGCTCCGCCCGCTTTGTCGGGCAATAACTATGTTTCCAGTCTTGCGTCCATTGTTATTTTTGCCTTGAATAGTTTAGATACAGGGCAGCCCTCTTTTGCCTTGTTGGCGATCTCTTCGAATTTCGCTTGATCTGCTCCTGGTATTTTGGCGGCAACGTCAAGGTGGATAGTGGTAATCTCGAAGCCTCCCCCCACTTTATCGAGCGTGACGGCAGCGTGCGTTTCGATTTTCTCCGGCGTCAAACCAGCTTCTCCGAGCATCAGGGAGAGTGCCATCGAAAAGCAGCCCGCGTGCGCGGCCCCGACGAGTTCTTCCGGATTGGTGCCCTTGCCATTTTCAAATCTCGATTTGAAACCATAAGGTGCCTCGCTCAGTACACCTGTTTCAGTGGAAATCGTTCCGCCCCCGTCCTTGATTCCACCTTCCCAAACTGCCCACGCCTTCTTTGTAGTCATATTCCCTCCTCATATGGAAAAGTTATTGTTTACTTCCGCCGTATAACTTGATTATCAACAGGTGTTTCAGAAAATAGTCCTACCGCCCGCATATCTGCTTCATTTTTGCCTTCGCTTCCAGCACATCCCCTTGCTATTCGTCCTGAATCGTTTCTATTCACGCTCATGGATTTTTTTCTTCCTCTGCCTGCGCATTCCAGAGTACGGCGACGCCGATGACTGCCGAGAGAATCGATCCGCCGAAAATCGCGATTTTAGCAGCCGCGTAATCGCTTACCTCGGGGAAGGCCTGGCTCGCGATGAAAAGCGACATGGTAAAACCGATTCCGGCGAGCGCTCCCGCTCCGCCAAGCTGGCGCCAGGAATAGGCTTTTGGTTTGGTGGCAAAGCCCAGTTGAACAGCAGCTGCGGTGGCCGTGATAAATCCGAGAGGTTTGCCGATGACCAATGCTGTTGCGATGCCAAGCATTAACGGTACGTGCTCGCTGAATACGCCTGTCTCTACAACCACTCCTGCATTCGCGAATGCAAATACCGGCAACACTAGAAAGCTTGATCTCGGGGCAAGATGACGGAGCATGCGATCAGCAGGAGATTCCAGACGGTCATGAATGGCATCCAACGCCTCCAGTGCAGGTTCGGAAGGGCCGTAATGCATAACCTCCCTCCCGCGGCGGGTTTCTGCAGTCAGAATGGCATCGGCCTGGAGCATGAGTGCACGAAGATTAGGCGACGGGCGTGTAGGAATGAACAACGCGAGAATGATGCCAGCCAGCGTAGCATGTATTCCACTTGCGTATACACAGGCCCACAGGGCGATTCCGAGAATCACGTACGGAGACGCCCGATACACGCTGCCCTTATTGAGCAGCGCCAGTAGCCCCACAATCACGGCTGCGCTGCCCAGATAACCGATATGCAGTTCGCCTGAATAAAAAATTGCAACGACAACGATTGCCCCAATATCATCGACAATGGCTGCCGCGGTAAGAAAGACACGTAGCTCGACTGGAACGCGCCTGCCCATCATGGCAATCAGCGCAATCGCAAACGCCGTATCCGTCGCCGTTGGGATACCCCACCCATGTGACCATGTGCCACTACTCCCCTCCGGTCCCGGAGCGATTGGCGGTCCCGATGGCACCAGAATCAGATAAAGCAAGGCGGGCACAGCCATGCCGCCAGTCGCTGCGGCGATTGGCAACATTGCGGATTGGCGGTCTGCGAGATGTCCCACGGTGAACTCGCGCTTGATTTCGAGGCCGACAACCAGGAAAAAGATCACCAGCAATCCGTCATTTATCCAATGACGCAATGAAAGCTCAAACACGCTATGCTGGAACGTAATCCCGAGGCGCTGTTCCCACATTTCGTTGAAATCCGGACCGAAGGCCGAGTTGCTCAGAATAACTGCGAGCCCGGTGGCAAGCAGCAGCATGATTCCGGTCGAAGGCGCCCACTTGGCAAAATCCAGCGCGGCTGCATGCACAACATGGCCGAGCGAGCCAAGCATTGCTTCAGAGAGTGAACGCACATCCCAGGGACCATCGTAACGCCGATCGTTGATGAAGAATGTCGGCGTGACGATGACGCCGCTGGCGTCTGCGCTGACTATATCCGCATCTACGCGATCTCTTGCTCTTGCTGCTGCTTCTTCCTGTCCGACTCCTTTATTCCCATCCAGGTTCAAATCAGAAATAATGGCGCTCAGATCGTCTTCGTTCAGCTTGTCAGATCGGCTCATTAGTGCGACGTGCACATTCCAGAATCGAGCGGGATCGTCGTATGATTCCACCAGTTCAGCTGCACGGCGCGCGATTTTACTTCCTGCTAACGGGCGATGACGAAATACGTAGCGCAGGCGATTGCCAAACCGGCTCCGCAACTCGGCAACGCGTTCATGTGCCGAGCGCGAGGGCGCATCGGCGTAACTGCCGTACTCGACCAGGGTAATTTCGGCATCCGCTGGTCCCAACGTATGGTCATACGCTTCGTCCACCGGTCTATCCAGCCGATTTGGTGGCGGTTCAGGATTCATCAAAGATCGAGCGTATCAAGATATTCGCTCACTCCTGGCAATGGCGCCGGGCGGTTTAACTGCTTTTTGTTATCTATCCTGCTTGATGAATTGGGACTGCGAAGCGAACTGCTGCGCTTAATAGATGAGAAACGGGTTGTATGTTCCCGCTAATATGGGGGCCGCAAGCTCCTGGTTCTCCAGGCGTTCGATTGCCCTCGACAATGCGTCTCGAAGCTCACGAGCCTGTTCGGCTTGCATGATATAGGGCCTGCCCGGGTCCGCCTCGGCAAGCTTTTGCTGCTCGTGGGATAAAAAAGGAAACCGGACCGAAAGTAATCCATCGATAGGCTCTGTTTTTATTTCCCATCCCGTTATCGGGAATTGAAAAAGATCGTCACCCATTACAACAACTCCTGTCATTCTCTCAAATCCATAGGTTAGCAAAAGGAACCAATTTTTTTCGTTGGATAGCGCACATACGCAAAAAAGATTCTTGTCCTACTATAACTTATAAGCAAAAATTGTGCCACGTCCGTAAAAATAATTAATTTATTGATTTTTTAACTTAAATAGTTAATAACAGAACAAGGATTGGGTTATTTTGTACCCATAACGAAACGAACTGGAGGGGACGGGAGACTGGAAAACCGCGCCAGTAAACGAATGTGCAGATCGACCCATTAGTGGGTCATATTTAACCCGCATTTACCTTTATAGGAGCCCCGGATTTGGAAATGAAGGTAATGCAGTGGGACTCTCCGCAGACGTGGCAGAGTCTGTGCGTGCGTACATCAGAGCGGTAGCAGGTTGACCATTTCGCCAATAATATCTTGCTGGCCCGAAAGGCCTGCGCCCTCTAGACGTAAGATGTCCACCAACTTCCTTTATGACGTGCCTTGACACCCGCGAACCAGTAGGAGACAGGATAGAGCAGGATTACTACCCCCGCCCAGATCAAATAAACAACGGGCAGGCTGAACCCCCACCAGGGTGGAAAGAATTTGTGATACGTCAGAAAGGAACTCACATCATTGACCATCACGTAAGCGAACCCGGTGACCAGTCCATGGATGACATATAGATGAAGAAGATAGAAAAACAGGGGCACCCGGCCAAAAGTGATAAAAAAGCGTCCGATTGCCCTCTGTGTACTGGGCGCCTGCTCAAATGCTGACAGGAGCACGAACATCGGTCCCAATGTCATCAACAAAAAAAGGAGCGAGGGGGGATATTTCGTGGTGTTTACAAACGAAAGCAGCGTGAACAAGGCCGTTTCCTGCTCGTTCCACGGTTCGGGGTCGCCATAGTCGTTCAAAGCACGTAGGATGACGAAGGTTACGATAAGAACTACGCCGCCTTTAAGGGTGAGTCGTCGCCTTACCTCCACTGGCATCTGCATGATGCTTCCAAACGCATAACCCGCTGCCATCACCCCGATCCACGGGATGAGGGGATACACGACCGTCAAGTGCGGAACATGCAGTACGGCCAACAGCCATCCCTGCCATTCAAGCGAGCCGTTCGCTGCTTGAAAATCTTCCAGCCGCAGGCCATCCAGCAGGTTATGTGAAAAGATCATGATGAGCCCGAACCCAGCTATCGCCCACAACGGCAGATAAACGAGCGCGGAGAGCACAACCATTGACCACCCCAGCGCCCAGATGACCTGCAATCTCATTTCGCTATAGTCCAGATTAAAGAAAAAAGCGAAGCGCACCACTGTAATTTCGAGAAGAACGAGCCAAAGGCCTCGGATGAATAACCGCGCGGCAAGCTGGGAGCGATTCAGACCACGTGTCGTCGACAAAAATGCGCTGGCGCCCGCGAGGAAGACAAAGGCGGGCGCGCACAAATGCGTTACCCAGCGGGTAAAAAACAAGGCTGAATTTGTGCGCGAAAGATCAGTGGGACTGAAATCCGCATCCGTGAAGAACCCCCGGACATGGTCCAGCGCCATGAGCACCATGACCAACCCACGCATGAGGTCCACAGAGGCGATATAGGGGACGGGTGCGGTAGTTTTTATGGGGGTAGCCCTGTTCAACATAGTCCGAATTAACCCGGCAACACTGGACGTCTTCTTCACTATATTTCACTATATCAAGGCTGCAGCACGCTGCTTGCCGCTTCCTTAAATATAAGGCGTCCACCAGCTGCCGCGGTGCCGGGACTTGAATGCGGCGAACCGCCGGCAGACTGGATAGAGCAGTGCGGTTACCCCAACCCAAACAAGGTAAACAATCGGGAGGCTGAATCCCCACCAAGGCGGAAATTCCCACGAAGAAGTCATGAATGAGCTGATATCAGCTCCCATCGCAAACGCGATGAGTAGGGCGAGCGCATGAATAAAATACAGATGAATGAGATAGAAAAACAGGGGCACGCGTCCAAAGGTGATCAGAAAACGCCCCACGGCGCCATGCGGCCCATGCGCCTCATGCCACCATTCAAATGCAGATATCAGCAGTAACATGAGTCCGAGCGTCATCAGCAGATAGAGCAGTGACGGCGGATATTTTGTCGTATTCAGGAAGGAAAGTAGTGTAAACACCGAGGTTTCCTGCACTACCCAGGGATCTGGATCGCCATAGATATTCAGAGCGCGCAGAATGACGAAGACAGTGAAGAGCGTAGCACTCAATGCCAGTGTTGATTTTCTTCGTATCGACGATGATGTAAGCATGATCGGGCCAAATGCATAACCTGCCGCCATCACACCGATCCACGGGATGAGGGGATACACTACCGGGAAGTGGGGGATGTGGAGCACGCTCAACAGCCATCCTTGCCAGGTGAGCGAGCCGCCCGCTATCTGAAAATCTTCAAGCTGTATGCCATCGAGCAGGTTGTGACCCAGGATCATGCCGATGCCAAAACCGGCTATCGCCCACAGCGGCAGATAGACGAGTGCTGCGAGAGCAATCATTGACCAGCCCAGAGCCCAGATCACCTGCAGGTCCATCAGGCTGTAATCCAGGTTGAAGAACCAGGCAAAACGCACCACTGTCAGTTCAAGAAATACCAGCCACAATCCCCGCAGGAATAATCGTTTCGCCAACCGGGAGTGCTTCATGCCCTGCGATGCAGACAGAAAAGCACTCGTACCCGCCAGAAAAACAAAGGTCGGTGCGCACAGGTGAGTAATCCAGCGTGTCAGGAAGATGGCGGGAGTGGTGCGCGCAAGATCAGTGGAGCTGAAATCAGCATCGGTGAAAAATCCCCGCACATGGTCAAGCGCCATGAGCACCATGACCAGCCCGCGCACGAGGTCGACAGAGGTAATATAAGGTGAAGAAGTTGATGAAGGTGTAGGGGAGGACTTGGAGGCCATGGGCTGAACTTTTCCCTTCGTTTTCTGATTTTCGGGAAACTGAACGACTGGTAGCCGGTACTGGTTATTTTACAATGATACCCTAACGGCTTGGCTGCATTTGGCGTTCCGGTACTGTCATCCCTTCAGCAAGTTGAACGCCGGAATGAAGGACTCAGGGGAGTGGGGGCTAGGGGTTTAGGCTGCGCCGGAAGAAGCAAGCCATCTCAGCGTTGACAAGACTCTAAGAATATTTCTGAACAAGCCCTGTCTTCAGTACGTCAGCCTGTAGTACTTCAGTGCCATGTACACACCATCTTCAAGTTGTAAGATAAGAATCGGAGGAAGCAACAATTTTTCCGATAAGACAAGAGGGGGACTGAGTGATAATCCACGGCGGCAGTGATCCTACCGCCTTTTTTCTCGGGTGGACCATCAGCTCACTTGGCAGGATGATATTAAAATTTTGGAACACTGGCACTTGCGTTAGTAACAAAAAACGTCTAATCATTAACCTCCCTCCATCTCGCTGCTGCAAGACAAACTGCTTCCCGCAATGTGGAGGCGTGGCTTCTGATTTCATCGCAATAGAGCGTGAAGCCGCCACAAGATTGCGACGTCGGGTGATTATAGATGGCGCGATCGCAGTATTCGCTTAACCAGTCAAGTATCTCGGTATCTGAGAGATCAAGGGGGGCGGGACGAT
>DATEEZ010000024.1:0-3474 GCA_035280905.1 Nitrosospira sp.
CAGCGGAACGAGGTTGCCGGATACATCCACACCGCCAAAATTTCCCTTCCGAAAGCGTGCATCGATAAACGTATAGTTGCCGAATATATCGATTGCGCTCGTTACCGTCCATGAGCCTTCCAGCTCAAAACCTTGTCGCCGGGTGGGCGGCAGATTGACGTTGGCGAAGAACAGGAAGGGGTCTATGTTTATGAAGCTGATTTCATTGTTGAGATTGGCGCGGTAGAGCGAAGCGCGCGCACGTAGCGTTTTTCGCTGGTAATCCAGCCCGAGCTCCCCTGTATGAGCAGTTTGCGGTTCGAGAATCTTCACGCTGGAATCGAACCCCGGGCCGCCAAACTGATTGTAGTTTTCGTCTACCGTGGCTATCCGGAAACTGCGGCCAAACCTGCCATAGACTGAAAAGGCTTCTCCCAGTGGGTGGCGAAGACCTGCATCATAGGCATAAACCATGCGGCTCTGCCGATCGCTGGCGTAGGCAGCAGGATTAAAACGGTCGCTGGCTCGATCGTCTACCCATTGCAACCGCCCCCCAAGGCTGACAACGGTACCTTTAGGTAAAGTGGAGGCTTGTTGAAAATATATCGCACGATTTTGCTGGGTCGCCACTACATCCGTCTGCAAGATATCGGCAGACGCCGAGCCTGGCACTGTTTCGGGTCCGGTAAACCGTCTCGATCGATAATCCCACCATTCGAAATTCGCGCCCAGTACCAGTTCGTGATCCATGCCGAAAGCCGCGAATGGCAGCTTCATCCTCGGGTTGAACAGCCATTGGTCGGATCGTGAATTGACGAATGTTTTGGAGTTGAAGCCGTCCAGGTTGTAATCGTCGAATAATGCAGTACGGTGATTATCGCGAAATGAAAGGTCCGCAGCAAGTTCACCGAATCCAATCTCTTTTTCTCCTCTCAGCGTTACGTATGCACCTTCGCGAGTGCTGAAATCGCGCGGGGTGGAGGTGCCTCTCCGATCGGTTCGCAATTGCGCTTCGGTGCGATTGCCGGGCAGTTCCAGTTTCTGATCATCCAGGCCGAACTTCAGTAATGCCCTGCCGCTGCTGAACCGATAACGCAAGTCGCCCTGCAGATTCAGTTGACGAAGCGCGTTATTCACGCGGTAGTTGTCTGTTTGCAGCGCGTTGCCGGTGAGTGCCAGTCCAACGTTCCTGCCAGCCGCGTTGAATGTTCCGTTGAATTCCGTGCCACTGTAGCTGCCGAAGGAAACTCCACCCGTACCCGATATCTGACCGGGGCGGGCAGCGCGTGTAACGATATTGATGACACCACCAGTAGCGCCTGCTCCATAAACTACACTACCGCTGCCGCGCAATACTTCGATGCGCTCGATCGTGTCGAGGGGAATCGTTGACCAGCGAATACCGGTCAGTTCATTTTCGTTCATGCGTTGACCGTCCAGTAAAACCAGCGTGTTCTGGTTGCCGGTGATACCGAATCCCCGCATATCGATCTGGGGGTCGGGACTGCCATCGACATTCCGGGTATGTATACCGGACAATTGCTGCAGCAACTCCGGCAAAGTCGAAGCAGCGCTGTTTCTGATCTGTTCCGCGTTGATGATGGAAACTCCGACCGGCAGTTTGTCGATGGGCTCGCTGAAGCGGGTTGCTGTGACAACAACGTCCGGAAGCAGTCGCTCAGCTGGATCACTGGATACAGCAAGCGCCCATGAAGGAACAGAAATAAGGAGCAATGGCAAGACGTGCCTGCGAAACAAACCCATGATATTTGCCTGGGGATATGCATCCCCAACGTGAGAACAAGGAAACAGGAAATATTGCGGGAGCTTCGAGCGAAAGAAATATCGATCAGGATATCGCCCCACGCGATATAGCCATACGCATCCGAGGCCGGTATCCGGGCTTGCAGGATTTGACGTATCGCCTTCCCATGAACTGGAGAATTCACAGTGGCATTAGGAAACCTTGGAAAGTTTTCCTGATACGTCCGCGCCTGCTTACCGTTGCGGGGGCAGCCCAGGCATCCAGAGATCTTCATCGATCCCTGACCTGGTTCCCGTTTAACTTGGCCGCAAACGGCCAAGCACCTCAAACGAGGCGGCATTCTACCAGAATGATGGGGATAAACCATGCGATATAATGGAAAACCTGTGGTAGAGGATGAGCTGTCTCATATATCACACACCTTTCTTGAAACTACATTCGAAAGACAGTGCCAGCAGTTGACGCGCTGAGGATTTCCAAACTATAGTGCCTTGATGGAATCGGAATTGAATACACTTGAAGAAAAAATTGGTCAGTTCGTACGCTTGTGCCAACAACTGCGGACGGAGAATATTCAGTTGCGCCAGCAACTGGCGGTCATCACGAGCCAGAACCGTCTACTCGCGGAAAAGATAAGTACGGCCGCCTCGCGGCTTGAGATCCTTTTGGCGCGCATGCCTGAGGGCAAAGAATGAATACTGGCACAGGCAAGACTCTGGATGTCACGATTATGGGACGGGAGTTCAGGGTGAGCTGTTCCGACGAAGAGCGCGAACAGTTACTGCAGGCGGTGGCCTATCTCAACAAGAAGATGCGCGAAATCAGGGACAGCGGCAAAGTACTCGGCTCTGAGCGCATCACCGTCATGGCAGCCCTGAATATCACCCATGAATTGCTCAACGCGAGAAATAAGGAAGGCTTTGACACGGAAGAATTTAGGCGTAGAATCGATCACATGCAGGCAATGCTTGATGCTGCTATGCCGGAACAGGACAAGCTGTTTTAAACGGGAATTCCGGCATTTGAAGCGACCGAACATATGTCACATTTGCGGGTTACGCTAATACCCGCGGAAGTGATAAGGGTTGTTCCCTGCGGTGTTTGTTAAGGTCTATATTCTTTGAACCAACTTTTTGAGCATTGGTTACGAACCATAGCGATGCTGTTGTGCGCGTCCCATGCGGAAGCGCCTGATGCATCCGGCAAGTGACCGCCTTGAACCTTAAGGTTCAAGATAAATGACCTGACGGCATTTGCGGGGACTTATTTTGAAAGACAAAAAAAGCGGCCATGCCGCTTTTTTTGTTTCCTCTCCAACAAGTATTGATCAAACCTTACTGACCCGTTGCGACCATCCCGCGTCGACCATGGAAATCTACAGAAAGATACATTGGCGGATTAACACCTTGGGTAGGCTCGATCAATGCCTCCGCTCTGAGGTAAAGGGGAAATCAAGCCTTGAAGAAGAAGGCGCAACATCTCTCCCGATTAAGGAAGTGTAGATCACAGTCATCGAAAGCAAGGTTAGGGCCTGTTAACACACTTGTTTCGCGCCCGCGTCCGGTCCCTTCGGGTTGCCCATGAAAAAACGCAAATGCTGCGTTGCAAAGCTTGATCATAGGCTCACTATGCCCTGCGCTTCGCGCCTTGCCCCACGCTTTTTCGTGCAACAACACGGGTCGCGAAACAAGCGTTAACAGGCCCTAAATACTTTTGCCAAATCCATTCTT
>DATEEZ010000025.1:0-17063 GCA_035280905.1 Nitrosospira sp.
CCGTCTTTTTAAAAAATGGCCAATCAGGCTGGAAAGATTTTCCCTTGAGTTAGGATACAGCGGCATGAGGCTTGAATCCAGGCCCTGCTCGGCAATCGCCTGTTTGACGGAAATGAACGCGTTCTGGTCACGCAGGGCAGCCACGGCTTCTCTCAATTCCGCAATTACAACATCCTGTTCGTGCAATTTCTTATCGTGATCTCCCAACCGCGGGGCAATAACCTGCCTGATAACCTCAAGCAATGTTTCTTGTGTGACAGGTGAACCCGGCATGGCACTGGAACTTATCCCATGACTTAGTGCTCGCTCCTGAAGATCATATCCCCAATGAACCAGGCGTTCGTAGTTATCGTGAAATCTTTCAATATCCTGCTGCTCCTGCTTAGGCCTGCCTTTAAACTGGGTTTGATACCATTGTCTGTCGAATACACGCAACTGTTCTGCAACGATATGCCATCGATAAACCAGCACGCCTTTGTAGATCATTTCCAGTTCGCCACCCATTACGTTCTTGTTCAGCAAAGCTGTTCTGATCAGACCTGTTTCAAACCAGACCTTCATGGCGTTTGGAACCTGTAGCGCCCTGCCCCATGATTTTGCCGACGCATATACGCGCCCGCCGCTGATTAAATAATTCAGCTGCCCACCATTTGGGGATAATTCCTTCATGGTTACGACGTTGGTAAGAGTTTTCATTCTTGTACCTGTAAAGCAAAACTTCTACAAAACTGGCAAAACCGAGATCGGAGATAAGGGTAAAAGCAAATGCGGTTGCATCTGCCAGATGAGTTTATGCTTTATATTCCATCGCCTTGGCGGTCAAACCCCGTATTGTACAGCTCCTTCGATTGTTGAGATTGAGGCTGCTCTTAAGATATCCTCGATCCCGCTAACCCTGCAGCATGAATGTTTCATACTCCAGCCGGTTGAATTTATGCGAGAGTATGAAGAGACCGAGAAATGCAGACAGCGTAACGGATACCGCAAAGCCGTATCCGAAGGATTCGGCTCCTAGATGCAGCGTGGCAACGGTGAACAGCAGGTTGGTTACAAAGAAGCATGCCGTGACGATCAGCACTTCGCGCCGCGCATCGAGATAAAAAAGTATGTTGAGTATCGCCATTAGCAGCACCTGCACGCTGACCGCAACCACATCGATATAGAACAAATGAATGTATAGGGGGGATATGCCAATGGTCTGCAGCAGGCCTCTGCCCCACAGAAGGCACAGCACTACCGTCAGACCCTGCACTTTGAAGATTTCGTAGATACCCTGCCGGGCGGCGTACACCATCCGGTCCCGCCTGTATTCGATATGCATCAGCGTGTCGCCTTCACGCACTGCGCGATAAAAACGTTCGTGCTGTTCGGCAAAGTCCGCCTCTATGCTCACGAGAAATACGGCCATGCCCGGCAGAATGAATAGATAGGCCAGAAAAATGGGAAGATCGTAGATGATGGACGCACGTAATGGGCCGATTACCACTTCGGAAGTGTAGGGCACAAACCAGAAGATGAATTTGTCAATCCACACTGCCAGGTAATAGAGCGTGCCGACCGCAAACAAGCTGTAAAAGCTCCGGCTTCGATCGAGAAAGTCAAACTTGAGCAGGGAGTTTCCTGGATATTCCCGCACGATATGATGCAGAAACGAAAACAACAGATAGCCGTGACCGGCCAACACACCGAGCAACAAGCCGTTGAGTTCCCACGGAGATGCGAGGAGTCCGACTGCAATTCCCAGCGAGTAACCCTTGGTCATGGTCCAGATGATGCGCCGATAGGCCTTCATCCCCGACAGGAAGATGAGCACAATCCACATCCCGCTCAGCACGACAAAATTACACAGCAGCAACAGTTGCTGGAAAAATGGCCCTGTGAAAAGCGAGAAGATAAAGGGCGCCGCCCAAGCAAAACCGCCGGCCATAGTCAGCATCAGGACGCCGAACAGATTGGGCAGCACCTCTGCCTTGTCATCGGCATAAGTCCGGTCAGCGACAAACCGCGTGAACATGAGTTGCATACCCCCGGTCCAGATCAGCGAACCTGCCATGAGGTAGGTAACGCAGATCTGAAAGGCGTTGACTTCGCGCTGCGCTACACCCAGCAGGACGGCAACAACGCCTATCATCATGATGCTCAAAATTGAGAGCACCCATGGCCCACCGCTGACCAGGCCGGCATAACCATAGGCGCGCAACACTGACCAGTAATTGTCGCGCTCTAAAATTTTGCGGATTTCGAAACCGATGCCGGCCATATCAGTTGTATCAGTTCACTGCCGGTCGCAGCGGTGCGCCCTTGGCTTCCGAATAGACTTCCCGATAAGATGAAAACATGAGCTGGTCGTCATAGTAGCGTTTCACGCGCGCAAGCCCTGCCTGCTGCGCAGCACGCCATTTCCCCGGGTTGTTCAGCAGGTCTATAGCTGCTTTTGCCGTCCCTTCGGGATCGGCAATGTGCACTACGCTACCCGCTGCCCCCAGTGACCGATCCTGCTCGGTCGTTCCTTCGATGAGCTCCCGGCAGGACCCCACATCCGTCGCGACGCAGGGGACACCGCTGGCAAAAGCCTCGAGTATTACCAGCGGCAAAGCTTCACTGATCGAGGTCAGCACCATCAGGCCAAGCTGGGGCAGAATTTCCAGCATATTTTGGAAGCCCATGAATCTGACATGATCCTTCAAACCGAGGCTTTCGGCCAGTTCCTTGCATTCATTCACATAGGACGGATCTTCGTCTTCCGGACCGACAATCCATCCTTGCGCATCAGGACGCTCCTTGACCAGCATCCGCAATGTCCGGATGAACGTCTTGATATCCTTGATCGGCACCACGCGTCCGACCAGTCCCAGCACCGGTGGAACCTTTTCCGGCCTTTTTTCGAGTGCGCCGCGATAGCGTTCCACGTTGATTCCGTTGGTAATCACCCGTGTTTTTTCCGGGGCCGCCCCATCCGCAATCTGCCTCAACCGATTCCCTTCATACAAGCTGATAATGGGCGAAGCCTGCGCGTACGCCATGCGCCCGAGCTGCTCGTAGAACCTGATCCAGAGGCCGCGGATATACCCCATTTCATCGTGCAGCGTATTGCATACATCGTCATTGTGATCATGAATCCACGTAGCCTGCGCCAGGTCGATTTTCCGCTCCTTGGTATAAATACCGTGCTCTGTGAGCACAAAGGGAATGTTTCGACGCAGTCGTATCATCCCTCCCAGCAGTCCTGCATAACCGGTCGAAATGGCGTGCACCGCACGCACCGGTGGAAGCCCGGCCGCGATATCGGCCAGTACGAACAGGGGAGTATGCATTGCCCGTATCGCCCAGAAATAGTCCACAAACGAGGGCTCAGTACAGCGCTCTTTATACTGTCTGGTAATGTAATCCCACGAAGCTTCGCTATACAGAAAATCTTCCTGACTGATGCCACCCTTGGAGCCTAGTCGGGCGAATGCGTCGACCATTTTTCCGCCAGACCATTTTCCAGACTGCCGCATGGTGGCATGCAGCTCTTCCATTTCCTGAAAAGACTGGCGGTTGCCCTTGCGGCCATGCGGCTTCGCAAGGCTGCCGCGCTGCAACAGATAGTGCGTTTCCACATGCGTCACATTCGGCGGAAACTGATACTGTGCCGGTCCATACATTTCCTTTTGGCCGCCTATAAAGATCACGGCGAAGGTAAATTCCGGCAAACCGTTGATGATCTGGTGGACCCATGAAGATACCCCACCGCGGACATAAGGATAGGTGCCTTCCAGCAGCAAGGCGATATCTGCCACCGGTTCCACAACTGATCCTGCTGCCCACACCATCGAGGGCCTCTCCGCCCCTGCCTGGGTAACACTCATTTATTCCACCACGCTCTTACCAGGGCCAGTTCCCGCCCCTTCTCGCCAGCACGTACAAGCGTGGATAAATAGCGCTTCGCCTCGGAAAACTTCCGTTCCCGGAAAGCGATTTCGGCAAGCCATGGCAGCAGTTGTTGCTGATCCGCGCCATGGGTTTGTGCATTGACAAAAGCTTTTCTCGCCAAGGCGGGTTCGTCCGATTCCAATAAAATCCGCCCGTATAACAGCCAACTGTTGGCATCCGGGCTGGCGGATGGAGAGAGCACTCTGCTCATTCGGGGAGCGACCGATACTGGAGATGTCTTGGATGCAGTGCGCACAGGAGCCGGTGCAGATGCAGAGGGAGTGCCGCGGGATGGAATGAATGAAGAGGCCAATACAATCTCCATCTGAGCCCGCGCGTTTTTCAGCCAGTGTTGTCTGACGGCGCCCTGTACCAGCTTGTGATACACCAGTTCCCAGCATAGTGCGGCAATTGTTTTGCGGTAGCCATTTTGTGCTCGTAGAGGAAGTTGGGGCAGCGCCTCGGTTAAAGCCAGAACACGCTCTGTCAGCTTCTTTTCGTGATCATCCTTCATTGTATAGGCGAGCAGCCTTACGTCATCGACCGGATCGCGCGTAGCCTTCGACCAGACCCCCATGGCTTCTCTCGGCGCCATGTGTCGGGTTGCCATCACCGCTTTCAACCGCTTGAGCGAGCGGTCGGCAAAATAGACGATCTGGCGTAGAGCTCCCTGACTGTAAGGGGGAACAGGGAAAATGACGGGCGGTGAAAAAGGCAACTCAGGCAGGATTATAATTTTTACATTCTTCACAGAACGGGTATGGGGCCTTTTCAATGCACGTGTTACGCTCCACAGCACCCCCACCGCCCCGAGAACTGGCAGAATCCATAGAAAGACAAACAGCAAACCAAGACTTCTGCGAGCAGGAAGTCTGTAACGGCGCGGCAACAACCGCCAGAACATACGCGCAAGGTAATACGATGAAGCAGAGTGAAATGCCACTGCCGCGATCAGCAGTGCGCTTTCCTGCCAACCTGCAACCGCGTCATCCGCGCTCAACCACACCAGGAGAACAGCCACTACTTCAGCAGTCACTCCCGACAGCGCAAGCAGACGATACATGCGATGCATCAGTCCTGCTCCAGGGAACGGATCCTTTGCGGATCAATTTCGTTGATATATATCCACTCCTGCGTAAGCGTCTCAGGAATATCCGCTACCCGCTGTGCCCACACCCGCGCGCCGGAAATATCCGTCAGTGGCAGCATTACCCAGACGACATGTTGATCCTTTTCGCGCGCGAGGCAGATAAAGTCTATGGAACGAATCAAAAACCGGAGCTTTTCGTGGATCCCACGTATATCAACCTGATTTCCGGATAATCTCAGGAGTGTCGAGTCCAGCCTGAAGCGCGAAAAATCCTGATATGCCCGGTCAAATGAAGCAATAAACCGGCGAACCGAGGGTCTTGCTGTTCCGAAACGAAGATGGTCCACGCCGTGCGCCACCAGCACGGCGATAAGCTTGAGATTGTTTTCATGAAACGAAAAAAAAGGCATGGAACGTACTGCCAGCACGGCATTTATTTCGCCCGCGGAGTCAACCAGGGGTACCGCAGCCAGAAGCTGGCTCTGGTCCGCCACTGAATCCTGCAGAAGGTTCACCGCGGCCAACTCGCCGCTGTCAAGCGCCATTCTCAGCACCGGATCGGTCTCGTCGACGGGAAATCGTTCCCCCACACAAGCCAGGACCCGCGTGGTATCAATGCGATCGGCAGTAATCCCGATGATGGACGCCTGCGTCATTGCACCATATTCCGCCACAAATTCAATAAGCTTTTGCAACGAGCTTTCCGTCAGCCCATCGATGGAATCCAGCGTGGATTGAAGGTGCATGATGCCTTCACGCAGGGAAAAGCCGCTGTTGGCAACGGTCTGTTCGAGACGGTCATGCGACAGGCGCAATAACTGGTAACTGCGCGTGAATTCCTCCAGGCGCTCGGCACGGTATTGATAGGCGGCCTCCAGACGGTGCAGGCGACGGCTCCACACATCACGGAACTCCCCCGCCACCATCGCTACCACCACAACACCTATCGCCCACGGCAGCGGGAAACCGTTGGCAACCTGCCACTGCTGGTCAATGGCGACACCAAGCACTGCGAGCGTCAACAGGGCGCTGACAAAACCAAAGACAAACCCGTACCGTAACCCTGCAAGCAGAGGCGCCAGCACTGCCCACGGGAATCCGCCACTCAAGCGGAAAGGGTCCGCCTGCCGGGTAATGAACGATGCCGCGATTACAGCAACAGTTAAAACGAATGTTTCAAACCAGCCGCCCCACGTCGATGCCGGGGTGTTTACATCGACAACCTCTATACCTTCCAGCCACGGTTTCTTCATCGCTTTGCAGGCTCCCCCGAAAGTGGAGGTTTATCCCACATGGATTTGACGGGAAATTCGCGAATCTTCGTCAGTATCTGACGGCAGATATCCGGTTCCGTACCCAAGTCGCCGAGATTAGGCTCAGGTTTGCCGGCCAGCCAGCGATTGGCGCGATCCACATCGTCTATCGACAGGGGAAGCATATCCGGATGTGATGCTGCGGCTGGTTGGTGCTTGAGGTGAGCCGAAATGAGCGACAACTGCCGCGCGACTTCACGCTCGTCCCTGTTCCTCGTGGCTTGCGCGAAGTCTTCCCACCGTGACAACTCAAGCCGCGCCATTTGTCTGCGCAATGCGAAATAATCGGCGTTATCCAGCTTTCTTCCAAAACCCCATTGGGATCCGACCGATTGTAATTCCTCCTGTTTCTTGGCATCGTCGGCATCATTTCGGGGGGACGGGAAATACTTTGATCCGAAGAAATATTCGGCCAGGCGCTCCGGGTATTTCACTTCGATTTGGGAATTCTGACTCGAAGCGAATATTTCGAGCGCCCGGAAACGTGCATAGTTGGCATGAGCCGGGCAACCCGCCCATTCCATATTGTCCGCCAGCGTCAATATCCAAAGAAAATCTCCAGGCCGGGTCGAAAGCGATCGCAAAAACCACGCCGCTGCCTGGACCGGCCTACCCAAGGCTTGCTCCGCTGCCGCGAGGGCTTCGGCCAAAGGTGGGTTGACTGTCGATTGACTTGATGCCTGTGCCCGATAAGGCGTAACGACGGAATCAAGCAGTGCGTGATCAACTTTTTGGTATGACAGCAGCAGCCAGATCATCGCCTCGGTCACTTCCGGATCTGCGCCGCGCAATCTCAAGATCTCCCGCAGCGCATCGCGTGCAGCACTTTTCTCCCCGTGCGCAATTCTGCGCATTGATTGGAAATACCAGTAATCCGGCGCCTGCGCTACCGAAGGATGTTTCTCCGCGACCTTGAGCCAATAATCCAACTCATCCCAATTCCCCCGCTTCCAGGAAAAGCGCATAAGACGCTGCAAGTCCTCGATGCGCTGCAATCTTTCCCATCCATAGCGTGCGAGCCGCTCACTTTTTTTATCATCGTGATGTCGTATAGCCAGACGTTGCAGGTTTTCCAGAATTTCCACATCGTTCGGCCGAAGAGCCAGCGCTTTTTCGTAGGCTTTGCTGGCGTACGCATCCTGCCCCAGTTGCCCGGAGACTTTCGCCAGCAGCAGCCAGTATTCTTCCGCATAAGCGGGGTCAGGTGAGTCGATCTCCCGAAGCAGCAATTGAAAACTCTTTTGCGTATTGCCGGCTTCCTCATACAGCCGCGCCAATGCAAGCCTCTGCCGCCTGTCCTGCATTTCCGGCATGTCTTCATACAACGCAAGTGCTGCATCCGGTTTACCCTGAAGAACAAGGACTTCCGCCAGTGCTTTAACTATGGGCGGAGGATTGCCAAACCGCTCGGCGTGACGCCGCAGCTGCTTTTCCACATGAGACGGTTGCGCAACAGCGAGACCCGCCCTGACATAAGCTTCCGCTTCGGTAGCCGTCAGCTTGCGGCGAGACATGACTGCCTCAAGAAGTTGCACCACCGCCTCGTGATCCGGCTTTGCCTGAGCCAGCGCAAAGGCCCGGGTTTCGGCCTCTTCATCAGCCTTATGTCGTGCAAAGGACACCCACAGGGCAAGTGCCTCATCCAGTTGGCCATTCCAGTCATACAGATGGGCAAGCAGGCGATGACGATCACTTCCCGGAATCAGAGCGGTGCGCAACAAAGGCGCCCGCGCAAGGCCTTCGCCGAGAAGGCCCATTGAAACCTGTAACCGGACAATGCGTTCCGCAAGTTTCTGGTCCGCAGGCAGATGTGCACTCGCCTGCTCCAGCCAGGTTAATGCACGGTCGCGATCGCCCGCCGGCTGGGCAATATCGGCAGCCAGGATCAACAACTCCGCGTCCGCCGCGGAAGAGGGAGCCACGGAATTGCCGGAACCGGCAGCATCAGCCGGTCCGCTATAGGCGGACAGCACCTGTATGGCAGCTTTCAAGGCCTCCCGGTCGACACTTGCCTGAAGATAGGCGCCTAAACATGCTTTCGCCAATTCTGTTTTCTTCCTGGCGATTCGTTCGAAAGTGAGAGCCTGGCAGAAATTTCGTGCTGCAAGCCGCGGCTGTGCAGCCGCAAGCCGTTGTTTGGCAGCAAAAGCAAGCCAACGCGATTTTGTCTGCCGGGTTTCATTCCGCATGGCGACCAATTGCTCGAAGGTTTCCGCTACGACCGAAGGCTCGCCAAACTGCTCGGCCAGCAGGACCACCTGGTTTAATTCTTTGTCATTGTCCGCAAGGCGTAACAGTGAAGGGACCAGTTCCCCGATACGCTGCCGCAGTGATGCTTCGACATCCCGGGGAGGATGCCGGTAAAGCTGCTGCAGCGCCAGCTTTAACTCTGCCAGACGAATCTCGTAAGTCAATCCTGACTCGGGGACATTATGCAAAGATTCCATGGCAAGGACCGCCTCATCGGTCATGCCTGCTTCCGTCAGCACCTGCACAAATGACAGGCGCAATGGAACGTTACGCGGATCAGATTGCACGAGAACGCGAAGATAGGCGACTGACAAGGCATCTTTTGCTGACAGGTTGGCTGGATCCCTGAATGCAGGTTGACGCGGAAACAATACCCAGAAGGCAATGAGAACCACGGCGCTCATGAACAGCAACGCGGGTGTGTTTAGCAGAGATTCACGCTGCGCTTCAACACTCAAGCCGGAATTTTCCTGCTGTCAGGTTTCCTGAAACTGTATAAACGGAATGCGTACCCTTCGTCTGCGGCCTCAATTTCGTGTCATTTATGCTCAAGGCGCAGGAAGCGGGAGCCGCGACAGTCAGGGGAGTCAGATCTCCCCGCGATTCGAATAAAAGCGTGGCAGAACCATCCTTGTTGATATGCCAGGATTTCAGGGGTGCACTGGCCTCGATCAACCGCAGTCCCGGATTTCCGCTCCGTTCACCTTGGGCGGCTTTAAGGATTGCGTGATTCCGGGCAAGGTAGATGTAGCGGGTGGCGTTTCGGTCATTATACCCGACTACATCGCTGGAGATTTCCGGCGTCATTTCAGTCGCAGGTAATCGCACTGTTCTAAGCGCATCTCCAAAAAGGGACCAGTTGCCGTTGAGGTCGCGAGCGATGCTCGCAGTCTGAAAAGCTCGCGCACGGGTGACATATTCATCGACCCAGATGCCGAGTACGTTTTCCTTGCGCTGCGCCTCCACCACCTGATCCAGAAGCTCCCTCCCCCGTTCATTCAGGAATGCATCGGCATGAATCGATATGGACGAAACACGCAGCCGCCGTGCAAGATCGAGCTCGCGGTTCCAGTCGCCAACCTTGCCAAAATTCAAGGCTTCGCCGTACCAGAGTTGCGCGAACAGAGGCTCGGCAACCAGCGGCGTCGTCACCTGAATGCCCCATTCAGTCGGACGAAGTGCGGGAGCGAGGTCTGCAAGCGACATCTGCCCGCTCTGCCAGCGCAGACCCCCTCCACCATAATGCGGTAGCGCAGTCTTCTGCGCTGCCGCAAGAATTGCCGGCCCGGGCTTGCCATCACCGGACCAGATCAATAGCCGGGGAGAATCTGGCGACATCGTGTGTAGAAACGGGAGAGTGCCACCCGTTTCGCGCGTCATTTCCGCCGCGTAATCCTTCATGAACACGCTGTAACGGTAAGGCTGCTGAGCTGCATCTGTCTTACCCTCGAATACCCCCCAATAAAAAGGATGACTGTAAGTATGGCTTGCCAGACGAACCTGAGGCAGCTTGGCCAACTGGCGTATCTTGTTCTGTTGCTCTTCGGTTGTCGCTTCCGCCTCGATTACACCTAATGTTATCGGCGTCGGGTTTTTTTCGATCCAGTCTCTAAGCCGATCGATCGCTTCCACACCCTCCTCATCCTTCGCAAACAGGCGGTCCCCCCGCACCTCGATAATCCCCAGGCGCCGCCCGTTTTCCGTTGTCATGTCAAACACCGGCTGCACTGGCAGGCGCAGCGCCGCCTGAAAAAAAGCAAAGGGATCGAGCAGCCATTCGTGGCGCCCGGATGCGCTCTCGTTCAGTATATGAGGGTGTAATGCGTAGCCTCCCCAGCTTGTCACCGCAACGGGATGAAACACCTTGTTGCTATCGCTCAGGGTCAGCCATGCAGTGTTGCGATCGCGAACGCGAACATCCGGCGTACCGCTGCCAACCACCGGGACGGATTCGGGTCGTCCCAGACGCTCGTTCATGGCATCGAGTTTCAGAATGCCGGTCGTTGGCTGTAGTTCCCCCTGATAATCCAGCAGATTCCGACATGCAACGCCAGCCGGCAGATAACCCATAAACACTACCGGCAGCCCTGCATCTGCTTCTGATTGCAAACGTGCGCAAATACTCTCATACCGCCCTGTGCCATTCGCGCTGTCCTCACCCAGCCATGCGATAACTCCGGCATAACGACCGACGAGCGGTTCCACAGGCAAGGGCAACTGGTCGACGTACCAATAATCCAAGGCCAGTCCGAGATATTCGAGTGGCATGGCGGCACGCCGGAACAGATCATGATCCATTTGCTGGGCAGGTGTTCCGTTTATGATGGCCAGCAGTTTCCGGGGAGCGAGACGTATCCGCCCCTGCCCCAACCACGTCAAATCTCCATTGGCGACCCAAGGCATGAACCCCAGCTTGAGGATCTCGCTCGCCGTCTTTTCCGCCTCCACCCAGTTTCCTGGATCGACATAGTCGAGCACGGTAACAGGCACCTTGAATTCGTTCTGTGTCCGCGTCAACTGGTCGAGCAGCCACTTTCTGTTTTCCTCCCTGGTCGGAGCGTGCTTACCGGTAACCGGGTCAAAACCGTGAAAAAGTGATTCCGCTACCATACCGTCAGCATACTGGCTGGCACGGTCCAGCACTTCGAAGCCGCGGTTGAGAATGAGTTTGCAACCCGGGAAACGTTGCTTGACTTCTGCAAGCAACGAAACGAGTCCTTTTTCCTGCTCTTCGCGTTGCTTGCCTTCAGGCGTTACGATCCGGTAACTGTCGACCGTATCGAGAAAAAAGGCGCGATAGCCGTCGCGCCAAAGGCGCTCGAAGTGCTGCTTCAGCAGATATTCACGCCAGGCAGGATCGGTCATGTCCATTACCAGGCTATTCCAGGCGGGGTTGACTCCTATCGACCAATCCGTATCGATGCGCGCCATATCTTCGCTGTTGCGGGCAATTTCACCAAACGAGACATAAGCGAAGACGAGTGACGAATCCAGGTTCAACAGTGCTGTTTTCTCATGCGGCAGAATCTGGCTTGGCTGAATGACGATCTGGTCGAAATGGCGCAGGTCCTCGATGGGCGGCCTACTGCCGTAGTAAAACGCAATATCGCGCTGCTCCAACCCCACCCCATCTGCATGAGCCACAGGGACCACCAACATCAATGGCAGAAGCAGTCGCCAGATGCCTGAACAGAGCGACGATATTTTGCTGCAGATCGAAGCGGGAAAATAGAACAGGAAACGGAATCCTGATAGTTGAACCGGGTTGTCATGAATGCTGCTACGGCCTTTGCAGTCTTTACAGATATGCGGGACACCCCTGCCTCTGGCGTCACTGCCGTGAATAGTGGTATTGAGTGTAGCAGTTTGCAAAACTTGTTGAGATATCCTTTCTGCTCCGGAGGCTAGTAGGGCGTACCGGAATGCTTTATGTTAAGGTGCTTCGCAAGGTAGCAGGAAGTTTCCTTTTCCGCCTGGTTTTTTGATGGAGAGTATGACTGTCAAGGCGGACCTCATCGAGGAACCTGTAGCTGTGTGATAATGAGAAAATCGGGTGCATACCGTTTTTTACTCTTTACTGATTTGCAGAATAAGGTAGGGGCATAATTCCCAAGGCAGGACCATCCAGAGATTTCCAGCGAATTTCGCCCGCCTCAACGCTGCTTGTTTGAATAACAGCTAACAAATCAGTTCCTCCGTTCGGGGAGGATGCTGCGTTGACTACCATACCCGCGGATTGTTCCCCCAAATCGGCGCTGAATAACTCATCACCCGCCTCAATTGGCGCGTCAGACGTTTCCGAACGAACATTCGCGAGAAACATGCGCCGCTTTATTTTGCCGAGATACTGCGTGCGGGCAACGATTTCCTGACCAGGATAGCAGCCCTTCTGAAAACTTATCCCGCCGAGAGCATCCAGGTTCACCATCTGCGGCACGAATTGTTCCTGGGTCGGGGGCAGGATGTTGGGAATGCCTGCACGGATTTCCAGCCAGTCCCAACAAGGCTTCCCCACTAGCATTGCATTCCTGCTCAAATCTTCCCATATTACCGATGCGTCCTCCGGTAGGATGAGGAGTTGAAAACGATTCTCTCCAAGGCGAATGATGCTCGCCCTTTCGCTATATCGCACTCCCAGAGGCTCGGCAGGAATTTCACCCAGGATTTCCCCTAACAGAGCCGCGGCAGAGCTACCCGCCATACCTATGCGCACCCAGGTCCCACTGCTGTCCTCCAATTTGACCTTGGCCCGCAGCACATACATGGCCAGACGCTTCTGGATCCCGGCGAGCAGCATTGCAGGCAGCCGCATGAGATAACTGTCATCGGCTGCCCGCCAAATCAGAAAAGTCGCGAGAATTCTGCCTTTTGGATTGCAATAACTTCCGTAGGAGGCTGCCAAGGAAGTGACGCGCCGTATATCGCAACTCAATTGTCCTTGCAGAAAGGTTTCCGCATCTTCTCCCCGAAAGTGAATCAGGCCAAAGTGAGAAAGATCACTCAGCACGGTCCGAGACCGGGCACTCTCAAGTTCGGCAGCAGCATTGCCGTAGCTAACGATACAGTCTTCCTGAAAAATCGCACCGCGGCTTTGCAGGTAGGCGTGCCAGACAGGATTCATGTAAAAGCAGATGTTGCCCGAAGAATACCCGAAAAAAGGTTAATTATAGAGCATATACTCCAGCTGGGCGGCAAATTGCCCGCACTGACATGACAGCTCATCAATATTTTAGAACATGCAACCTGTTGCGCAACGCCCTGTACCTTCCCTCGTCGTCCACTTAAAACCATCCCAGAGGTTAGGAATAGTGCTCGGCTTCGCGCACTTTGTGGCTATTGTATTGTTGTGGCCCCTGATGTTACCCCTTTCAGTCAAATTGGCAGGCTCCACTTTGCTTGTCATCAGCCTTGTTTTCTACCTGAGGCGCCACGCATTGTTACGCTCGCCGGATTCCGTTTGCAGCCTCGAAGTTACCGATGAAATGGCGTGCAGGCTGAACACCCGCGATGGCGGACAGATCGCCTGCGCCTTGCTTGGCAGCAGTTTCGTCGCGCCCTATCTGACCGTGCTCGACTTGAAACCCCTGAAAACCGGCAAGAGAGACAAGTCGCCCCGATGGTTGAGCATGTATTTCTCGCGCAGCGTGGTAATCCTTCCAGATGGAATAAGCCCTGAGGAGTTCAGGCAGTTACGAGTATTGTTGCGGTGGAAATGGAAAAACGTCAGAGATGTGGATTGAGCCGGCTTGAATAGCCGGCTGCTTCTGCAATAATCTGCATCAATTACTGCGGATCTGTTCAAAAGTTCCACCCTTGGCAAAATGAGTTCTCTCGGCTTTCTGCCAGCCGCCGAAGGCTTCATCGATGGTAAATAATTCCAGCGCGGGAAACTGCCCCGCGTATTTCGCACTTACCTGTTTATCCCGCGGGCGCAAATAGTGGCTCCCTACGATATCCTGCGCCTGGGGCGTATAAAGATAATCAACATAGGCAGCAGCCACCTCGCCTCCACCTTTGCCGTTGCCGGTCGCTGCTGAATCCACTATGCTCACCACCGGCTCAACCACTATGGAGGTCGATGGCGTAATTATTTCAAACCCTTCTGCCTTTCCATCTGCCCTTCCTTGCATTGCCAGATGAGCTTCATTTTCCCATACCAGCAATACGTCACCCACCCCGCGCTCCACAAAAGTAGTGATGGCTGCTTCTATTCGCCCTGCTTCAGGATCCGGCTGTATTACGTTGGCGAACAATCTCCGCACAAAGTCGAGTGCACTTGCTTCGTTGCCGCCCGGTTGCCTGAGTGCATATCCCCATGCTGCCAGATAACCCCATCGGCCAGCTACCGAGCTCTTGGGGTCAGGCATGACAACTTCTATTTCCGAATGTAAAAGGTCATCCCAATCGTTCACCTCTTTGGGATTACCCTTGCGCACGAGGAAGACAATTGTTGAGGTATAGGGCGATGCACGAGACAAATTACTCGCGGTATCGTGCGAGAGAAATTTGTTCAAGGAAGGCGCAATGAAGCGGTTTTTTTCGCCCAGCTTTTCAGTATCATAAGATAGAGCGAGAGTTGCAACATCCAGGCCATCGAGCACTATATGGACCGGCTTTCCTGATTTGCTCAGCGCCTGTCCGACGCTCATATCTACACCTATACGCGTTTTCCATTGCTCAGCAAATGAATGGTTTAAATCGGCGTACATTTCGACGGCGGCGGGCGAAGGCTCATAAGCGGAGTGAGAGGACTTGTTCAGTGTCGCATATGCACCTCCGAGGCTGATTAATGAGATGAAAAGGCTGACAGCAAGACGGGGAGAGTTATTAAAAGACATTTTTATTCCTCCAATGCAAAGAATCAAAGAGCGAAATTTAGCATCGGCGTCACCCTGCTCAAACCAAGAAAAAATGAATAGCTTATCAACGGGGAGTGTTATCTGCTATCCCTGCTAGGTTACGTCTCCTGTCCTTCCTGCCCGTGAGCCTCCGCGCCCTTTGCCGCCGGGTTATGCATAAAAACGTATAAACAAATGAATTAATATTGGTTCACTGAGGAAAACAGAACTGATAACTTTCAGGCGTGGTTATTCTCCGTTATTGTTGTGATTTTTAAGGCGCTGGCCATCGGCTCGCGCCTTTTCTTTATCGCACCTTTGGGGAGCCATAATGATTTTTGAATCAGGGTTTCACACCCATCACCGCTCGAACCGATCACGACAATAACAGGCTACAGGCTTATAAATATGAACTTTCAACAATTACGCATCATCCATGAAACAGTCCGCCAGAACTACAACCTGACCGAAGCGGCCAATGCGCTATTTACCTCCCAGTCCGGCGTCAGCAAGCACATCAAGGATCTGGAAGATGAATTGGGCGTCGAATTGTTCGTGCGCAAAGGCAAACGACTGCTCGGCTTGACCAATCCCGGAAAGGAACTGATAGAGATTGTCGAGCGCATCCTTCTGGATGCAAAGAATGTCAAGCGCCTGGCTGAACAGTTCAGCAAGCGGGATAAAGGACGGCTGACCATCGCTACTACGCACACGCAGGCGCAGTACGCACTGCCCACGGTGGTCACGCAATTCAAGAAAACCTTTCCCCAGGTGCATCTCGTCCTGCACCAGGCCAGCCCCGGCGAGATCGTATCGATGCTTCTGGATGGGGTGGCCGATATCGGCATTGCCACCGAAGCATTGGAGAGTGTTGCAGAACTGGCCTCTTTTCCTTATTACTCATGGCACCACGCTGCCATTGTGCCGCACGGACACCCGCTGGAAGCAATACAGCCCCTCACGCTTGAAGCCATTGCGGAGTTCCCGATCATTACTTATCACGAAGGCTTTACCGGCCGGGCGGGAATTGATCAGACGTTTGCCAGGGCCGGGCTGGTCCTGGACATCGCCATGTCCGCACTCGATGCGGATGTCATCAAAACGTATGTTGAACTGGGGCTGGGGGTGGGTCTTGTTGCGTCAATGGCGTTCAATCCAGTGCGGGACACCAAGCTGACTCTGCTTGACAGCTCACGCCTGTTCGAGCAAAACACTACAAATATCTCGATCCGCCGCGGCCATTACCTGCGGGGATACGCCTATCGATTCATCGAGCTTTGCCTTCCTTCCCTGACGGAAGCCGCGATTCGCGCGGGCGTGAAGCCTGAAGCGGGAGTGGAACTCGGCGACTGACTGCTGAAATGACCAGAAAACCGTTTGAACCCGCGGGAGATATCGGTTTTCTCAAGCGGCATAGTCCTATACGTCTTCTCCCAGAAACCCGCCGCTCTGGTGCTCCCAGAGCCCGGCATAAAGGCCGTTCAGTGCTATCAGGCTTTGATGCGTTCCCTCTTCTACGATCCGTCCCTTGTCGATCACGATCAACCGATCCATGGCGGCAATGGTGGATAGGCGATGCGCTATTGCGATCACCGTCTTGCCCTCCATCAGGCGGTAGAGACTAGATTGAATGACTGACTCCACTTCAGAGTCCAGTGCGCTGGTAGCTTCGTCAAGCAAAAGAATCGGCGCGTTTTTCAGCATTACCCTCGCTATCGCGATCCGTTGGCGCTGGCCGCCCGAAAGCTTTATCCCGCGCTCCCCCACGTGCGCATCGTAACCCTGCCGTCCCATAGGATCTGTCAGGTTCGTAATGAAGTCGTGCGCCTCGGCTTTTTTCGCAGCGGCAATCGTTTCCGCGTCAGTGGCGTCGGGGCGGCCATACGCGATGTTGTCCCTTACAGAGCGATGCATGAGAGACGTATCCTGCGTAACCATGCCAATGTTGGCGCGCAAACTATCCTGGGTAACGTACCGGATGTCCTGCCCGTCGATCAGTATGCGCCCCTCCTCCACATCATAAAAGCGGAGCAGCAAGTTGACGAGCGTGGATTTACCCGCACCCGAGCGTCCGACCAGGCCGATCTTTTCGCCCGGCCTGATGTGCAGCGAAAGATGGTCTATTACAGGGACCTCACCCCCGTAACAGAAAACTAC
>DATEEZ010000026.1:0-4528 GCA_035280905.1 Nitrosospira sp.
AGAAGGGGGTAACCATCAAACCGATTATTCGATTGGAATCCTGAATCCGCTCTCTCGATCTTCTCCTACTCGTCAACGAGCTGACAGTGTTTTCCCGGCCTTTCCCGGTAACCAGGCCAATCGAAAGAGGCCGGGCAGTTATCCCGTGTCGGTAGAATTCTTCCCGACCTCCCGATTTATGGAGGACAGATGAAGGTTGCATTGACAGGAGTGACAGGCCGTGTTGGATTGCGTTTAACCGTGGAATTCCTTCGGGCGGACATATCGTAACTTGCATCGCACGCCACGTCTCCAAAGTGGAAGTGAAGCCCCGGCTTCGTCTCGCGGCGGCTGATGTGAACCAGGGGGACGCCCTAACCCCCCTTCTCTCAGGTCATGACGCTATTATCAGCGCCTCTCGTTTTGTCTCCACGGATCCTGCGCAGGTTATCAGCGCCGTCAAAAAAGCAGGAATCCCACGGCTCCTGGTCGTCGGCGGTGCGGGCAGCCTGGAAGTCGGGGCCCGGTAAAATGCTGGTAGATACGGCGTGAATTTCCGGAAGCGTACAAACCGGAAGCGTTTGGCGGTATCGAGTACGAAGGTGTTGCGCTCGGAAAAAACTCTGGACTGGACTTTTCTCCGTCGGCGGAATTGGAGCCAGGGGAGTGTACCGGAACCTACCGGATGGGGGCGACCAGCTTCTCATCTACGGGCGTATCCGTCTTTGCCCTGCAGTTTGCAAAAATGGCTGGCGCGCCGGTAATCGCCACTTCATCCACTGATGAAAAGCTTGCGCGTATGAAGAAGCTGGGCTCAAATGCGCTGGTCAACTATCCTCATGGCAATTTTTAACGAAGGAATACGAGTATGGCCTTGCAACCCACTAGTTCTCCTGGAAAGGCACTTGCCGGGCTGCAGAGCCTGCTGCCGGATCTGGAGGCGTTATATACGGACGTGCATGCCCATCCGGAGCTGTCGATGCAGGAATCGCGAACCGCGAGCCTGGCCGCGGAGCAGCTGCGCGCGGCTGGGTATGACGTGACGACGAAAGTCGGGAAAACCGGTGTCGTGGGACTGCTGCGCAACGGTGACGGGCCGACGGTCATGCTGCGTGCCGACATGGATGCGCTACCCATCGAGGAAATGACCGGGCTTCCCTATGCCAGCAAGGTCAAGGCCACGAATCGCGAGGGCAAAACCGTCCCGGTCATGCACGCTTGCGGCCACGACATGCACGTTGCCTGGCTCGTCGGCGCAACCATGCTGCTAGCAGAGGCGCGCGCTGCATGGCGCGGTACGTTGCTGGCTGTCTTCCAGCCGGCCGAAGAGACTGCAGAAGGTGCGCGGGCCATGATTGACGACGGATTGCTCAACCGTTTTCCTAAGCCGGATGTCGTGCTCGGTCAACATGTCATGGTCGGACCGGCTGGCAACATCGGGGGCCGTGGCGGAACCATTACTTCCGCTGCCGACAGCCTGCAGATCCGCCTGTTTGGACGCGGCGCGCACGGATCAATGCCGCAGGCAAGCATTGATCCCGTAATCATGGCTGCCGCGACGGTGATGCGCCTGCAGACCATCGTCTCGCGCGAACTTGCTACTGCCGAGGCCGCTGTCGTTACCATCGGCGCGCTGCAGGCGGGCACCAAGGAGAATGTGATACCCGATGAGGCTGTCATCAAGCTGAACGTGCGCACCTTCGATGCAGGCGTGCGCAAACGAGTGCTTGCCGCCATCGAACGTATCGCTAATGCAGAGGCTGCAGCTTCGGGAGCTCCCAGGCCGCCGGAGATTACGACCTTGGAACACTACCCGCTGGGGATCAACGACACCAATGCGAGCGCCCGTGTTGCCGATGCTTTCCGCCAGTATTTCTCAGCCGACCGCGTACGGGAAGTCGAAGCGGCGTCGGCAAGCGAGGATTTCGGGTCGTTCGGAACCGAGTGGGATGTCCCTTCCATGTTCTGGTTCGTCGGCGGTACCGATCCCGACGTTTACGCAAAAGCCAAGGCCGCGGGTGAAATCAACAGGATTCCAACGAACCACAGTCCGTATTTTGCACCAGTAATGCATCCCACTCTGGAGACTGGCGTAGAAACGATGGTCGTTAGCGCGCTGGCCTGGCTTTCAGCATGAGCCAAGGCGCTAGAGAACTGAGGCGGTAAGGTGTTTACTTCCGCTGCTTTTGACGTGGATGCTGCAATGAAGGCCCTTGTGCTGGCGCTCGATCTTGTCGGCACCTTCGTTTTCGCGCTGAGCGGAGCGGCAGCCGGTGTCCAGCGCCGACTTGATCTTTTCGGAGTTCTGGTGCTGTCCTTTGCCGCAGCCAATTCCGGGGGGATCTTCCGTGATCTGCTGATCGGCGCAATCCCGCCCGCGGCGATCAGCGACTGGCGCTATCTGGCGGCCTCGCTTTTTGCCGGTACGTTCACTTTTTTTTGGTATCCCGCCATCAATCGACTGCGCAGCGCCGTACTTATATTCGACGGCGCTGGGCTAGCGGTGTTCTGCGTTTCCGGGGCGCAGAAGGCCATCGTCTTCGGTCTCGACCCGGTCATGGCGGCACTGCTGGGCATGCTGACTGGAATCGGCGGCGGTATGACACGCGATGTGCTTCTTTCTGATGTTCCTGTTGTCTTGCGATCTGATATTTATGCCGTCGCCGCCCTTGCTGGAGCGGCCGTGGTGGTGATTGGCGATGGACTACAGCTTCCGTCCGCTGCAACGACATGCAGCGGGGCAGCTCTCTGCTTTGGCCTGCGCCTGGCTGCCATCCGACACGGCTGGCATCTGCCGATCGCTCGGGCGCCCGGACATTCGGCCGCGAAAATCGACGCTGCGAAAAATCGGAAGGACCCGGGGCCGTAAGTGCGTGGTCATTCACCGCTACTCTACTTATTGCTCCTGCACCGGTCCAAAAATGCCACCCTGCTGACAATTGCCGCTATGTCAGCTTCGCACGATCGTGTGGCTCATCGAGATTCAGGCTCGGCCCCACCGGTACAATGCCATTCGGATTGATGGTGGGATGGCTGCGATAATAATGCTCCTTGATGTGCTGCATGTTCACCGTCCCTGCCACGCCCGGCCACTGATACAACTCCCGCGTGTATGCCCAGAGATTGGGATAATCCACGAGACGCCTGAGGTTGCACTTGAAGTGGCCATGGTAGACCGGGTCAAAGCGAATCAACGTGGTGAACAACCGCCAGTCGGCTTCAGTGATGAGGCTGTCAACGAGATAACGCTGACGTGAAAGCAATTGTTCCAGCTCGTCCAGGCATCCGAACAGCGCCATCACCGCCCTCTCGTACACCGGTTGCTCCGTGGCAAACCCAGCCTTATAAACGCCATTATTGACGTCTCTATAGATGCGGGCATTGATCTCATCGATCTGCGGAAGCAACGCCTCAGGTGCATAATTCCCGGTCAAAGCCCCTATTCCTTCGAAAGCCGAGTTCATCATGCGGATGATCTCGGCTGATTCGTTGCTGACAATAGTATTTCGCTGCAAATCCCAGAGCACGGGTACGGTCACGCGTCCGCTATAGTCAGGTGCTGATCTTAGGTAGACCTCATAAAGATAGCATGCACCACCGACGGGATCAGGTACTACTCCCGACGCCTCAGCAAAAGTCCAACCGTGCTCGCCCATGTAGGGATTCACCACGGAAACACTGATCATGCTCTCAAGCCCCTTGAGCATGCGAAAAATCAGCGCGCGGGAAGCCCAGGGGCAAGCGAGCGAGACATATAGATGATAGCGCCCCGCCTCGGCGGGAAATCCGCCTTCACCACTGGGGCCCGGGCTGCCATCGGCTGTTATCCAGTTGCGGAACTGCGCGTCGGTGCGGACGAACCCACCGCCGGTTGATCTGGTGTCGTACCACTCATCGACCCACCTGCCTTTGACGAGTAAACCCATTCTGCAAACCCCTCTTGTTTAGCCAGGTCAGGACGATCAAATGGGGCAATTACTGATTTTGATCATACGACTGCTTCCCGCATATCCGGCAGCCCTTTTGAGACTTTTACTGCCCTATGTTGAGGTCCAACTGTTTGATATGCTTGAACTCATTCAAAGCTGCGTAAATATCACCGCGCCTATAAGTGTTCATCTCGGTTGACAAGGATTTTCCATCCAGCCTCGCAACTATGTTTTGCCCCTGTTCAACTCCCCGTCTTTTTAAAAACCGGCCCACCAGACTGGAAAGATTTTCCTTTGAATTTGGATACAGTGGCATGAGGCTTGAATCCAAACCCTGCTCCGCAATGGCCTGTTTGACGGAAATGAATGCGTTCTGGTCACGCAGAGCAGCCACGGCTTCTCTCAATTCCGCAATCACAACATCCTGTTCATGCAATTTCTTATCGTGATCTCCCAAGCGGGGTGCAATAGCCTGCCTGATAACCTCAAGCAATGTTTCTTGTGTGACCGGTGAACCTGGCACGGTACTGGAATTTATCCCATGGCTTAATGCTCGCTCCTGAAGATCATATCCCCAATGAACCAGGCGTTCGTAGTTATCGTGAAATCTTTCAATATCC
>DATEEZ010000027.1:0-5609 GCA_035280905.1 Nitrosospira sp.
ATCATAAAAGCGGAGCAGCAAGTTGACGAGCGTGGATTTACCCGCACCCGAGCGTCCGACCAGGCCGATCTTTTCGCCCGGCCTGATGTGCAGCGAAAGATGGTCTATTACAGGGACCTCACCCCCGTAACAGAAAACTACGTCCTCGAACCGGATATCGGCATTGTTAATCTGAAGACGTTTTGCATCGGGATGGTCGGTCACCAGGTGGGAACGTGACAAAGTGGTGATTCCGTCCCGCACGGTGCCGACCTGTTCGAACAATGAAGTCATTTCCCACATGACCCAATGCGACATCCCGTTAAGCCGCAACGACATCGCTCCCACGGCCGCGACCGCGCCTACGCCGATCTGTCCATCCACCCACAGCAGCAAAGCAACCGCTACCGCACTGATGATGAGGCTTGCCCCCATTACCTGGTTCACAGTCTCGAACTGAGTAATCAATCTCATCTGGCCATGTACCGTCCCCAGAAACTCCTGCATCGCCAGTTTGGCATAGCGCGCCTCCCTGCCCGCGTGGGAAAAGAGTTTTACGGTGGCAATATTCGTATAGGCATCACTGATGCGTCCTGTCATCAAGGCACGTGCATCCGCCTGGGATTGGGAAACCCGGCTTAGCCTGGGTACAAAATACCGCAGCGCGCAAACGTAGAGAGCAAACCAACCCATGAAAGGTATCAATATCCAGGGATTGAAGGTGCCAACCACGCCCACCAGGGTAAAAAAATAAATCGTTACATAAACAAGTATGTCGCCGAGAATAAAGCAGACATCCCGCAGCGCAAGAGCGGTTTGCATGACTTTGGCTGCGACTCGTCCCGCAAACTCATCCTGATAGAAATACATGCTCTGGTTCAGCATCAGCCGGTGGAAATTCCAGCGGAGGCGCATCGGAAAATTCCCGCCCAATACCTGGTGCTTGACCAGGTTTTGCAAGCCCACCAGCAACGGGCTTGCGATCAGCAACCCGGCGAACAGAAGAAGCGTGTTCCGCTCCTGCTCCAATAAAAGGGAGGGTGGTATCTGATTGAGCCAGTCGACGACCTTTCCCAATATCGCGAACAATAAGGCTTCAAACGCACCGATAGATGCGGTGAGCAGCGTCATCGCAATGACATATCGCCTTACGCCCTCTGTCGCTTCCCAGATAAAAGCAAAAAAACCGTTGGGCGGAATCCTATTGCTGGAATCGGGATAGGGATAAACCAGTTTCTCGAAATAGCTGAACATTTAAACCGCTGTAGACGATCTGTAGTGAATAGTGCTGAGTCTCAAGCTTGACGAAATTGGAGCCTTGCCGGAGGGCCTGACTGCTTCTGGAAGGAGCACCACAATCGCTTCCTCGATGCTTCCCTAAATCGAGGCAAAATATACAATAACACCTATTATCTCCAACATACTCTCGATCAATCCACGTCACATCCAAAGTAGAGCAGGAAGAGTATCGATGCCTGGCGCTTACGCACACCTCACCATGGTAAACCTGGTCAAGGAACCGGACCGGCTTGAAAAGCAGGGATTTACTCCGGAAGCAATTGTCTCGGTATTGGATTACTTCCGTTTCTGTGAGCTTGGCGCGGTCAGCCCTGATTATCCCTATCTGGACATTGCTCACCCCAGTGCTTGCGAGTGGGCGGATCGAATGCACTACCAGAGAACCGGCGACATGATTAAAGCAGGGGTCGAGTGGATCAAAAGACTCGATGGAGCATCCAGGCAAAAAGCATTTTCATGGCTGCTGGGATACACCAGCCATGTTGTCACTGATACGACCATTCATCCTGTCATCGAACTTAAGGTGGGTGAATACCAGAAGAACAAGGACAAGCACCGGATATGCGAGATGCATCAGGATGCCTATATTTTCCAGCGATTGAATATCGGTGAGATCGGCCTGGCGGAACATCTGGATTCTGGAATCTGGGGTTGCTGCGATAAACCTGGCAGCGGAAAACTCGATCCTGCCGTTACACTCACCTGGCAGAGCATGCTTGAAACCTGTTATACCATTGCCTATCGAACCGATCCCCCGATCATTGATAACTGGCACAGCGCATTCAAGTTCGTTGTCGACAAAGCGGAAGAAGGCAATTTACTTCCTCCCTTTGCCCGGCATGTCGCTGCCAATATCGGCCTGACCTATCCTGCGGTCGCGGATCTCGACCCGCAATATCTGGAAAACCTGGCGACCCCGCTTGAACTCATGAGCTATGATGCGATATTTGATCGCGCTCTGGAGAATGTTCTTGCCACCTGGTTGCGCATCGCCAAAGCCGTCTTCGAAAATGACGATAGTTATGTAACTGCCGTGGTGAATTGCAATCTGGATACAGGAAAAGATGATCAGGGCAACCACATCTACTGGAAGGAGGTTGTCTCGTGAGAATACACCCCGTCGCCATCCCCGTCAGCATAACTATCGCACTTGTGCTATCGCTCGTTGCGGGTTGCGCCCCCACCCCAAAGCTTCCTTACAGCGAAGAGATGTTTATCAAGGCTTCCGCACTGACCAAACTCGCGGCTGCGGTTGAATCCACTGTCCGCTACAAGAATCCTCCCCCCGGGCTTGATGAAAAGGAGTTGCTCATACGAGCAACGCAACATGACCCGGCGCTGCTGCGAAACTTTAAAGGCTATAAGGTGAGAGTGCTGCGCCAGGACAAGCACTCAGTCGTGCTGGTTTGCGATGCCTCCGGGCAGCGCGCCCTTCTCGAAGACGCAGGATGTTCCGGCCGTATGGACCGTCATCGTTGGATGGGCAATCCACAGCCGTGTGAGTTTTCGATTGATACGAAAGAAGTATGCAGGAAAATTAATTAATCAGGGTTGTCAGTCCGCCAGCAGAGCCATGTCACTGCCTTACTGGCCCCGCTTCAACACCGTATCGCTCGCCTCCGGCAGCAAGTCCGGATAATCCTTGCTGTAGTGCAGGCCGCGGCTTTCATGGCGCCGCATGGCGCTTTGCACGATGAGGTCCGCCGTCTCCACAAGATTGCGCAATTCCAGCAGATCATTGGTGACGTGAAAATTCGCGTAGTACTCATTGATCTCTTCGTGCAAAAGATTGATGCGGTGCTGCGCACGTTGCAGTCGTTTGGTGGTACGTACAATGCCGACGTAACTCCACATGAAGCGCCGCAACTCATCCCAGTTATGGGAGATGACGATTTCCTCATCGGCGTTGGTCACGCGGCTTTCGTCCCATTGCGGCAGTTCAGTTACGGGTACCGGCGTCTGCTCCATGATATCCCGTGCCGCGGCCTGCCCGAATACCAGGCACTCGAGCAGTGAATTGCTTGCCAGCCTGTTGGCTCCGTGCAATCCGGTATGCGCGGTTTCGCCAATCGCGTAAAGATTGTCCAGATCGGTTTTGCCGTTCCAATCGGTGACGACACCGCCACACGTGTAGTGAGCAGCAGGCACCACTGGTATCGGTTCCTTCGTGATATCGATGCCGAATTCCAGACAGCGCTGGTAAATGGTCGGAAAATGCTCTTTCAGGAAATTTGCGGGCTTGTGCGAGATATCCAGGTACACACAGTCGAGCCCGCGCTTCTTCATTTCGAAGTCGATCGCCCGCGCCACGATGTCGCGCGGCGCAAGCTCCGCACGTTCGTCATGCGCGGGCATGAAACGGGTGCCATCTGGCAGTTTCAGCAGGCCGCCCTCGCCTCGCACTGCTTCGCTGATGAGGAACGACTTGGCATGAGGATGATAAAGGCAGGTGGGATGAAACTGGATGAACTCCATATTCGCTATCCGGCAACCTGCACGCCAACCCATGGCGATGCCATCGCCGGTCGCAGTATCCGGGTTGGTAGTGTAAAGATAGACCTTTCCCGCTCCACCCGTCGCCAGCACAGTGTTGTTTGCCGCTATGGTGCGCACTCTCCCTTCCCTGCTGTCCAGCACATAAGCACCAAGGCAGCGATTGCCGTTCCTATAAGGACCCTCGATACGACCGGCCAGTTTTGCGCTGGTGATCAGATCGATTGCAACGTGATACTCGAGTACAGTGATATTCGGATGAGCATGCGCTCTTTCGATCAGGGTCAATTGCACTGCCTTCCCGGTCGCATCCGCCGCGTGAATGACGCGACGCACGCTGTGACCGCCTTCACGCGTCAGGTGATAGCCTGTTCCATTACCACCGTCACGGGTGAACGGTACCCCCTGATCGATCAGCCATTGAATAGCTTGAGGACCATTTTCCACCACATATCGTGTCACTTCTTCATTGCAGAGACCTGCACCTGCGACAAGAGTATCGTGGATGTGGGCTTCGGGCGAATCTTCTTCCGATAATGTTGCGGCGATTCCCCCCTGCGCCCACCCGCTTGCCCCATCGAGCAGCGCACGCTTGGTGATGAGGCCCACTTTCCTGTTTTGCGCCAGATTGAGCGCGAGGGTAAGTCCGGCTAAACCGCTGCCAATTATCAGGGTATCGAAATTAAGCTGTGGCACTGATGTCGTTATTTGTTCTTGTGAACAGGGAATAATAACAGACCTGGCGGATGCTTTATGGTAGCAAGATCAATGCAGATCAATGGATGGCCCCACTGATCCCACCGGGCAATAATGATCGATGGTTCCCTGTTCGATCTCTAATGTACTGTGATGAATGGCGTAGCGCGCCTGCAAGGTCCTCCTGATGCTGTCCATGTAAGCATCGCCAGGGTACCCGTCGGGCATGACGAGATGGACAGTGAGTGCGCTTTCGATCGTGCTCAAACCCCAGATATGCAGATCATGGACGTCGGTCACACCCGGCTGATCGCGCAGAAAAGCTTCGATCGCGGCAATATCGATATGTGGAGGTACGGCGCTCAGCGCAAGCTGAACCGAGTCGCGTAGAAGACCCCATGTATTGAAGATAATGACGGCAATGACAATCAGGCTGATCACCGGGTCGAGCCAATACCATTGCGTGAAAAGAATCGCCACCCCGGATACCAGAACGCCCGCCGAAACCGCAGCGTCCGTCGCCATGTGCAGGAAGGCGCCGCGAATATTCAGATCCTCTTTGCTCCCCTTCAAAAACAGCCAGGCAGACAAACCATTGATCAGGAGACCAGCGGTTGCAACGACGGCTACGGTGAGGCCTGCTACGACCGGAGGTTGTGAAAACCGCTGAAAAGCTTCCCATGCGATTGCACCGCAGGCAACCAGGAGCAGAACAGCATTCGCCAGCGCAGCAAGTATAGAAGTGCTGCGTAAACCATAGGTATAACGTTCGCTCGGGGCCTTGCGACTCAAAATCGCTGCGCCCCAGGCCAGCGCAAGCCCGAGCACATCCGACAAGTTATGCCCTGCGTCCGCCATGAGTGCCGTCGAGTTGGCGGCAAAACCGTAACCGAATTCAATTACGACAAAGCCGGCGTTTATGGCAATGGCAATGACGAACGCACGTCCATGATTGCGTGCTGGAGAATGGTTGTGGTGTCCGGAGTGCCCGATATGAGATGGCATGTTGGAAAAAATCGTGTTCGTAACCGTAATGACTCCCATCTGGATCTGGGTGAAAGATGCGTTCAGGGTAATCCTGAACAATGATAGCAACAATCTATCCCTATTCCTGTTCCTGTTCCTGTTCGACCCTCGCCAGC
>DATEEZ010000028.1:0-7854 GCA_035280905.1 Nitrosospira sp.
ACCGCGCCAACGAAATGCCCGATCAGGCCGGATGCAATGGGCGCCTCGAACAGAACGGGGACTTCGCACGTAGCGATTTTCTTCGCTCCCAGGCGCCCGACACTACGTGTTCCGGCTCTCTTGCCTACCTCGTCGGCATGCTCCAGATCGGAAGCATCGCGCGCCACACTGTACCAGTAGTCACGCTGCATGCTATCGTCCTGACTTGCAATCATCGCACAACTGATACTATGGCGAGAGGAAGGATATCCCCCCATGAATCCCAGGCTGTTTGCGTAGACAAACTGTGATTCGCCCAGTGAAACGCTGGCTCCTTCGGAATTGGTAAGGCGCTTATCGGTTGCAAATGCAGCCGCTTCACAGATTTGAGCCAGTTCTATTGCCTGTTCGACCGGCAAGTCCCAGGGAAAATACAATTCGAGATCTGGAAATTCGTGCGCCAGCAAGTCGGGATCGGCCAGCCCCGCGCAATCGTCCGCGGCCGTATGTCGAGCAATCGAGAGCGCCGCCGCGACGGTATCACTTATCGCTTGCGGCGAAAAATCTGACGTGCTGGCGTGCCCGCGCTTCTGCCCGACATAAACTGTTACTGACAGCCCCTTGTCGCGGTTGTACTCTATCGTTTCCACCTCCCCCCGCCGCACTGTGACATTCTGCCCAAAACCATCTGAAACATCGGTTTCACAGGCGCTGGCGCCCCCGTTGCGCGCCTGGTTCAGGACATCCTGGGCGATTTGCTGAAGCACTGAAAACGAATAGGAAAAACGTTGTGAAGGCATGGCGTTATCATTCATGGTCAACTTCAGGGAGTTCAGGGGTTAAGGGATTATATTGAGTAGCTATCCAGAGTACTGCAATTTGCCCACGACCGGGAGGACAGTCCGCGAGGAGTCAGATGATGTGTTAATAACGTATGATAGCAGTTTATTAATTTGGGAAGCGCCTTGGAAGAGAATCTGACAGACAATTCCGAACGGGAAGCGCGACCGAGCAAGACCAGGCGCAAGAAGGAAATGCACGCGCTCCAGGATATAGGCGAGTCCCTTGTTCAACTCGATTCGAGGCGGCTGGCTGAACTCGGTTTGCCGGACAGCTTGATGGAGGCCGTGCTGGAAGCGAAGCGCATACGTAAGCATGGCGCCCTCCGCCGGCAGATGCAGCTCATCGGTAAACTGATGCGCGACGTTGATGCGCAGCCCATTCGGAAAAAACTCGATCTGTGGGGGAATTTAACCTTCGAAAGTACCGCACGCCTGCATCAGTTGGAGCGCTGGCGCGAGCGCTTGATGACGGACGAGCAAATGCAGGCGCTCAATGAACTGGGGCAGAAATACCCCGGCGCGGATTTGCAGCAATTGCGCGCACTCGCGCGCAACGCTACGAAGGAGAAGCTCGCAAACAAGCCTCCCAAAAGCTTTCGCGCATTATTCCAGGAATTGCAGAAGATCATTCCAGCTGCGACAGACGAAAACCGTGGCGAAGGAATCGATTAACAGTGCAGCTCCCGTAACGGCGCGAGGGGTATTTTTGGAACTAGGGCTTGTTAACAGGCCCTAGAACTTGATCCCGGTACCCACTAGGCGGGACGAGGTTATCTTATAAGCAAACTCCGCTGGTTCAAGGCTGTCCCGCTCGTGCCCCGCTACTTCGGCCTGGGGATACATAAAAAATGGCAGTTCGCCCACTACGCTGACTCGCGCCAGTCTGATATCTCTGCCGTGGTTGAACGCCACCCAGTTCATTTCCCATGAGCCGAAGAGTTTTTCGCGTAACTCAGCCACTCGGGGGTGTTCAATGGGAAGTTCTTCATCCAGCGCGAGTTGACGCACGTCCGCGGGATCCACGGGTACCCAGCCGAGGCCGGCCAGATAGAATTCAGGCCGGCAGTGCTGGGCAGTGGTGATATCCTCGGCTTGGCCAAGCGTTTTGTGTGCCACTGATTCGTCGATGCGGATGCCATAGTTATCCCTTGCGGGAATGCCCGCCGCACGTGCCAACCCCACAAACAATGCATTCAAATCGGCGCATTTGCCGCCAAGATGACCAGTTTCCAGCATTGCTTTTATGTTACCTCGGCCGCAGCCGCGTATTGCCGGGTCGCGATAGGAATTTTCGACTACCCAGTCATATATCGCGCGCGCTTTTTGCAACTGCGATTGGGCTTTGGCCTCTTTGGTAATGGATAGCGCAGTTTTGCGGACGATGCCGTCCAGCGGAATGAGTCTGGTGGGTTGGAGATAACGCTTCACGTCCGCGGGAAGCGTGCTCGAACTACCTTCCCTGTAACGCTCCAGGTTGACGGTGCGATCCGATGTTTTGATTACGCTGCTCACCGTTACGCTGCGGGGACCGCTACGGTTCCATTCAGCGTAAAACATTGGCGAGGTTGTTCCAGGAATGTTCTCAAATCTGGCCGTGCTTGCGTTCCCGCTCCAGACACTTCCCTGGGAAAATTGGTGGGGAGAATCCTCCGTATCCGGCAGCGGTAGCCACAAACGTGCTTTTTTTCCGTCCCCTGGAAGATCAATTTTATAAGTTACACGATAAGTGTAGCGTCGCGGCGGAATAACCGGTTGACCAACCTGCTGGCCGAATACTGATGGCGCGACGGGAAATAATGCGGCGCTTACCCCCGCCAGTTTGATAAAATCCCTGCGTTTCATAGTCCTCTCCCTGCTATATGGTCTTGTATATAAGAATCGAAAAGTGCGAATCTAATCCCGTGTCCCATCCAAGTCAACCGGTCGATCTTCATTTTCTCTCATGAATTCCAGTTCTGCTAATCTGCTTCCTTCCATCGAACTGGAAACGGGCGCTCATCCCACTCATACGGTCATCTGCATGCATGGCTTGGGGGCCGACGGAAGCGATTTTGTCCCGATCGTGGATGAACTCGCGTTGTCTTCCATCCCAGCCGTCCGTTTCGTGTTTCCCCATGCACCCAGGAGACCGGTGAGCATCAACCGGGGAATGGTCATGCGTGCATGGTATGACTATGATATTGTCGATGGAGGTACGAGGCTTCAGGAGAATATGGCGAGCCTGCGGGAGTCACAGCGGGCCGTCGAAGTCCTGGTGAGCCACGAAACGCAGCGAGGGATCAAGCCGAAGAACATTGTTCTGGCGGGTTTTTCTCAGGGCGGGGCTCTCGCGCTGCTCGCCGGTCTGCGTTATCCGGAAAAACTGGCGGGGGTCATGGCACTTTCATGTTATCTGCCAGCGCCACAGACCCTTGCGGAAGAGGCACATCACGCCAATTTCACGATGCCGATTTTCATGGCGCACGGCGTCACAGATAATGTCATTCCGATAACTCTGGCTGCTGCATCGCGCGAGCGATTGCTTGAGTCAGGTTATCCGGTGGAATGGCATGAGTACGGGATGGCGCACTCTGTTTGCAGGGAAGAGATACACGATATCCGTAACTGGTTGCAACGCGTGCTCGCCTGAGCAGGATTTCTTCCATTTCTTCTTCTCGTTATCCATACGGGTGCATCAATGCAATCGCAGGGTGCCTTGCACCCTGCGCCTTATCCTCCTGTCCTCCCAAACGGCAGATGACTGCCTTCACAAAACTTCAATACGTAACTGACACATTTTTTACACAAGCTTGCTCTATACTGAATAACGTAGGGTATTTGCAAGTAATTTAATTGTGACTGGAGGAAGTGTCATGCATGCGCCTATCCAACAACAGGACGCCGATAAGCTCCCGGGTGAGGTACCGGGATCGGCATTAGCTCAAGGAAGCAGAGTGGCGAAGCGGATCGCGCATATCGATGATGATCCGGATATCCGGGATACTGTCAGGCGTATTCTGGAAGCAAACGGATATGCGGTCGATAGTTATCAGACGATGAATGATTTCATGGTTTCACTATGGAATTCAGCGGATCCTCCCGATCTGGCGATTCTCGATGTGATGGTTGAAACAATGGATATAGGCCTTGAGGCATATGTGGAAATACGCAAGCGCTTTCCTGGACTTCACCTGATATTCATGACTTCGCTCGGCGAGGAAATTCGTCCTTATTTCACAGGCCTTTCTGACGAGTGGATTTTGATTGTGGAAAAACCGGTCGAGCCGGTCAGTTTTTTATCGATTATTCGTAGCCGGCTGGGGAATAACGAATCCTGAAGCAGAATTTTCCTGGAGACTGTAATCATGGCGATTGCCGAGTTTTCCTGGAATCTGTCCGATAAGAATCGCTTCACGCTTCCTGGAGTAGGGGCGAACGGCGCCAAGCTGAGCGATGAAGTATTAATCAATAACGCCCGGTGGTTTATTATCTTTCGATGGGGCGTTATCGGGGTTCTTCTGCTTTTTCAGGTGTTCGCGCTCGTTGCTTCGGACGAGCTTACGAAAATCGGCATTACCCACCAGCAAGGATGGCCGCTTGCTGTAACGTTGGTGTTATTCATTGCAAATGTCATTTACATTCAAGCCCTGGATTTTCAGCGGCAGACAAAATATAACTCACCTGCTATAAATATCTGGGCCCAGATCATTGTCGATCTCCTGTGCTTGTCGGTAGTAGTGCATTTTATCGGCAGCATCGCGAGTCCCGCCCCCTTCTTTTACGTGCTGCATATAGCGCTAGCGTGCATCTTTTTCTCGACCCTGGAAAGCCTGGTCGTAGCCGCCCTGGTTTGCGTCATGTATGCCACTGTTTTGCTGGCTGAACATCCGCTTCTTTTAATGGCGTCCGGGTCCACTGCGACGGATCCCGGTACATCCTTTCTGAGTCCGCTCAAGATCAATATCTTCCTGTGGATGTTTACGCTTGATGTGCTCTTTATCATTGTCTGGTATGTCGTTTCAAGACTGGCGATTGTGGTGCGCATTCATGAGCACCATCTTGTTGAAGCCTACGAAGAGATCAGGCGGGCGCAAGTGGAGAAAGATCGTTATGCAGTGCTGATGACACATCAGCTCAAGGCCCCGCTGGATGCCATCCGCAGCAAGATAAACCTCATAAAAGGAGAATACTGCGGGGAGGTACCGCCCGAAATAAGAGAAGTGATATCAAAGATCGATTATCGTGCTTCCGGCATGGCCGGGCTTATTCTGGATGTTCTCAAGCTGGAACGGTTGAAAGCCGCCGCGCGTGACAACAATGCACGAGAGCAGATCAACATTGAAACGGTGATCCGCAAATGCATCGATAAATTAAGGCCGATTGCCAATTCCCGCCATATCGACGTAAAGGTATCGGTCCGGGACTTCACCGTTGAAGGTATTCCCAACCAGCTTGAAATATTGTTTGAAAATGTCATTTCAAACGCTATCGCTTATTCATATGACAATACAACGGTAGAAATTGTGGCTGCCGTTGAAGGTGCAGGTTCATACGGTATCGTAACCGTTACCGACCATGGGATCGGGATCGGTGAAAAAGACCTGCCGCATATTTTCGATGAATACTTTTACACTCCGCGGGCGGCAGTGCATAACAGGACTTCGAGCGGAATAGGCTTATCGATCGTCAAGACTGTGGCCGAAAACAATAAACTGCAGATCAGGATTTCCAGCGAACAGAATGTTGGAACCGCTTTTTCCGTTATTTTTCCCACGATAATATCGGGATCCATTCCAGAAACGGAGATGCATCAACCGGAAGTACTGAGTTCTCATCTTGTAAACCCGCAAAGCAGCCCGCTCGACTCCGGTAAAGGCGGGAATGAACTCGCCTCCACTCATTGAAGCGTGCCCTCTCCCACAAGGTGGGAGAGGGGGCAGGGGAGAGGGCAAGGCGGAGAAGAAGCTTCGGATACCATCACGACATCGGCTCCGACACCCATTTCTTTCTCATGATCTTGATCTGGCCTCTGTGTGTCTTGCTATCCAGCCGCTTTTTCCGAGAGCTCAGCGTCGGCTTGGTTGGCCTTCGTTTTTGCGGCAGCTCGGCGATGCTATCGACAAGTTCGCGCAGGCGTTTTAAGGCTTCCTCCCGGTTTTTCTCCTGGCTGCGATATTGCTGCGCCTTGATAATGATCACGCCTTCCCGGGTGATGCGCTGATCGTGGAGCTTCAGCAGGCGCTCCTTATAAATGTCGGGCAGCGACGAAGCGGTAATGTCGAAGCGTAGATGAACGGCGCTCGATACCTTGTTTACATTCTGTCCGCCGGCACCTTGCGCACGAATTGCCTTTATTTCGATCTCGTGATCGGGAATATCTATTTTTACGGGGGTTGCCATTACTATTACTATTCCTGCCTATTGCCCCACTCAGGTGAGAACGATCTCGGCGTAAAACCGAAGTCGCTGGTCGCTTCTGTATGGTCAAAACACAGATTGACATTCATTCGCGTTGCCATTTCGGTCGTGATCTCTGGCTTGCCAGGCAGCAGTATGGCAAACCGTATTGCCAGCTGGTAGAGCCACAAGGGAGCCACCAGGAAATGTGCAGGTTTGCCGAGTGAATTGAAAATTCTCTCCACCATCTGGCGGTAGCTTAAGGTCTCACCGCCGCTCAGGTTGTAGGCTTTATTGAAAGTCAGGGGTTGGGAGAGTGCTGTCATACACGCTTGCGCGAGATCGTCCGCGTGGACTGGTTGTCGCAGCCCAGAAGCTTGCCCGATCAGCGGAAAAAAGCCATAACCACGGATAAAGTTTGAAATTCTTGTAATGTTTTTGTCGCGAACACAATCATAAACCAGTGTTGGACGAAATATTGTCCAGTTCACGTTGGATGCGCTACAAAAGCGGCAGACAGCCTCTTCCGCTTCCGCCAACCGGGTTGCCACCTCTCTCTCTACCGCACTGGCGGAATCCGCTTTACTAAACACGCTGGTCGAACCGAAGCCGATCACGCGTTTCAGTTGAAGCTTGCCCAGTATCGGTAGCAGCGGTGGAAGGAGCCAGAGCGGGGCGAGATGAATGAGAATTTGCGCGTTTACGTCAGGTAGCTGTTCCGGCTCGCTCACGTCTGCCTGATGCCACGTCAATTTGTCATTGGAGGGCAATGTTGCAGCGGATTGACGACTGATCGCATGAACCTCGTAACCGGCATCCAGCAGGTTTGGCAGCAGGAATCCACCAATGATGCTGGTAGCGCCTGTGACCATGATTTTTTGGTTGGAACCTAGAGCAGCCATTGATTTGTTAGCGCGGGGAGCAGCGCCGTGGATTCTGCAAGATCGGGATCGGGGGTCAGAAAAAGGTCCGGGAAACAGATCGCTGGTTTCACCTTGATCGCGCCAGTCTCCCCATATACTGGATGCAATAAACTGTGGCAATCGCCCCAAAACGCAACCATATTCCCGCTGCCACCAGCCACATGAGAGCACCCGGGTACTCATGCCGGAAGAACTTGCGATAGAAGCGCATCATTCCCCTGTGCTTGTGCCATTCCACGAATATGGGGCGTGACCTGCTGCATGTTCCCTTATAGTGCACCACCGGCGCGTCAGGCACAAAAAGTATCTTCCAGCCTTTGTTTCGAAAACGCATGCACCAGTCGAGGTCTTCGCAATGAAGAAAATAACCTTCATCCCATGGGCCAATGTCCTGAATTGCCTCCTGCCGCACGAGCATAAGTGCCCCGGAAATAGCCTCCACTTCTAGAGGTCCCGGTGGTAAAGACTGCTTATGCAGGTGAAAATCAAAAAACAGGCGTGGCCAATAGCGCTCAAAGCGGTACAAGCCAAAAGCCCGCACAAGGGAGCGCCATGGTGTCGGTACGGCACGGCGGCCTCCTGCCTGCTCGGTTCCATCCTGATTGATTAAAAGCCCGCCCGCCATGCCGGCCTTCGGGTTCATTTCCAATACATGGAGCAGGCGTGGCAAGGAATTCTTGCTCAGAATGCAATCGGGATTGAGAAACAGAACATGAGGTTCGGAAGCAGCTTTG
>DATEEZ010000029.1:0-6063 GCA_035280905.1 Nitrosospira sp.
AAATCCCACTCTGCCGGATCGATCGGCGTAATAGACAGCCGGTTGCCTTTTTGCAGGATACGCATGTTTGCAAGCTCCGGGTAACCGCGTAACTCCTTGATCCCCACTAGGCGGGTTTTCCTGGCCAAGCGTACATCCACATTGAACCAGCGCGGATTTTCCGGTGTGGCTTTCGGATCGAAATATTTGTTCTCCGGATCGAATTGCGTGGCATCTGGATAGGCGGGCTTGCTTACCTCCGCAATCCCGGCAATTCCGGGCTCCTCACAGCTCGAATGGTAGAAAAAAACGCCATCGCCGACGCGCATCTGGTCGCGCATGAAATTTCGCGCCTGATAATTGCGCACTCCATACCACGCTACCGTCTGATCAGGCATCGAGGCGAGGTCATCAATACTTACATCGGAAGGTTCCGATTTCATCAGCCAGTAACGCATTTCCATCATTAACTATACTTAGGTCAAGATCCAGTACTTGTGAAGTCGAGCTTTCTGTCAGCAAAATTCCCCGGCTCGGATATTTCACGGCATCACGGGATAATGGCGAGGTGTTTTGGGAGTAGATTTGCGTATCTACGCCAGGCCAATAGCCGGGTCTATTGGCGCGAAGCAGGGGCGCAAAGATGCTGCAAAACACCCGCCAGTCACGGAAGGCCGCTGGTACAAATGGATTTCAGCCTTGGTTGATCAAATACCCGTGTTCATAACGCTTTCTGCAATTTTCAGGCCGGTTTGGTGAAATATCCGGGCCAGGTTGGAGGCTCTGACATAAACAATCAATACTACAACAAGACGGAGGAGCAATGATAAGCAATAAATTAATGAATCGTCTTCTGAAGCTCCTGTGGCGGATAGGTGAAAGCTGGCCGTGGTTGGCCAGGAAATTAAACGAATTTGCAATCAATCGGGTAGTAAATGTTTGCCGCCACCGGCCGCATCCGTGGAGCACCGTTCACCCTTACACCTCATGGACGTCGCTTACAGATCAGCACTGGAGTGCTCGCCATTTGCCCGCGAAGAAGCAGCCGGAACAGCTGCCGCTTTCCAGCGAGCTGCTTGGGCTTTTCAAGCAACAGGGTGGAGAACAGCGATTGTCCGACAAATCGACGCTGCTCTTTCCAGCGGTTGCCCAGTATCTGACTGACAGTTTTATCCGTACCCGCATGCCTGAGGCAGGAGAACCCGAGACAGTTCGACTGCAAAATACATCCAATCACCAGATCGACATGTGTCCGCTTTATGGAAGACTACCAGAGCAGACTGCTGCCCTTCGTCTCAAAAGCGAAGCGAGGGGGGAACGGGGCCGATTGAAGTCGCAGTTTATCGGCGGGGAGGAGTTTTCGCCTTTCCTTTTCGATAATGGGGTACTGAAGCAGGAGTTTGCCGTTCTCGACGCGCCCCTCGGATTGGAGAGGGCATTGGATAGGGTACCCGAACGTCGGGAAGAGTTGCAGGCACATATTTTTGCCTTTGGAGGGGATCGAACAAATGCCATTCCCCAGGTGGCGATGCTGAACACCTTGTTTTTGCGGGAGCACAATCGGCTGGCAGGGGAAATAGAACGGATGCATCCTCAATGGGATGATGAGCGCGTTTTTCAGACCGCCAGGAATAATGTAATCGTGATATTCATCAAGATTATCGTGGAGGAGTACATCAGCCATATCTCTCCCCTGGTGCCATACCGCGCTGACCCTTCAGTGGCCTGGGATGCACCGTGGAACAAACCGAACTGGATAACGACCGAATTCAGTTTGCTGTATCGCTGGCACTCGCTCGTTCCAGATACCATCACCTGGAACGGGCGCTCGTACCTCCTGGGAGAAACTTCCATGAATAACAGGCTGTTACTGGACGGAGGGTTGCGACGCGCCTTTGCCGACATGAGCAGCCAGCGTGCGGGTCGTCTCGGCCCTTTCAACACGGCTGAATTCTTATGGGAAATTGAAACCCGTGCAATCGATCAGGGCCGTTTGGCAGAATTGGCCCCCTACACCGATTATCGCCATTATGTTTCCCTGGAGCGTCCGCAGGATTTCGCAGATATCTCCACGGATCTACGGGTTGTCGATTTCCTGAGAAAGACATACAGGCGCGTAGAGGACATCGATTTTTATGTCGGCCTGTTTGCAGAGGATCTGGTGGAAGATTCACCTCTGCCATCACTCATGCTCCGAATGGTGGCGGTAGACGCTTTTTCCCAGGCTTTGACCAACCCCTTGCTGTCAAAATACGTTTATAACGAAGAAACCTTTTCCGCACCTGGTTGGGCTGCAATCCAGAGTACGGGAACATTTCGGGATGTTTTGGACAGGAACACGCCTTCCGATCAACGTGGGGATTTATATGTCGGCTTGACCTTGCCCGGCTGGCAACCTGCCTCCTGAACGAAATGAAGTTGATGGAACAGGAAGCTGACCGAAACAGGGTACTGATCGGCGGGATGCGGGCGATTGAATACTCAAACAAGCGAGCAGCTTTTACTCGTTCCTGTAAAGCGTTCGGTTCATACGGTGTAATACGTGAAAAATTCCCGAATTGAAAAATATATCAAGCACCGATTGAAGCGGCGGGAGTTCATGCTTTCCACGCTATCCGCGGGGCTTACGCTGGCTGCATATCCGCTCTACGCTCAGGCTGTCATAAACGGCCGACAAGTCCAGGTCAAGGGCAATGATCAGGATCTGCTTACGCCTGTATCGCAAACCGGCAGCACGATTACGGTGTTTCTTTGCGGTGATGTCATGACGGGCAGAGGTATCGATCAGGTTCTGCCACATCCTGGCAATCCTGTTCTCTATGAAGAATATATGAAAAGCGCCAGCGGCTATGTCACGCTTGCCGAAGAGGCAAACGGCACGATTAAAAAACCGGTAGCATTTTCTTATATCTGGGGAGATGCTCTTGCCGAACTGGAGCGTAGAAAACCCGATGTTCGCGTCATTAACCTCGAAACCGCGGTTACCCGCAGTGACGACGTACAGGACAAGGCAGTGAACTATCGCATGAACCCGGACAATATCCCGTGTATCACTGCTGCGAAGATCGATTGCTGCGTACTGGCGAATAATCATGTCCTGGACTGGGGATATCCAGGTTTCGCGGAGACGCTGAAAACACTCAAACAAGCCAACGTAAAAATTGCCGGTGCCGGCCGCAATATTCAAGAGGCACAGAAACCCGCGGAGATGGTTGTTCCCGGAAAGGGGCGCGTGCTGGTTTTCTCACTTGGATCGGAAACAAGCGGCATACCCTGGAGCTGGGCAGCTCGCGAAGACCGACCAGGCGTGAATCTGTTGCCCGATTTTTCAGCAAAGACGGTTCGGGAAATTCGCGACAGAATAAAACAAGTTCGCCTCCCAAGCGATATTGTGGTTGCGTCAATTCATTGGGGCAATAACTGGGGTTATGCAATTCCAGCGGAGCAACAGGACTTTGCACATGGCCTGATCGATGAGGCGGATGTTGATATCATCCACGGGCATTCTTCGCATCACGTAAAGGGAATCGAGGTTTACAAGGGAAAACTCATTCTTTACGGATGCGGCGACTTCCTGAACGATTACGAGGGCATCTCAGGGCACGAGGCTTATCGGGGTGACCTGACGTTGATGTATTTCGTGAGCGTTGAACCGCAAACCGGCAAACTGGTCCGCCTGTCCCTGGTGCCCATGCAGGTTAGGCGTTTCAGATTAAATCGGACATCTAATGCCGACGCGTCCTGGCTGAAGAATGTTTTGAACAGGGAAGGAAGAAAATTCGGAACATTCGCAACGCAAGATGCCGATAATATCTTCACACTTCACTGTAACTAATTCGCCGCCCTTGAAATCAAAACTTCTCCCACCTGATTTCGCCGGGAACAATGCGAAATAACGGATGCGGCTCGGGCGTTTTAATGTTCTTAAACTGCTGATGTAGAGCGGGAGCCCGCTTTTCCAGTTTTTTTTGCAAGTGAATCCATTCAAAGAGAAGCTGGCCCTCGGTTTCTTCGATTCGATCTCCTCTCCCCGAATTTAAAATCTTGGCTACATCGAACTGGTAGCCTCGGCGGTTCGCTTCCTCGGCAATTCCTGTTAATAAGGCTCCTATTGCCACTATCGGCTGCGGGTGCAAGCGAAATCGGATAAGCTGGTATAGCCGGAGGTCAAGCCCGATAATACCTTCTGCGCCAGTAGCGCCTCTCTCCACGCCGCGACAAGCCCCTTTGTATCCAAATAGCGTGGATGGAGAGTCCAGAGCCGCACGATTGCGGAAAGGACAGCGAACTAAGGCCTTCCTGCTCCAAATAAGTTCAGAAAATCGCGTCGCGTCTTTGGTCCGTAGGTAAGAAAATGCGGCTGCGGGTGTTCGACGTAAGCCAGCCGTTCGTGTGCAATACGGTCGCGCCCGATATATTTTTTTACTTCGTCCGGGCTGATCGAATAAACCCTGGCAGCATTGAGACCAAAAATCTTCGCTCGTAGCTGTGGAGTAATTTCCGGGTAGTTGTACCTTGCGCGCAATTCAGGCGCGATCTGAAAGGCACGAAACGCCTGGATCTGGTCTTGTGGCGAGCCATACCAGATAGAGTCAGTTCCCCAGAGGACATTGTCCTCCCCGCAGTACTTCAGCAACTTTCCCAACACATGCGCCGCAGCTTCAGGGTCGCGCATCAAGTACCGCCAAGTGCTGCCGAGCTCCGCGTAAACATTACTGTTCGGAGTGACATCGTTATCAATGAGTGAGCGGATCAAGGTATCAACGCCTTCATCCGCACCCCTGCCCACAAAGGGACCTTCGGGGAAGGTGGTTACGAAGCCGGAGTGGTAGACCAGAAATGCGATATCCGGGGATCTTTTGGCTGCCACCCCGATGTCGGTGCATTTACTGTGCTCGTAGGATTGCTTGCCGAAAGGCAGGCCCTTGTGCACGCAGATTACTTTCACGCCGAGACTGCGTGCTTTCTCGATAAAGCGCATACCAATTTCATCCGACAGGAAGTAGCCTTTTCCCTGGGGTCCGAACTGTGTGTACGTTTTCCACGCGGATACGCCCCAGCGATCCTTCAACTCATCCATTCGTTCCAGGTCACCTTGCTGATTGGGATTGACACGACCATGCAGTAATAGGCGGTGTGTTCCTTCCATCCGGTCGACGATCCTGCGCACTGCGTCCGCCTCCTGGATCGTGAGCGGCTCCGCATCGGGCCGCGATGGTACGAAAGAGAGCACCATCATGTCCGTGTCCGAATCGAGGAACACGTCCTTGATGAACTCATCCGGTCCGAGGCATTGCAAATAGCTATATGAACCTGGCTCCAATCCAAGTGCGCAGCCCGTCTTGGGCATCTGGCTTAGAGGTTTTGCGCCAGGATTAAGCTTTTGCAGCCACGCCCCGTTCGGGTTCACAAAATGGCCTTGCACATCAAAAATGAATTCACCTTTACCACCGATCCCCGCCTGGGCCAGCGCAGGTTCGAGCGCAGCTTCCTTTGGCAGATCGAAAAATCCGCCTACCTTGCCTATGGCAGCATTCGCGGCATTGAATGCAAGAAGGGTGGAGGCGGCGCCACAAGCGGAAATGAGAAAATGCCGCCGCGAAACTCCCAGACGTTTCGCGTTTGTGTCAGCCGCTTCGCGGGCGAGACGATTCGCGGCAAGATTTGCAGGCGATAACGGGACTGGCGCGAATTCTCCGTTGGATGTCGTGTCGAGTTTGATTGGCAGACGATTGCCGTCGGGATCGAGGCCCTTAGCTGGATTCCATTCGGGTGGATTCATGTGGCAATTCCTCAAAAAGGAAGGTAAACACGAAGGTATCAGGAATTTCAAAAGACGATTCAGCCTGATTCAACTTCAGGGTAGTACTTAAGAATGGATTTGGCAAAGGTTAGGGCCTGTTAACACACTTGTTTCGCGCCCGCGTCCCGTCCCTTAGAGTTGCGCATGAAAAAACGCAAATGCTGCGTTGCAAAGCTTGATCATAGGCTCACTATGCCCTGCGCTTCGCGCCTTGCCCCACGCTTTTTGGGCAGCAACGCGGGCGCGAAACAAGTGTGTTAGCAGGCCTAAATACCTTTGCC
>DATEEZ010000030.1:0-3510 GCA_035280905.1 Nitrosospira sp.
ACCCCTCAGGTCAAGAATCAGGCCGTTATCAGGCAATATATCCAGCAGGCGCATTACCTCGGCGATGAATGCATCGTCATCCTCGACGTCAAAGCTCCAGATACGTAAATAGCCCAGCTCGCCGGATGAGTTGTTTCTGACAATACGGGCTGCCAGTACGTCCTGAAACCGCGTCTTGATCCATTTCTCGTCGCGTGCGACGGCAACGCCGCCGCGATCGGCCTCCCAGACGTTTCCTGAAAACATGAGCTTCTTCGTGCGGCGCACGGCTTCTGCCGCCGGATCAGCGGCAATATAGCGCGATGCTCGGGAACTTGGTTGATGATTGGTTTGCGCGCGCTCGGGCAGAACGACCCGCCACGGGATTCGTGTCTCCCGTAGCGTTCCTCGGGGCGAGGCGCGGTAAGCGATATCCACTGCCATCTCATCCGGCGGGGGCCCGCACTCCAACGCGCGGAAAGTAAGAGATTCAAGGGCTCTTGCGCGCCGTGCATCCGGACGCCCTCCGGTTTCCCGGTCTGCATGCAGATCGACCGCGCGAGCAAAGGGTATGCTGTTCCAACTCTCCAGAATCACTCCTGATTTAAATCTGGCATCCTTTATCAGTTCGGGTGCTGATACTTTCGATACGACAAAGGTGGGTGCGTCATAAGGCCCATACTGCTCCACCAGGAAAGGCAGCGCTGCTACCGCTCCCTGTTTTGCGCCTGGCCCTGAGTAACGTGTGTGTGCATCACGCAAACCCGAGATGATCGAGGTCAGTGCCAAGTGAAACTCCCCTTCCGATAACATCGCCACTTGCGCGCGCAGCAGTTGCAATGCCTGCACCGGATCAAGCGCGTAGGCGGCGCGTTTCTGGGGAAGATGACAATAGACGCCGCCGATCACAGCAATCAACGTATCGATAATCTGTAAACGTTCTCCACCGTCCAGCACCCGTGCTTGGGGAATGCGAAAGTCAGGCCGCCGCCCCCTCCCCCTCCCCCTTTGCTCGCCGCGTGGAGATTCGCCAAGCAGGAAATCGCTTAGAAGCTGCCCTGTCTGGGCCTGAAGAAGGGGGGCAGCATGGTGCTGATCATCCATAAAAAATCAACCGTAAAATCAACCGTAAAACTCGCTGAGCCCGTCAAGCAATCCCTCGTGAAACCCGCGCCGTGGAATCGAAGCGAAGAACGCTTCGTCATGCACAAGCGGCTGGATGGGTGGAACGGTAATCGTCGATAAATCTTTTGGCAAACCCCCTACAGGCACCCGACCAGTGGGCATATCCAGAGCCAGCCGTAATGGCGACGGTGCGCCGGTGCGAATGGCGGCAAACGCAAGGCGCCGCGCGCTTTCAATCGCTGCCTTGGGATCATCACGAACTTCTTCCAACCGTTTCAGAACATCCTTATAAGACCACAGGCCGTCATTGCCTTCAAATCGGGTGAGGACAAGACGTCGCGTTTCGCTATTTATGGATATCCTGCTGGTTTGCGCTGCGCCCGCCTGTTGCATGAGTTGTTCAGTTCCATAAAGCGGCTTTCCATTCACCATCACCAGGCGCACATCCGCTTCGGTAGCGCGAAGAATGCTTTTGAAGGGATCGGGCCGGGAAACCGCTTCTGCACCGGAGGCAATTACTACCACATCCCCCAGTGCCCCGGGTTGCAGTCGCCCCGCCTGCCGCTGCCATGCTTCGGCCAGTACATCCCCCGGATTCGCAGTAATCATTTTGATCAGGTCGAAGGGAGAGAAGTCCCATCCTTTCGCTTCGCTTACCAGGGAAGCGACCTTCAATTCACCGAGTACGTTTCGTGTCCCGGATGGGCCCCAGTCCGATCCTATGCAGAAGCTGATTCCTCGCGCCAATGCTGCCGGAACATCAATGGTGGTGCCATATAGCCACAGGTTTGAAAATGGGGACCAGACTATTGCACCCGGGTCGCCCCACGTACCGTATAAGGCGGATTCAACAGCATTGGTATGAATGGCGACGAGCCTGCGCTGCAAACATCCCGCAGTGTGGGCAGCGCGGTACTCCCGCTGGACGATCGAACCGGGACGACCCTCTGCGCAATGATAAATGAAGGTTGCACCCTGTCGCATGCTGATAGCACGCTCGCCAAGCTGCTCGGGTTTGAGAGTGAGCGTCGAGGTGAGTACTTGATGACGCCCGATTTCTCCCCCGAGCGTTTCATCTTCGATATTTCGCACCAGCCAGCCGTCCAAAGGGCGATTGCTGGGTGGAGAACCTTGTATGCTGGTAGTGCCGCCTACCAGCCCGCGGATTTCCGCATAGGCGAGCAATTCTGCCGGTGCAGCCTCGATAAACGCATACGCTGGCCAGGTGATGCTTTCCGCGTAAGTCGGTCGTGTAGGCCAGATGTCATGGTGCTGGAACGGTACAGTGCGATTGGGCTCGGTCCAGAGGGGAAGCGTCGCATAGGCGAGATGACTGTGCAGGTCGATAAACCCGGGGACGACGAGATCATTGCCCGCATCGACTACGGGAGCATTATCGAATTCAGCAGAGCGCACTGAATTCTCTATAGTCGCTGCACCCCCTCCACCCCTGGTTACCGCCGCGATCCGGCCATCATCGCCGATCCATACCCTGCCCTGGAAGCTTGCATTCTCGCTTCGGGCAACCTTCCGATCCTGGCTCAATGGGACGATTCGGCCGGCGACGATCAGGCTCATATGCTGTAGAGTTATTTATTCGATGGGCGAAAGACTAAACGGTAGTATGTTTAATGCGCGGCGTCTATGTTTGGCGCGGCAGCACCTCTTTGGGTACGCGCACTACAATGGTGCGGCGTTTGTCCAACACGGTCTCGCCTTTCCGGTCCGCCCAGCCCTCTTCGGTGCGCATCCATGAAGGCAGGCCGGGTGGGAGATCATCCGGAGGGATGTCCGGAAGGTCGTCCGGGCCAAATGCGCTGCCATACAATTCCAGCCCACCCGCCACATCCGGATTCTGTATAACCGGCTTGAGCGCCCGCAGCCCATCGTTCCAGTTCTCCAGCATTTTCGTCGTTGCGGCTTCCTGCTCCGCGCGAGTGCGAGCGGAACTCTGCGGCCAGGTAGGGTGCGTCAAGTGCTGAAAGGGCGGCGAAGAGCCGAGTTCCGCGGCGGCGGGTGAAGCAAGCCAATCCTGCCAGGCGGTATTCGCCAGACCGCCAAATGCGACTACAGCTTCGATCGGGCTGGTGTGAAGAATCGCCGCAATCCATCGATGGCGGTAGGCGGCAATTAGCGGGTTTGCGATATGACGGGTTCCTCCCCCCTGTCCATATACGCTGTAGAGGAAGGTATTGATGAAGACGTAGCTTCGGGTGATACCGAGGCGTTTGAGGAATCCTTGCGCGCGCTTTCCGGCCGTGCCGACAAGAACCCGGCGCACGATTGCCTCATGCTGCGCCGGGTCCTGCCCCAGGATAAGTACGCGCGCGCTTCCATCCAGCCGCCCCCGATGAAAAATGGGACCCCATTCCGTCCGAAAGTCATCTACAGGGTAAACGTCCTCGC
>DATEEZ010000031.1:0-4519 GCA_035280905.1 Nitrosospira sp.
GGGCTGCTATTTCCTGAGCCCTGGGGGTGTAGAGATAATCGATGTAAGCCTTCGCCACTTCGCGCGCCCCATTCCGTGCGGCAACATCGCTTACTACACTGACAGCAGGTTCGGCCAAGATAGAGAGGGAAGGTGTAACGATCTCAAAATTGCCTCCGCCGTGTTCTTTCACAATCAGGTGAGCTTCATTCTCCCAAACCAGCAGCACGTCTCCTATCCCGCGTTCGACAAAAGTCGTTACTGAACTACGTGTTCCGGTTTCCAGAGTCTTTACATTGCCAAATAATTTTTTTACGAATTCAAGCGCTGTTGCATCATTCCCTCCAGGCTGCTTAAGGGCATACCCCCATGCAGCGAGATAGCTCCAGCGCCCATCTTCGGAAGTTTTCGGATTGGAGGTTACGACCTCGACGCCCGGCTTTGCGAGATCATTCCAATCCTGCACTTTCTTCGGATTGCCGTTGCGCACGAGAAAAACGATGGTTGAAGTATATGGGGAATTTTGTGGCAAGGGCTTTTGCCAGTTAGGCAACGTAAATTTACTGGCTTTTTGCAGTGCTTCCGGATCATAAGACAGAGCAAGTGACGTGACATTGAGGCCATCTACATTCGCCCGCAAGGGTATACCCAACTTGCTTTCTGCGTGCCGGATCGTAACCTCCACACCTGTTCGCGTTTTCCAGTGCCTGATAAACGCCTTGTTGAAATCATCAAACATCTTTTGACTTGAATCGGAACTATCGCTCGCAGACATACTACGCAGTGCGGCAACTGCTGCGCTGAAGCTGAGCAGAATTGCAAGAACTGCAAAAACCAGACGGGAGCGATATGAACGCATTTTTTTCCTCGTGTATTGATACCGAGAAATCTAGCATCCGTTTATTTCAGCAGCATTGCATAAAAATGAAGAAATAGAGTGTGTTGCCGTTCTTTTAGGAAAACGGAAAGAAAACCACTTGCCGAACACCGTCGCCTCGGTACAGGAGTTTGTAAATAAATCGCGCTGAGGAGCCCGGGCGTATAGAATTAAATGACAGGCAATTGACAGGCGATTGACGGGCAACTGCGACGAAATAGATTCATGAACATCAGAAACTTTATCAGTTTTTCCAATGTTACCCTCGCACTGCTGTTGACGGCGATCGGTGCGCTCGTCTTTCATTCAATGGGTATCCGCGAGGAGATCAACATCGCGGAGCGGCACCGATTCCAGGCGCTGCTGCTCGGGGATGAACTGCTTCACACCTCCAACGACCTCACACGCATGGCCCGCATGTACGTCGTCACCGGCGACCCGGTCTACAAGCAGTATTTCAACGAAATACTGGATATTCGCAATGGACTGCGTCCACGCCCAACGAATTATTACCCCACATATTGGGATTTTGTTCTTGCGGGGAAAACTCCAGCCTCCGGGCAAGGCGTCGCTATTCCCTTGCTGGAGAAGTTTCAGCAAGGAGGCTTGAACAACGAGGAATATGGCTTGCTGCAGGAATCGCTGACACGCTCCAACAGGCTCGTCAAACTTGAGCGACGCGCCTTCGCGGCAATGGAAGGCTTACATGAGGACAGCGAAGGCAATTTTACGGTGCGCGGACAACCGGACCGTGATCTCGCAATAAGATTACTGTTCAGTGAGCAGTATATTGCGGAAAAAGCCGGCATTATGGAGCCGATTCAGGCGTTCATGGACTTATTTGGTGAACGCATGCAAACCCAATCAAATCTCGGGCGGGCGCGGCTTGAGCGGCAGATCGTCTTCGAGATGGCGCTTATCTTCGTTGCCCTGGTGGCCACCATGGGCATCATTTTTTATACCCGGCTCAGTATACTACGGCCGCTGGCCGATCTCGGCCGCCAGGTCGCGGGAGTTACCCGGGGCATTCTTCCCAGCCGCTATGGGAAAGCAACGAGCAATGAGGTTGCGAAACTCGGCGAAGCATTAGCCCTGGCAGATGCGGAAAAACGGCACCTTCTCGAGAACGAACGAATTGCCCGAAATGAAGCTGAGCGCGCAAGTCGCCTTAAGGACGAGTTTCTGGCAACCCTTTCTCATGAATTGAGAACTCCGTTAAATGCAATCCTGGGATGGTCCCAACTCATCCTGAGTGGAAACCTTAAAAAAGAGGATATTCACAGGGGGCTGGAAACGATCGAGCGAAATGCGCGTGCCCAGAACAAGCTGATTGAAGATCTCCTTGAGATGAGCAGCATAATCTCCGGTAAAGTGAGACTGGACATGCATCGGCTGGATATCGCCAATCTGGTGGAGACAGCGGTTGAATCAGTAAGGCCGACAGCGCAGGCCAAAGGAGTCATTCTGCAAAAAACGCTGGGCGAGAACGTCACTTCCATCATTGGAGATTCCAACCGGCTCCAGCAGATACTCTGGAACCTGCTCTCCAATTCGATAAAATTTACGCCCAAAGACGGGAAAATAGAAGTCACAGTAGAACAGCGTGACTTGTTCCTCGAGATCAGGATAAGCGACTCCGGGCTGGGAATCACTCCCGAATTCATGCCCTATGTCTTTGACCGCTTCAGACAAGGAGATGCTTCGCTTACGCGGCAGTACGGCGGACTGGGTCTTGGTCTCGCCATTGTGAAGCAACTGGTGGAGCTTCATGGTGGAACAGTGCGCGCAGAAAGTCCAGGTGAGGGACAGGGATCGTCCTTTATCGTGAACCTGCCGATCGCGCCTCCTGTTCCCGAGACGAAAAGCGAACCCTTGCCAACGCAGGAATGCATCGAACAACCGTTGTTGACAGGATTGAAAGTGCTGGTTATCGATGATGAATTGGACGCGCGCGAACTCATCAGGCGGATTCTGACGCAACGCGAAGCAAGCGTAATTACGACGGCACACGCAGCCGAAGGCCTGGAACTCTTGAAGACCGAGAGGCCGGATATTGTTATCAGCGATATCAGCATGCCCGAAAAAAACGGGTATCAGTTCATCGCCGAGGTGAGAAGCCTCCCGGCAGAAGATGGGGGGATGACGCCCGCCATTGCCCTCACGGCATTCGCCCATCCGGAGGACAAGACCAAATTAATGAGCGCAGGCTACCAGAAACACCTTCCCAAACCTGTCGACACTGTTGCATTGATTACGGCCATCGATAATCTCGTCGGATCAAAAAAAGCTGGCCAATACCAGCACTAACGCTACCTAGCCCGCTGTCTTCGGGAGCGCCGCGACACCATCACTTTGTCCTCCCGTCGTCCCAGGATTTTCCTTCACAACGACCTCCCTCCACAACGTATCTAGCCCGGATATTTCACCGGATCACGGGATAATGGCGAGGTGTTTTGGGAGTAGATTTGCGTACCCCGTGCCAAGCCAATAGCCGACCTATTGGGGAGAAGCGGGGATGCAAAATGCCGCAAAACCCCCGTCAGCGCCGTGAAGGTCAACGGTACAAACTGGATTCAGCCCTGATTGATCAAATACCAGTATTCATACCGCTTTCTATAATTCTCAAGCCGGCTTGGTGAATATCAGGGCCAGGTTCCCGGCGCCCTCTTCCTATTTATTCAGGTCATATCTCACCAAGCATTGTTTCTTACGGTCCAATCCGCGTTCCCGTCAGTATTCCAGCAGGAATGCTGCGACATATTGCCGCATGCGACAATATGTCACATTGATTTATCGATATGAATAATAAATACTCTCCGACGTCGGCACTTAAACACGAATATGCCGATATCCTAAAAACACAGAAAACACGCCTTCCGTCAATCAGACAATCAACGAGGGACCAATATGAAAAAAGCATTTAGATATCTGCCTGTTGTCACAGCCATCATCTCGCTGCCCGCGATGGCGCACGTGGGTTATACGGGCCGTAATTTCGGCACTTTCGACCGCACCTATAGCACGGCAAGATTGTCCGATCAGGCCGTTACAGGCAATTATGGCTGGATCGATGGGACCGACTCCGATAATGGCGACAGCCACAAGCTGCGTCCCTACCGTTTTACCCTTGCTGAAGAGACGAATGTGACACTCACGTTCGAGCAGGCAACTTCCCAGGTGACTGACCATCTGGGCAACGTCTCGACTTCCCAGCTGGGCCTGAAACCTGGTTTCTCTCTCTATCAGGGTCTGGCGCACCTCGCCCCGGTGAACGCGGACTACGATTCTGCCGAAATATCGGTTGCCAATCGCGCTCCCGGTGCTGAGGGATCATTCAAGGCTTTGGCGGATTGGTCGATCGGTAACGACCCGGGCGATTTGAACGGGACTCCCATCCCCGCAAGCCTGAGCTTCTTCAAATATGTCGGTCACGCCTACGACGGCACCGGCTTCGGCTCCGATGGCACCCTCGACGGCAGGATTTCGCACACATTCATGAATCTCAAGCCCGGTGACTACTCTGTATTCGTCGGCGGCGGAGACTATTTTGCACAGGAAGTCAGCAATTCCGACCTCTCAACAAAGTACGGCGTTACGGCAACGCTGGTGGCAGGCGTCGTCCCCGAGCCCGAAGTTTATGCAATGTTGTTGGCAGGCCTTGGG
>DATEEZ010000032.1:0-4806 GCA_035280905.1 Nitrosospira sp.
CAGTGTGTCGTGATCTTCCAGTTCCGGCGCGCGGCCGCCATGCTTTGGAAAAACAGTAAAACGAAATCCCTCAAAAAAATGCAGTGATGTTCCTTGCAGCACCAACGGGGGTACCACAGGAATTTCGTGCTCGGCCAGTTCCTGCACGAACGCGTGTTCCTCGAGAATGGCCTCGTTCGTCCAGCGTCCCGGACGGTAGAATTTTGCTACGACTGGTGCACCATTTTCGAGGCCGATTTGGTAGACGCGGTTCTCGTAGCTGTTGAGTGCCAGCAGTCGCCCGTCGCTGCGGAAACCGAGGCTTTCCAGAGCGTCCAACACGCGTTCAGGGGAAAGCGTGGAGAAATCAATCGGAGCCGAATTATCAGCTATTCCCACATCGACCACCCAAACGAAGGCTCCTGAATTCTTGGTTTACGTTTGTTTGCATTGCTCAGTTTGCTCAAGGTTTCTTATAACTGATCCGATAAACCACGTCGGCGAAATCATCCGATACGAGCAGTGCTCCGTCCGGCATCACCAGCACATCCACGGGCCTTCCCCAATTTTTTTCATTTTCCAGCCAGCCTTCGGCAAACACTTCCTGTTTTACCACCTTGTTGTTCTTTATCTTTACGAGCTCGATGCGGTAACCGATTTTATTGCGCCGGTTCCACGAGCCATGCTCGGCTATAAAGATGCTGTTGCGATATTGGGGAGGAAACATGGTCCCTGTATAGAAGCGCATTCCCAAGGCGCCTGCGTGCGGAGGAAGTTTCCCTGCGGGTGAAACGAGCTTGCGGCAATCCCGCTTTGCACCGTACTTCGGGTCAAGGATATCGTCGGAATGACAATAGGGGTAGCCGAAATGCATCCCTTTTTTCGGCGCGCGGTTGAGCTCATCCGGCGGCAAGTTGTCGCCCATCCAGTCCCGGCCATTATCGGTAAACCACAATTCCTTCGTTTCGGGATGCCAATCGAATCCTACCGAGTTTCGTACCCCGTATGCGAAGACCTCGTAGTTTGAGCCATCCGGGTTGATGCGGGAAATCAGCGAAAACTTGTGGGGCTCGGTTTCGCAGGCATTGCATGGAGCTCCAACCGCAACATATAGAAGACCATCCGGCCCGAAACCTATATATCTGCCTCCATGGTGTTTCTCACTGGGAAATCGTTCGGTAACGACGTATGGTTTTCCGGGTTGATCGAGTTTTTCCTCAATATCGTCAAAACGGAGGATGCGATCGACCGAGGAGGCGTATAACGCCCCATCGCGAAAGGCGACACCTATTGGAAGACCGAGTCCTCTGGCAATGGTTTTTACCTCGCGGGTGTCCCCCTTGTCTGTAATCGCGTAGATATTGCCTTCATCCGATGAGCCTGCGAACACCGTACCGTTTTTTCCCAGCGCCAGCCCACGCGCGTTCGGCACTTCGGCCCACACTTCGATCGAAAATCCGGCTGGCAATTTGATCTTGTCCAGTGGCAGCTTGCCGGTTTTGTTGTCCGCCACGGCAGGTAAGCCGCAACAGAGCAAGCAGGCGGCCATGAAACGTATGAGAATTTTTGTGATGTGCATGGTCAGACTCCGGTTTAACGATATTCAGAAATCAAATCGGGTGTGCGGCAAATGAAGGAGTAGGGCAGAGAGGTAGTATGGAAAATAATCGATATGAAGCTTTTCAACTTGAAAATCCCGGATTTGCCCTCATTTATTTTATTGCATTTTTTTTGGAGGAAAACAATGGAAGCAACAGCTACAAAAGAACATTTGAATTTTCAGACCGAGGTCAAGCAACTCCTCAAGCTGATGATTCATTCCTTGTATAGTAACAAGGAAATTTTCTTGCGCGAACTCATTTCCAACGCATCGGATGCTGCGGACAAGCTGCGTTTCGAGGCTCTGACCGATGGCGCTCTGTACGAATCCGATTCGGACTTGAAAATACGTGTAAGCTACGATAAGGCCGCACGCACCATTACCGTTGCGGATAATGGCATCGGCATGTCGCGGCAGGAAGTGATAGACCATATCGGCACTATCGCCAAGTCCGGCACACGTGAATTTTTTGACGCGCTAACCGGTGACCAGGCCAAGGATGCGCACCTGATCGGCCAGTTCGGGGTAGGTTTTTATTCCGCATTCATTGTTGCTGACAAAGTGACGCTTACCACGCGGCGCGCTGGCCTGACACACGAACACGGCGTTCGCTGGGAATCGGGCGGTGAGGGAGATTACACCCTTGAGACGGTCGAGAAACCAGGCCGCGGCACTGAGGTGACCTTGCATTTGCGCGAGGGAGAGGATGAACTGCTTAACGGTTGGCGGTTGCGCTCCATCATTCGCAAGTACTCGGATCATATCACCCTTCCCATCGTGATGAAAAAAGAGGAATGGTCGCAGGAAAAAAATGAAAATACGATCACCGAGGAAGACGAAACCATCAACCAGGCCAGTGCCTTGTGGGCGCGCCCGAAAAACGAGATCAGCGAAGAGCAGTACAACGAATTCTACAAGCATGTCGCACACGATTTCGAACCCCCACTGGCGTATGTTCACGCCAGGGTAGAGGGCAAGCAGGAATATACGCAACTGCTTTACATCCCCTCCCGCGCTCCGTTCGATCTGTATGATCGCGAATCCCGCCACGGCATCAAACTGTATGTCAGAAGAGTATTCATCATGGATGATGCCAAACAGTTGCTGCCCAATTACCTGCGTTTCGTACGGGGAATAATAGATTCGAATGACCTGCCGCTGAATGTTTCCCGCGAGATATTGCAGGAATCGAAAGACATTGAAGCCATACGAGCCGGGTCGGTAAAAAAGGTGCTGGGATTACTCGATGACCTGGCGCAAAGTGAAAAGGACGACGATAAGGCCAAATTCAAGACCTTCTGGAAGGAATTCGGGCAGGTAATGAAAGAGGGAGTGGCGGAAGACTACGCCAACCGCGAGCGCATCGCCAAGCTGCTGCGCTTTGTTACCACGCATTCCGATTCGGAAGAGCAGGACGTATCCTTGAGCGATTATGTGGGACGCATGAAGGATGGGCAGGAAAAGATTTACTATGTCACGGCCGACAGTCTCAAGGCAGCTAAAAGCAGCCCGCACCTCGAAATTTTTCGCAAGAAAGGGATCGAAGTTATTCTGCTGTTTGATCGTGTGGATGAGTGGCTGGTTGCAAATCTGCCTGAGTTCGAGGGTAAACATCTGCAGTCCGTAGCAAAAGGCAGCCTCGATCTGGGTAAACTGGAGGACGAGGCGGAGAAAAAGGAGCAGGAAAAAGAAGCGGGTGAGTACAAGGAGCTCACCGAGAAAATAAAAGGAGTACTTGGCGAACAGGTAAAGGATGTACGTGTCACCTTGCGCCTGACCGAATCCCCCGCCTGCCTGGTGGCGGAAACTCATGACATGGGCGGAAACCTGGAGCGCCTGCTGAAATCGGCCGGGCAGAATGTGGCGCCCACCAAGCCTATCCTGGAAATCAACCCTTACCATCCCATGGTAGAGCGCCTGAAATCGGAGGAGACTGATTTCGCCGATTGGAGCTACATTTTGTTCGACCAGGCGCTGTTGGCGGAGGGCGGCCAACTGGACGATCCCGCCAGCTTCGTCAAGCGCATCAATCAATTGTTCCTGAGCGCCGGGAACAACGCGTGAGGTAATCGACAGTATAATCCCTGTAACGGCGACACCTGCCCCCTTTTGAAGGGGCTAGGTGGCCGCCAGGGTCGCGAATAGCTCCCGGTGAGCTGTATCGTTGATGGCGACGACGGCGGGATGCGTGAGACGGCGTTCCAGGGAGATGGCGTAAAACTGTTCGGTAACCTCATCGGTGCGGCCGACAACAGCAACGCCGTGCTCGCGCTGCACCTCATCGGCTATTACGGATGGGGCAATAAAAATGCCGATGCCTGCCTGTCCAAATGCCTGCATCAGTGCGCTGTCGTCGAACTCTCCGACAATGTGGGGGCGGAGCTGATGAACGTCGAACCATCGCATCAACGGGGTCCGTATGGCGGCGTCTTTACCGGGAATGAGCAAGGGCGCCGCGTCAAGAAGGTGGGGCCACTTTTTTTTGAACGTTTTTGCAAGACGCGGTGCAGCAAAAAATGTAATGCCGCAGTTGCCCAGCTTATGGCTGTAGCCTTTCACATTTGCTTCATCCGGCATGGGTCGGTCGGCCAGTATCAGGTCGACTCGCTGGATCGCCAGCTCTACCAGCAGACGCACCAGTTTGTCCTCGCGGCAGACAATGCGTACAGGCGAAGCAAGTTCCATGGCGGGCGTTAATAACCGGTAGGCGATGGATTTGGGGACCGCATCGTCAACGCCCACCCGGAATGGAATGGCGTGACGTTCCGGGCGCGCACGCAATGCTTCTTCCAGTTCGTTTCCGATCTGAAAGATTTCATCGGCGTATGATAGGGCGAGGCGGCCTGTCTCGGTCAGTTCGAGACGCCTTCCCACTCTTAAAAAAAGGGGCACTCCCAGCGTATCTTCCAGCAATCCGATCTGCCCACTCAGGGTCTGGGGCGTAAGGCTCAGACGTTCGCTTGCGCGGACAATGCTGCCTGCCTTGGCGACCGCCCAAAAATAGTGCAATTGCTTGTAATTAAGCATCAGTGTGCAGACAAACTCGATACTTCGTAAAAACCGATTATATCATCAGCGAGATACTACTTTTCTTGATGCAATTTCTCATCTAGACTAAATTGGATGAGCTTTGCCGTGTCCTTTGCCGTGTCCTTTGCCGTGTCATCCGTCTCGCGTATCGCGCGTTCATATTTATATGCTGTTCCTTTCGTCGCTCCAACTGGCAG
>DATEEZ010000033.1:0-7148 GCA_035280905.1 Nitrosospira sp.
TGGTATCCGGTGCAAACAACAACTATCTCAGCCTCCAGGGACCATGCTTGCTTACTGTGGTCTTCTGCTTGCACGCGCCAGCCGTGATTTGTTGGAGTAAGTGATTTTACGGTGTGACGGGTATGCAGGGTAATAGCCTGACTGCCAAGCAATGCTGCACAAAGTTGAGGCGGAGTGAGCCAACCGCTGGCGGGGAACCAGAGGCCGCCATGCGGCAGTTCGATGCCCGCAAGCGCCGACGCTTCGACCGCATCTACTGGCCGGAACACATGCGAGGGCCAGTTCAGGGCCGCAAGCTTCTCGATCCGTTTTGCTTCTTCAGCGGAAAACCCCAATTGCAGCTCTCCGCATTCACTTCGCAGGACGCCGTCGACGGGCAACTTCTCGTCAAGCAAGGCAAGCGCATGTCCGTAGGACGCCAGCACGAAACGGTGCAGTGCATTCATTCCTGCACTCAGGCGGGCATGCAGTAGGCCAATCGGGTTGCCTGATGCCCCAGCCGCGAGGAGGGGCTCCGATTCCAGGAGTTCAACCGCAAGCCCACGGTTGGCCAGCGCTGAAGCAGCGGCACATCCCGCCACCCCTCCCCCGATAACGATCGCGGTGGCCGGAGCAGATCGAATGGGAGGTGAGCCAGGCAGTTTACCTTGCAGCATTTCACGCTTACGGCCAAAGCCGGGCATTTTTTTGACATGAAACCCTGCTTGCTCCAAACCCCGACGGACAACGCTGGCACAGGTATAGGTGGCAAAGGTTGCACCCGCTCGCGACGCCCGCACAATCTCGTGGAAGACCTGCTGCGTCCACATTTCGGGATTTCGTGAGGGTGAAAAGCCGTCAAGAAACCATGCATCCATGTCACGCGTTTCACGCAGGGCCTCGGCCACGTCACCTATCGCCAGCGTGAGACGTACTCGTCCCCCGGCAAAACACCATCGATTCCATCCGGGTACGCGCCGCCGCCAGCGCAGCATAAGTTCATCGGCATATGGGCGCAGTTCGGGCCAGAGCGCAAGCGCTGCGCTCAGGTCTTCTTCGCCGAGCGGATATTTTTCAACGCTGAAGAAATCGAGGCTGGCTCCAGGTGATGCAACTTTATCGAATAGCTGCCAGGCGCACAAAAAGCTCAGTCCTGTGCCAAATCCAGTTTCTCCAATGGAAAGGGCGCTGCCCTTGGGCAACAAGGCGAAACGCTCAGCCAGCCGGTTGCCTTGCAGAAAGACGTAGCGTTTTTCTTCCAGTCCCGAGTCTCTTGAGAAATAGACATCACCGAAGTGGGCGGAATACGGTTGACCGTTTTGCCAGTCAAGCATCGGATGAATCAGCGGGGATGCGGGCGAAGAGCCAAGTCCATCCTCAGTCGACGTTATCTATGTGCCTGTGCAACCTGACCGGTTCCACAGTTTTCTTGCGCAGCCGAAGGTTGAGAAACTCCACAGTGACCGAGAATGCCATCGCGAAGTAGATGTAGCCCTTCGGAACGTGAACGTCGAAACCCTCGACGATGAGGGTAACGCCGACCAGTATCAGAAAGGAAAGAGCAAGGATTTTGATCGTGGGATGCTTATCTACAAAATCCCCTATGGGCTTGGCCGCCAATAACATAACCAGAACTGCGAGAATGATGGCGATAGCCATTAGCGTAATATGGTCGACCAGGCCGACAGCCGTTATGACGGAATCCAGCGAGAACACAATATCAAGGATGGTTATCTGTACGAGGACCATGCCCATGCTCGTGACGGCGATGTTCTTGCTAGCATTGTCCGTGCCTTCCAGACTGTTGTGTATTTCATGGGTTGCCTTGAACAGGAGAAACAGTCCTCCTCCGATCAGGACGACGTCACGCCCTGAAATGGAATTGCCGAAAATTGTAAACCAGGGTTTGGTCAAGTTCATAACCCAGGAGATCGAAAACAATAGCGCAAGCCGGCTCAGCATCGCAAGACCAAGGCCTATCCTTCTGGCAAAATTTCGCTGGGTTTCGGGAAGACGTCCTACTAGTATTGAGATAAAGATAATGTTGTCGACACCCAGAACGATTTCCAACGTAGTCAACGTTACCAATGCAACCCATGCTTCCGGGCTTGCCAGCCACTCAAACATTCATACTCCTCATTCTCAATCTTCTCGGACGCAGACTTTTTATTTGAACGGTTGTCTTCGCGTGATTTTTTGCTGTTTAGTCTGTCTTTGATATGATACAGCGGATGGGCGAGCTGACCCGAGTGCTGCGAGCCGCAGCCCGCGAACGAAAATCGCACGCGAATGGGAATCACACCAATCGAATCAGAAACCTGAGCAGTTTTTATCTTATCACGCCAAGGCTGACCGCAAACCAGGAAGCAGGATCTGTCCAGGTATGCTCGACCTGAAAGCCGCCACACCTGAGCAGGTTTTCGAGGTGTTCAAGGGTGTATTTGTAGCTGTTCTCCGTGTGAATCCGCTCACCCTCATCGAACTGCAAGGTCATATCAAAGGCATCAATTTTAACTGATTGCCGACAGGCGCTTTCAAGATGCAGTTCGATGCGCGATTCTGCCTCATTCCAGAATGAGATATGGCAAAAAGATTCGGGGTCGAAGTGCCCCCCCAGTTCCCGGTTGATCCGGACAAGAAGGTTTTTATTGAATGAAGCGGTCACTCCCGCACCATCGTCATACGCCGCATGCATGACTTCGGCATCCTTCACCAGATCTGCGCCAAGAAGCAACTTATCTCCGGTGGACAAATTCCGAGCAATGTTCTGCAGCAAGGCTATCGCTTCATCGTTTTCCAGGTTCCCGATACTGGAGCCAATATAAAGAACAAGGCGTGGCGGGGTCTGATGTGCAAGAAATGTCAGGTTGTCGAAATCGCCCACCTGAGGGTGAACTTTCACCGTGCTCAATTCGCTTTCCACCTCATCCTTGGCTAACTTCAGGGCGGCATCGGAGACATCGAGCGGAAAGTAATTCACGCCGAATTGCCGCTGCACAAGAGAACGCAACAGAATGCGGGTCTTGGTTGCGGTTCCCGCGCCAAGCTCGCTGACAGAGACATTGCGGCGAAGATGGCTGCATATCTCCTCCGCATGTGCCGTCAATATCCCCGCTTCTGTTCTCGTAGGATAATATTCCGGCAAACAGGTAATCTGCTCAAACAAGGCGGAGCCGGCAGCATCATAAAGGAGCTTTGGCGGCAGACTCTTGGGTGTGCGAGAAAAGCCTTCCAGCACATCCTCGGCGATGGAAGGGAGCGGAGCAGGAGTAGCTTTCTGGTTGAGGTGTTTCGATGTAATCATCATGAAATCCTGTCGTTACTGTCATGAGCCAGGCGTATTCCGGAGAACTGCCAGCGCTTCTGTGGCAGAAAGAAATTACGGTATGACTTTCGTATATGAGATCGAGGCGTAACGCAGGAACCGCCCCGCAGGACTATCTGGTTACACATGAATTTCCCGTTATATTCGCCTTCTGCCCCTGCTGGCGGACGGTAACCGGGATAGGCGGAATAGGGACTTGAGGTCCACTCCCACACATCACCCAGCATCTGTTGGATGCTCGTCTGTTGCGATGCCCAATAAACGGCTGGCGCGGAATGAAAAATTCCGCTTTCAAGCAGGTTTGCAGAATTGTTGTCAGAACATCTGTTCGACCGTGCAGCAACCTCCCATTCAGACTCCGTCGGCAGGCGGGCACCCGTCCAGCGCGCAAAAGCATCCGCTTCATAGAAGCTTACGTGGCATACCGGTTCACTTGGGTTGACCGGCACGCTTCCGCGGCAGGTAAATTCAGTCCATCCATCCCCGGTCTGTTCCCAATAGAGCGGCGCCGTCCATTGATTCTCGCAAACATGGTCCCAGGCATCCGACAGCCATAATTCCGGCCGCCGATAACCTCCGTCGGCCATGAATTCCAGGTATTCCTCGTTCGTTACAAGGCGGGAGGCAATGCGAAAGGCGCTCAAATAGGTGGGATGCCGGGGTAATTCGTTATCAAAGGCAAAACCTTCTGTATCGTGCCCTACCTGGTAGACGCCTTCTTCAAAACGACACCATTTCAACGGCGCAGCGGCTGTCGCAGTCGTTGCAACAGTACGCATTTGTCCCGCCAGGTAACTGGGCCGCAGGGGATTGGTCCAGAAGGCGTGTTTGATATCCGTGACGATCAATTCCTGGTGTTGCTGCTCATGATTCAATCCCAGCTCGAGCAATCGTAAAACTTCCTCTGAAGCTTCGCTTGCAAGAAATTTCTCCATGGCATTGTCTACGTAGGTACGGTAAAGGCGAACCTGGTCGAGAGTGGGACGGGAAAACGTACCCCGAATAGAGCGATGAGGATGCCCTCCCAGCCGTTTGTAGTAGGAGTTGAAGAGGAAGCTGAATCGATCATCGAAGCGGGCGTAACCCTGAAAATGCTGCGCCAGGACGAATTCTTCGAAGAACCATGTGGTATGCGCAATATGCCATTTTGCCGGGCTTGCGTCGGCCATGGATTGGACCATCTGATCATCCGGCCCAAGAGTTTCAACGAGTTTCAATGTCTGCCCGCGAATTTCACGATATCGTTGAAGCCATGTCGGCAATGGCGATAATTCGACAGGTCGGTTGAGTGTTTTGAGCATATTGTCTATCGTGATGATCTTCATTCCGGGAAGGGATGTTTCTCCTCTCATGTGAACATTGCTGATTCCTACATTCCTTCATTCCTTATCCTGATTCCTGTTGCAGATTTTTCCAAAGAGGAGGAGCTCATTCTGTGCGCTGTCAGACATATAAGTATGAATGGCGCCCCCATCAGACGAGATATGCAGCAAAAAGCAATTTTTGTTCGGTACCGCACTGACCCTCTTTCCCGATTGAAGCATTCTGTACGTATCTGAGGCGCTTCGGGAAAGATCGGCACACTGGCAGGAAGCGGCAGAAGCCGGATTGAAGCGGTGAGGGTGAAATGAAGAGAAGTTCTTACAGGAAGTTTAAGCAGTAACCTTTAAGAATTTACTAATTTCATACTTTCATAGGAGATAAATCATGGCTTATACAGATCGCGATACGTACGGCATGTACAAGAAGTATGGCAAGGAAGGGAAGGGACCTGGGCCCCGCCTGATGGGCGCGGACACACTCATTGGCGAGGATGTATACAGCACGAAGGACGAAGACCTTGGCGATATCAAGGAAATCATGCTCGATATGAACAACGGCAAAATCGCTTATGCCGTGCTGTCTTTCGGTGGATTTCTGGGAATGGGAGATAAGCTCTTCGCCGTGCCCTGGAACGCGCTGACTCTTGATACAGAGAACAAGCGCTTCATCCTCGATGTGGAGAAGGACCGCCTCGAGTCCGCGCCGGGATTCGATAAGGACGATTGGCCCGACATGGCGGACCCGTCCTGGCAGAACACCATCCATTCCTACTATGGAACGAAGTCTTACATGGATACAAGCCACGAAACCACATCCAAGAAGGACTCTACGACATCTGCTCATCGAAACAATGAAAGGATTATCCCGGTTGCCCCGGTCGGCACTGATCATGTGGAAGACAAAACCGACGATACCTTTCATACGCACAAGTAAAAATCATTAGGTAGTGTCAGGTGAACGAGGGGTGCAGGATTATCCTGCACCCCTCGTTTTATGGGCTGAACACTGCTGCTCGATCTTCCACCAGGCAGGAAACAGACGCAGAACCTTGCGTTGGCTGAAGCGGTCGTCAATAAGATAGAGAGTGCCTTTGTCCGAGTGAGTGCGAATCACGCGTCCCGCGGCCTGCACCACCTTTTGTATGCCGGGGAAGAGATAAGTGTAGTCGTACCCGGCGCTAAAGACTGCATTCATGCGTTGTTTGATCTGTTCGTTCACTGAGTTTATCTGTGGTAATCCAAGGGTCGCGATAAATGCTCCGGCCAGGCGTTCACCCGGAAGATCTATCGCTTCGGCAAAGGCGCCTCCGAGGACGGCAAAGCCTATGCCGCGGCCGGAAGGAATGAAGCGAGCCAGAAACTCATCGCGCTCAGCCTCTTTCATGCCGCGTGTCTGTTTCCAGGCTGGAATTTCAGGATATCTTTCTGTGAATAACAGGATGACCTTTTGCAGATAGTCGAAACTGCTGAAAAAGGCGAGGTAATTTCCGGGTTTCTCCCTGTATTGATCGGATATCAGATCAACAATAGGAGAAAGCGAAGCTGCCCGATCCCGGTAGCGGGTCGAAATGTCGCTGATAATCCGAACCGATAATTGCTCAGCCTTGAACGGTGATGGCACGTCAATAAAGCCGGTGTTTTGCGGCAGACCCAGTGTTTCATGGTAGAAATTCCACGGCGTCAATGTTGCCGAAAATAATATCGCTGATTTTGCCGCCGCCCAGCGCGGCTGGAGAAAAGCTGCCGGAATAATATTTCGAAGACAAAGCACGGTACCCGCTCGCACCTCTTTTAAAGTGCCGTTTACGGATTTTCCAGTCTTCGTTATATCGAATAGCGAGCATTGATCGAACGAGTCGCTCATTCGAAGGAATTGCAGTAAATCAAAGTAGAAGCGCTGCAATTCTCCATCGGACGCCATCGCATTTTCCGTCAAGTAATCCAGAATTTTTGCCGCGCCATTGTGCAATGCAAGCAGGAATTTCTCTGGGGGAAGGGGGTATGTCTGATAATCGTGTACCTGGTTCTTGTGCAGTTCATTCCAGCAGCGATTGATCCGATTCAGCGTCTTCCGGAGCGGCATCGGGGTCGATCGGCGCACGATTTCAAATTGACTATGATCGAGTTCCGCCGAGTACATTTTTCGGGCCCGCTCAAGCAGGTTGTGCGCCTCATCCACCAGAACGCTGACGCGCCACTGGTTCCCGACCGTTAGAGCATACAGCGTAGAACTGAGGTCGAAGTAGTGGTTGTAATCACCTATCACAACATCGGCCCATCGGACCAGGTCCTGGCTGAGATAATAAGGGCAGATCTGATGTTGCCGGGCCACTGTCCTCAGCATATCCTTGTCCAGCAGATTGCCGTCATTCGCGATGGTCAATGCAGCGCTTCGCGCTTCTGGCAGGCGATCATAGAAACCATTTGCCAACGGGCAGGAATCCCCACGACATGCATTGTCAGGATGTTCACAAGCCTTATCTCGCGCTGTCAGTTCTACTACCCGCAGAGCCAATTGCTGC
>DATEEZ010000034.1:0-6701 GCA_035280905.1 Nitrosospira sp.
ACCGACCTCGATCTGATCCGACGTCTCCGGCGCTGTAGAAAGCGCCTGCGGTTCAGTGGACAGATTGATGAAGGCGCCGGTGCTGTAACCCGCATAAAACGCGAGATTTTGCGTGGGCTGATACACGCCCCCCGTGGAGTAGGTGGTCATGGACTTCGTCTGCACTATTTCGCGATACTGGGTGGGTGATACAGGTGCTGTTGGTGATGCCCTTTGCAAACCTTTATCACTGTAATACACCAGGTCATTGCGGATTCCGAGGCGAAGCTTGAACTGTTCGGTCAATTCGATCTGGTCCTGGGCGTAAAACGAGACTTGGTCGCTACTGATACGGCGATCGAAAGTGAGCGCACTCCTGGCTGCTTCGTTGAGCGACGTTTCCACCACCGGGTTAAAAATGTTTATGTCACGCAAAACGTGGGTCGAGCGAGCCGTATCGATGTCGACGTTCTTGTATTCGAAACCTCCCAGAAAGATATGCTTGACAGGGCCCGTACTCGTCTTCCATATGACCTCATTCTGAAGCGTTGTATACCCGGCATTATCGAACTGCTGGTAAGCGGTTCGTGCCGTGCTTAGCCCGCTCGCATTACCCTGATTGCCGCCGGCATTGCGCAGCAATCCCAATGTTCTTGCATCGAATACGAACGCGGTGCGCATGCTCAAAGTATCTGATATTGCCCAGTTGTGCGTCAGGCCAAGCCGGTTGATGGTATGGTCTGTTTTGTTGAAACCGCTGTAATAGCGTGACTCGCGGGATACGTTGGCGATATTGGAATTGAAATCAAAGAGTATGCCGTAATTATCAGGCTTGATCTTGATTTCGCGATGATCGTAGTCGATGTGGAGCGTTTTATCGTCCGCCAGCCTCCAGATGAAGCTGGGGGAAGCCTCGAAAATATTGCGCTCCAGGCCGCGGAATCCGTCGGTGTGCTCCATATCCGCAATGAGACGTCCCGCGACATTTGGCAAATAAGGGATGGCGCCTGTCACGTCCACATAGCCGTTCCGTGTACCGAAGCTGCCCAGCATGGTACCTGTGGACAGGCCAAAGTTATATCGCGGTTGCTTCGTGACCAGGTTGAGACTCCCTCCGGGACCGGCGACTCCGAACAGCGCGGAGCCGGGGCCTTTCAGCACTTCGATACGCTCGATGTCGTACATCGTGCGGAAATAGTTGTTCTGGAGGTTCCCATCCGGAATAAAGTCCCGAAAGAAGCTTAACGCCAAGCCGCGCGACGTAAAGCTGTTGGCAAATCCATAACCACCACCCATGAGTGGCTGCACGCTGCTGACATTGCGCATCGCATCATTCATCTCGATGACCCCCTGCTCGCGCAGGACGGACGCCGGCACGACATTGACCGTGGCGGGGATGTCACGCAAGGGCGTATCTGTCTTGCTGCCGGTGCGGGCGACGTCCTCGATCGTTCCTGGACGGACCCGACCGGTAGTCACCTTGATCTCCGGCAAGGTCGCACTTTTTTCCTTCTCTTTCTCTGCATCTTGAGCCGTCGCGGGCAACGGTACCAATGACCATGAGAAAAACATGGTTATAGGGACAAAAAAGTTGGATGTGGGCTTGAATCTCGATAACTGTCTCACTTATAGCCTCTTTTAATTTTTTTACTGCTGGCTGGCTACAAGCACGAAGGCGTTGGCTGGCTGTGGATTCTTTTTCCCAGCGAAACTGGGCGGGAAATTATAATCAATTGGACATTCTTTTATCGCAGCTCAGAAGTCCTCGTTCGAAAAAATAACGATCATGTCAGCGATAGCGTCGTCAGCATGAGAACTGTAGCGGTGGTCAATGTGGTGCCGATCAATCCCGCTGCCAGAAGCCGGGGACCATGCAGGCGGCTCCATAACAGGGTCCCGGTGATTGCCAGCACCAGCAGGCCGCCTGCCAGCGTATCAGTCAGCAATATCCAGACATTGGACATCCCGCTTCCCTTGTGAAAGTTTGCCAGGGTCGCCCAGGCATTGGCTTCTTTCCGCTCGATATGCGTCTCGGCATCCCCGTTCCAGTATTCGGCAGTCACGCTGTGATTAGGGGCAAGGAGCGTAATACGCCAGTTTTCCGGCTGTATGACCTGGCCTCCTCCCCATGGGACCGGACCAGCTGGTTTTTTCTGCACGCGGGATTTCGCATCAGGCATTTTGAATTTTTCGCGCAGCCATGCTTCCAATGCCTCCGGTGACTGAACGCTGCCGACAGGCGGAGTGAGTATTTCGCGGGTTTCATGCTGTGCCGCAAGGGGAATTTTCATTTCGCTGCGGTGATTCAACAGAATCCCGGATACCCCAAACAACAGGCCAAGCGCTGCGCCCCACAATCCCATCCAGGCATGAGTACGTCGCAGCCAGACCAGAAAGCGGCCCCGCTTCATTCCTTGCGACAAAAAGAGGTAGCCACGTGGTTCAGTCACGACGGGACGCATCGCTGCCTGGCCTGCGCTGTGATCCATGCTCTGCGCAGTTGCTGAAGTTGCAGAAGATTTTTGAACTGCTTGCACACCCGATTGGACAATACTCATTTGTACAAGCTGCGGGTAACCTTATGGCTCTCGACGGCGTATGCCTTGCCCTCGAACTCCCCCGGCTTGTGCATCTCGTATTTCGCTTCGATAACATACAAGCCGGGTTCGAGTAACGAGTAGGTTGCCTCCCCTTTCTCATCCGTGTGCAGATGTTTCTCCCAGCCATTGGGTGCGATGACCACGATTTCGGTCTTTGGAACGGGCTTTCCTAAATACGTGAGGCGCAATGTGTTGCCGGATTCCTGGATATCGAGCGGCAGGCTGCCTCCGCTACCGAGACGCGTATAGAGAAATCTTCTGTAGGTAGGAGATGGGATTTGTCCTTGCGGCTCGCGTATGGATTGCTTGAGCGCCTGCACCAGCACAGCGCCATCGTCAGCCTCATTACCCGCGGGTATCGCAAAATAGTTACTCTCGCGCCTGGCTTCGACAGGCTTTTCAATGCCTTTCGCGTTTACCACGGTCACCTTCGGTTCGATTATGCTATCGAGCCTGCCTGGTGAAGGCTCACGCACGTTTTCCGCATATTCGCCAAAATAAAGCCGGGTTGCTGCGGCTTCCCTCTCCAGCCACAATGCGTGGGCTGCAGCATCCAGGCTGAGCACACAGCCCATAATAGCCATACCTGTAGTATGGATAAATTGTGCGAGTTTCATCAAGCTTTTCCTTTTCTATTATTTATCAGGGAGCAGGAGTGGAAATGGGTGAGCTGTTACAAGTATTTGTCTTGCATCATTTGGCCGGTGCCACGTTCCATCGGGTAGACATGCCAGCCATCATATGATCATCAACGTGACAGTGCAGTAGCCAGTTACCGGGCGAACGCGGAATCATATCGACCGAGGTCATGCTCGCGGGCAGCACTTCCACCACATCGGTGCGACGGCCGTGATCGAGTACTGTCTGGGCGTGCCAGTGCACAGTGTGATTATCCGTCTCGTTGCCGAGCGCGACAACGTGCCAACGCACACGCTTTCCAATACTTGTATCGTAGCCCTTGAGGTTACCAAAAATGCGACCGTTGATCGTGTGCTTCATTCCGCTTTCTTCCCCGTTCTCCTCATTGAAGATCATGAACAAGGTGGTGAACTCCTGGTCCACATCATTCGGCGCAGGATCGCGCGTCGATCTTGCCATGCCCTGCCGGGTCACAATGATGGTGCCAACCAGGCCGAGATTCGCTTCTTCCTCTTCCATCACATGCGAGTGATACAGCCAGACGATCGAAGAGGGATCGGTTGGACCGGGACCGGAAGCCTCATCCACAACCCAGGTATAAGTGAAGGATTTCCCCGGCGGCACTGCGGCACCCATACCTGCCCCCCGGCTGGCAGCATCCGCGCCTTCATTTCTTTTGTCATAAAATACACCATGCGGGTGCATGGAAAGCGGCCGGTCGGTCTTGTTCAGAAAATGAACCTTGAGCGTGTCACCCACCTCTGCCCGAAGCTGGGGGCCCAGAATTCCCGCCCACTCCGGCTGCACCAACCGCTCCTTGTAACGCCCATCCTTGTAGCCAAAATAGCGGTACTTGGGATACGTCAGCGTTTTGCCCCACACCCCCAATCCGTCGTCCGGCTTGATCAGATTCTTCCCGGAAGGCGCGTAGTTCCAGGTAACTTTTTCCGCCGCAACCCAATACTCCCTTTCCGCGGCCACTGCCTGTCCCATGCCGAAAAGTGCAAGAAGACCAAGCAGCGCCATAATCCGGCCTGCATTATTCATGTTTTTATAATACGAATGATAATCACCACAAGATATCACAAAAATCACAACCCGATCGCGACCGGCCCCAAAGCCATCAGGCCTGCGCCTTTAAACTGCCCCCTGATCATGAGGGGTGGGCAAATGCTTCTTTGATTGATCGAATCTACCGGGTGCGGGTGAGGCACTCAATGCCGCCAGAGTTGCGATACCTTTACGAAAAGTGGAAAGGTTGGAACGATCCAACAAGACGCAGGGCTTGCCGGAACGCCGGCAGTAGCGCTTGACGGTAAAAAAAGCAGTATGGTTTACACAATCCATGGGACAGACAACCATGTCAGCATGGGCCAACAAAACGGGCAAGTGGTGTCCAGGGCCCTGAGGCATGTTCCTGTAGATCACCAGCTTACCGCCCGATGCCTCCACTACGCGGCGATATTCCGGGTAAAGAGCAGCGCGTCCCCCTACGCACAGAACGCAACGTCCCCCAATACCGAATCCCTCGCAGGCGCCGTCTCCTTTTTCCCCAGAAGCGTCGGAAGGTGATTGCTCAAAAGAAAACGATGCGGCCGGAGCGCGTTCCTTGATCAGTGGAAACCCATCCGTTTCGGCGACTTCCCGCGCGACATGATTTTCGGAATCAACTCGATCAAGTGGGAGTGAATGAACAGGCTTGTTACTCGGCGGTAGCTTGCGGATGGGCACTGGTTTCGATTTCTCAATCGAAGGCGACGATCGTCCCAGTCGCGCTATCCGGGTCAGCCTTGCAGGGGTAAAAAAAGGATTGCTACTCTGCCCCCTGAAAAATTGCCTGATAATCTCGACCAGATTTTTTCCGAGCAGCGCTTGCAATATCTGCGACGTCGGCCCACGACGGATGAGTAAATTCGGGGAAGGACAGGATTTATCCTGTTTGAGGGCTGCAGAATCGCTGAGCTCCGGTTCAATCAGGCCAGAAGCGGGAACACAGAGATTAGCCAGCGATGTTGCCTTAAGCTGTTGCACAGCCCATACTCCGGACAGGTCAGGAAGCTGGCTTGCCCTGTATGGGCTGGCTGGCTAAAAATCGAAAAAGGTCAAAAAAGCTTGAATGAAGGCCGCCGCTGGAAAAAGAAGTCCAGCGGCATCATGGACAAATCTACATCTGGCTCTGCAGCCAATTCTGGATGCCAACCTTCTGCATCACATCCAACTGCGTTTCCAGCCAGTCGATATGACTTTCGGTATCTTCCAGGATTTCTTTCAGAAGCTCTCGCGAGACGTAGTCTTTTACTGCCTCACATGCAGCGATACCGCCCAGCAGCGTCTCGCGTGAAATCATTTCAAGCCTGAGGTCGCAGTCAACGCATTCCTCCACTTTCTCACCGATGAAGAGCTTGCCAAGTTCCTGCAGGTTGGGCAGTCCTTCCAGAAACAGAATGCGCTTGATGAGCGCATCGGCGTGCTTCATCTCTTCGATGGATTCGTCGTATTCCAGTTTGCCAAGCTTGTCGAAACCCCAGCTTTCGTACATGCGGGCATGAAGGAAATACTGATTGATCGCCGTCAATTCATGCTGCAATTGGCGGTTAAGCCACTGGATAATGTCTGCGTTGCTCTTCATGTATGCCTCCTCAGGCGAGATCTCGAATTAACGAGTGGGTTTATGTGGAATGGTGTTGAACCATGTTTTTCTGCATCAGTGCTTTTTCCAGGACCTCCTTGGCGTGGCATGCGCATCTTCCGCACTGCTCGCTCACACCCAGGCAAGTCTTTAAATCCCGCATCCTGTCAGCGCCTCGATGAATGACGGCCTCGCGGATTGCGGTATCGGTTACACCTTTGCAGACACAAATATACATGATGAGCGCCCTAAGTCTACTATTCCCTGCTATTCGTCCAGTATTTCTGCTATTTGGTTAATATGAGCTTACCGTTACGGGTACGCCGCAAGCGATATTGCTCGCCCTGATGCTGAATAAACACCTCGTCACCGTGGGAAAACAGCGCATCACTGTAGATGCGTCGAGTCCGATCCAGCATCACGAACTTTTGTTTATCAGCGTTGGTTTCCGGAACTGTGAGTAACTTATCCATGGCGCCGTTTCCGCAGTTATTAATGAGAATGATTCGTATTATAGGCAACTTTGGGTGAAATGCAAGAAGTGAATAAAAAATTTTCTTAGTGTTTTTTTATAAATCGATCGAAGGGTCGCAAACGATTTGAAGTTACTATCTCGGTAGCGATATCCCACAGATCACAGCGGATCAAACTCGGATCAGCTTTCACATTGCATCAATATATGAAAAAATCGTGCATCAAATAGAACGCATGAGGGCTGTATGCAAAATCATCAGCTTGACCAATAGTCAGAATGACGGGATCAAGGAACAGATTGGCGCCGGGTATTACGTCGACGATAGCGAAGATATCCGCGACCTCATCCGGCAGGAACGGGAACATAACGCTGAGCCGAG
>DATEEZ010000035.1:0-3371 GCA_035280905.1 Nitrosospira sp.
GGGGCATTCCGCAAAGTATGCGCACCTGTTGCTCGAATTGAGAGGTAACGCAGGCATTGATCGAGTAGTGTCCGCTATTATGCGGACGAGGAGCGATCTCATTCACCAGAAGCCGTCCGTCCGCGAGCACAAAAAACTCGATGCATAGTACGCCACGATAATCCAGCTTCTCGGCAACGCGAATTGCAATATCGCAGGCGTTTCGGGTAATTTCAGGCGATACCCTGGCAGGAACGATGCTGATATCGAGAATGCCGTTGCAATGCTGATTCTCGGATACTGGAAAAGTGACCACTTCACCATCAAATCCCCTGGATACGATGACGGAGACCTCGCACTTCAATGGCAGCAGCTTTTCCAGTACGCATGATTCCCCGTTCATGCCTGCAAATGCGCTGTCAAGCTCTGATGCATTACCTACCCGCACCTGGCCTTTGCCATCATATCCAAACCGGCTTACCTTGAGAATACCGGGAAAGAGGCCAGGAAACAGTTCCGGCTGCTTTTGCGGCAATGCTCCATTCGTATTGGTCGAACGCTGCGAATTTTGCGGACTCTGAATCACCGCATAGGGTGCGATCCCAAAGCCGTTGGCAGCGAGAAAATTCTTTTCCAGGATGCGATTTTGAGCGACAGTGACACTTTTGGCAGCAGGGCTGACTATGCAGCGTTCAGCCAGTATTCTGAGTGCTTCGGCGGGAACGTTTTCGAATTCGGTGGTGACGCCTGCACAGGTGGACGCGAGCTCATTCAATGCCTCATTATCGAGGTAATCGGCGCACAGGTGCCGCTCCGCAATGCTGCCCGCCGGGCTGCTTTCCGCGGGATCAAGAACGGTTACGCTGTAACCCATGCTTTGGGCCGCCATCGTGAACATCCTGCCGAGCTGGCCGCCGCCCAGCAGCCCCAGCATCGCTCCGGGCCTGGTACTCATGGCAATGGCAATGTCATTGATGCCACCGTTGCCGTCTGGGTTTCCCGAAACCCGGCAAGCTGCTTGGCCAGCCTTGCATCTTCCACCGCCAGCAGCGCAACGGCAAACAACCCCGCGTTAACCGCGCCCGCCTCGCCTATGGCAAAGGTGGCAACGGGTATTCCCCTGGGCATTTGTACTATGGACAAAAGCGAATCCAGCCCTTGAAGCTGCCGGGAGGTAACTGGTACGCCCAGCACAGGCAGGAGGGTTTTGGCGGCAACCATTCCGGGAAGATGGGCCGCGCCGCCTGCACCGGCAATAATGCATTTCAGCCCCCGCTCGCCGGCGGTTTCCGCATATTCAAACATGCGATCAGGAGTTCGATGAGCGGAAACCACTTCCGCTTCATACGGCACGTTGAACTTCTTCAACATCTCCACTGCGTGCTTCATGACCTCCCAGTCGCTATTGCTGCCCATAATGACGCCCACCACGGGCTTGCTGACCTGGTCTTCCATATCAATCGCGAATTTTTTGTTCTCTTTCCCTGGAAGCCTCTTCCAACTCCTCCAGGTCTTCCACGTAAGGGTAACGTACGTGTCCGTAACGGATGACGAGCACCCCGAGCGCAATCAGCACGATAGCGGCAGAAACGCCCATCAGGCGGATGTTGTCCATCTCCTTGATGTCCACTGTTATATAACGTGCCAATGCCACCAAGGCGATATAGAGGGGAAACCTTACGGGCAGCTTGCCCGATTCAAAATAAAGCCCGACCATCGTCAGAATTTCGAGGTAGAGGAACATGAGCAGCAGGTCCGCCAGGGTGACCCTACCGTTGTGAACCATCAGCATGGTTTCCTGATACCCCGCATATATGGTGGCGAGCGCAATCACGACGAGACCGACACCTTCAAAAAATTGAAGCAGGCGGCGGGAATAGTTAATTGTGCGGGTATGCAACATTTGTTCTTCTTGTCAGGATCGTCCGGATAAGTTGCTGCTGACTATACTACCTGTTCCAAATGACAATTCCAATTTGGATAATGCAAACCGATAATGAGAGTCCGCAGAATTGGACCCTAATTCTCTTCGACCGCTTCTTCGACAGCGTTCACCCCTTAAGCTTCAGCATCAGGTCCACATCCACCCAACCGCTGCCGTTTACCTCTCCTTTCAACACGCTGAAAGGCTTTGTCGGCTCACCCAGATCGGACAAAACAAGCCTTGCGCCCGTGAAATCCTGAAACCGGGTATATCCATTTATCGTAACCACTGTGTCAAGCCCCGCAGCAAGCGATGCTCTCAGGCCATTTTCCGAGTCTTCGACAGCAATGCACTGTTCTGCCGGCAATTCCAGTTGATCCAGCACCCAGTGATAGATGTCCGGCGCAGGTTTTTTTCCCGGAACGATGTCTCCTGCGCCGATAACGTCAAACCATCCGGGAGAATCTTCCCCCAGAGTGGACTTTAAAAGCGCGGTCACGTTCTCCGGCGTGGTGGTGGTTGCAATCGCTATTTTTATGTTTCTCTCACGCAGGTGACGGATCAGACGGGCCACACCTGGCCGTAACGGAATGCCGCCGCTTTCCAGCATGCTTACATAATGCCTCGTTTTAATCTTGTGCAGACGCGCGATCCAGTCACCCAGTTCGCTTCTGTTCAATTCCTCGGGAACGCGAGATTCCATGAAATGAAGGATACGCTCTTTACCCCCCGTAATTGCCAGCAACTCGCCGTAGAGGTCAATATCCCACTCCCAGTCGAGGCCGAGTTCTTCAAATGCGGCGTTGAAAGCGGGGCGATGACCATCACGCTCCGTGTCAGCCAAAGTGCCATCCACATCGAACAGTACTGCGCGAACTTTGCTATCCATAAAACTTTATTTATCCAGTTTGTCCGTAAATGGTTTCATTTTCATCATTCAGGGCGACGGGTGAAATGCTTTGCTCATCCGTTTCTGCGCCGGAGTATGTCCTGCTGCTCGCACGCCGCAGTCGGTCCGCGATTGCCACCCAGGCCGCTGTCTCAGGAGGCTTCTCCACCAACAACCTATCGAAACGCCCCCGATCAAACCGGCGCAAGGTGGCATACAACTGACGTGCATATTCCTCCGGTTCTTCAGGCATCCTGGAGAACACGATGGATTCATTTTCCGGGCGATGCCTGGACGGAGAATAATGTTGCCGCCAACCCAGGACTGCTACCCGCATACCTCTTGCTTCCAGCTCCAAAGCACGCTGCCATAAGTGATCCATTGGCAGGAGCTCGAGCGGCGTTACAGGAGCATAATGTGAAGGGAGGGCACCCGATACGCGTACAGAAGGTTTTGCTCCGTCAAAACTCACCACATTTCCATCCAATACTTCCGCCAGCGCCGCCAACTGGATGCCACCCGGCCGCAATATAACCGCAGTTTGGCCTTCAAAACCTACAATGGTACTTTCCAGGCCCA
>DATEEZ010000036.1:0-8287 GCA_035280905.1 Nitrosospira sp.
TTGGTGACAGCAACACTGCTGTCAGTATCGAGGCTGATAGCGATATCGGGCGTTGCAAGAACGGTAAGCCGCTGCCCAGGTATGGTTTGGTGCAGGCGCGTAGTTATCGGTTTGGCAATGAACCACGATAACAGACCGAGCCCTATAGCGGTGGCGACGATGGAGCCGTGGACCGCGAACGGCAACCACCGCCGCTCGCGGATCACGCCAGGCATGCAACTATTGCCCCCGCAATGACGGAGCGTTCGCCCGTGTGTCTGTCAGTGCTTGAGTTGACCGTGATTAATATTCCTTCCACAGCCGTGCTTCGGGCAATTGTTATTTTTGTGAAGGGTCGGTGATGAAACCTATTCGCACCAATCCCGCCTTTGCTGCAATAGACATCACTTGCGCTACATTCTCATAATGGACATGTTTGTCGGCGCGGATATGGAGCTCGATATTGGGATTCTGCCTTACCGCTTCCGTGAACCGCGGCGCCAACTGGTCCATTGTAACCGATTCACCATTCCAGTAAAGACTGGAGTCGTCACGCAGTGCAAACTCCACGTGATCCGGTTGTGTGATGTTGGGACTGCTTGAGGCTTTCGGCAGATCGATTTTAACGGAATGCGTGAGCAGCGGTGCCGTAATGATAAAGATCACCAGCAATACCAGCATCACATCCACCAGCGGCACGACGTTGATTTCAGCCATCGGTATCTGCCGATTACTGCTGTTCATGCTGCCGAATGCCATTACGACCTCCTTTCACCCGGTACGGCGGCGGGAGACACCAGAGGGGTAACCACCCGCAGGGAGCGTTCATCTCCCGAAGAACTGTTGGCTTTTGTCCCCACCGCAATCAGGACGAACAGATCATGAGCAAAGGCATCGAGCCGCGCCAGCCAGATGCGGTTGCGCCGTACAAATGTGTTATAGGCCAAAACGGCGGGAATGGCCACCGCCAGTCCGAGCGCTGTCATGATCAGCGCTTCTCCCACCGGGCCCGCTACCTTGTCCAGCGTTCCCTGGCCTGATAATCCGATTTGTACGAGTGCATGATAAATGCCCCATACCGTGCCAAACAAGCCAATATAGGGAGCAGCCGAGCCGGCGGATGCGATTACGGTGAGGCCGTTTTCCACGCGCGCCGCTTCCTGGTCGAGGCCATTGCGCAATACACGAGTAATGAATTCACTCGCCCCGCCAGCTGCGGCAAGGTTCTGCAAGCCATGTTTCTCGGAGTCGGCCGCGGCATCCATCGCGAGTTGGGCGAGTTGCGCGAACGCATTGTCGTCCGATCCTTCTTTCAGGGTCAAATTCACTTCCTGCAAAGAGCCCGCGCTCCAGAACCGCTTGAGAAAGGCGTCAGCACGTTTTCCCGCCATGATGTTGGAAATGCCTTTGGTAAATATGAGATACCAGCTTGCTACAGAGAGCGCAAGCAGCAGTATGAGTACGGTCATACCGACGCCGTCGAGCTGCGTCAGAAAATGCGAAAATCCGAGACCTGTTTCCATTAGGTTAATCTCCTTGGAGTACAAAGTTGAAGGGTTGCAGGGCAACAGCCCGCACCGGTTGACCATTGCGTACGGTGGGCGTGCAGCGCCAGGTTTTGACAGCGGCCATGGCAGCTTCGTCCAGTCGTTTGAAACCGCTGCTGTTCACTACGTGTGCCACATTGACGTATCCTTTCTCATCCAGTTCCACCCTGAGTACAAGCTTTCCTTCTTCGCCGAGCCGTTTCGAAAGTGCCGGATAAGTGGGCGCATTCAAGTGCGGACACGCGACCGACAATTCCGAGGAAAGCGAAACCGGGCCAGCCGGCATTTGCGGTGCAGGCGCTGCTTCCACTACCGGTTCGGGTTCCGGTTCGGCTTCGGGTTCCGGTGCCGGTGGGGGAGGCAGTGCAACCGGCTCGCTTTCGGTCAGTGGCGGCGCCTTTGCAACGAGTTGCTGCGATTGCGGTTTCTTTGGAGGTTTAGGTTTAGGCTTAGGTGGAGGAGGTGGCGTTTCAGGCTTGGCCTCTTCCTTCGGCTGGGGCGAAGGAATGAAATTTACCATCAGTGTCGCTAATTGTTCCGGTGGGGGAATCAACTGTTGTTTGAACAGAAAATAAAGTAATCCGGCATGGATCGCAATGACGAACATCAAGCCGGGCAAGGATATGCTGTTGTGCTTCAAGTTCATTGCCTGCCCCGGTGCCTCAATGCTTTCCATTCTGCTTTCCGTTTGCGGTATCGACAATATTTCGCGCCAGCCATTCCTCGACAAGCGGTTTACCGATCAGGCCCATCTTGACCGTGCGCTGGTGCTTCTGATCATAGAAATAGGTCCTCGGTACTTCGCCATACCAGCGACCATCGATTTCCTGGCGCAAGCGCTCCGGCATATCCTCTGCGAAAACCCATTGTTCGAACTTGGCCGTTCCATAGTTTGCTGCCCGGTCAGCGAGTTGAGGAATATCGCCTATCGTATCGGTCGCAATCAGTACGACATCCAGCCCGGGGTGGCTCTTTTCAAGCTCGCTCAGCATTTTGAGTTCAGTGGGGCAATACTGGCAATCGAGCGACCACAAGACAAGAATGAAGGGTTTGTTCGCACGGGATGCAAGCACTTGCTTGAGACTTCCCGATGTAAAAGGGCGAATGCTTTCCGCGGCGCCCACAACGCCGACAACACCGATGAAGAACATCAGTACGAGTGCTATCCGAAGCATGGCGCTACCAGGGCTACGGGCCAGCTCGTTGGGCGATGGGACAGGTTGGATTTTGAGAATACCTGACATTGGTAATGTAAATCTAATTAAGAATCACTTGCAATTCAAGGCGGAATTGTACCACTAACAGGCGACTGCACAAATATTCGGATGCAGTTTTGGTTTTTTTGAAGGCAAATTTAGGCAACTTTGGGAAGGAATTTTCGATACCTCCGATAACCCCGCCGCCATGATAGGCAGGAAAAAGGATTATCGCAATGTGACAAATTGTCGCAGGAGCAGAATAGAGTCCTCCGAAAAACCTCCTTTAGGAACCGCTGAACAACTCCCCCGCAGGCGCGACAGCGGCTTTGGGGGATGAGATGCGCGAAAGGCGACGACGCAAACGGTTGACTCCCTTCGCTAGGAGCCTGACAAAGCAGATCGCCTGCAAAGCCTGTTCCATCCGGGTTGCAGCAAAATCGGGCGGCGACCGCGGAGAGAGGAGCGGTGTCTTCCGAAGGAAGATGCGACCTCGAAGCGGGATGCTGGCACTCACGGAGCAAGCTGGACCGCGGTCGTGGCACTCGACGCTACCCGATCCCGCTTCGCGGGTCCCTCGGGTCACGCTTTGGAGTGTTACTTCGTTGCGCTCCTTGGCATCGTAAGTCCAAGCCACGACCTTCGTCGCGCGCCTCGTGATCATCCCGATTTTGACAGCAACGCGCTCTGCGGAGGATTTGTTCAGCGGTTCCTTAGACTCAAATTCGACCGCCTGGTTTTCGCGCCTCTCGAATATCAGGCATGGGACATGACGATTGTATTTCCTCATGCTTTGCTCGAGCCGTCAGCGGAAGGGCAAGCGGAGGGGCATGCAGATAAACTTCACCTAACATACCTGCCTTGTTAAAACAGCTACAGTAGCGCGCTAAAAGTTTGCTAACATTGCCGCCGGTGAGGAGTTTGCTCCTGTTCTTTCATCTTCCAAGAGGACGAATCGTCCTGGCTACAAAACAGGAATTTTCGAATTTTCTGGCTGAAATCGAACGGCGCGCCTATAAGCAAGCTTTGTTTGCCGTACGGGATGAACATCTCGCCCTGGATATTGTTCAGGATTCGATGACGAAGCTTGTCGAGAAGTATTCAGCCAAACCTCTGGAAGAATTACCTCTCCTGTTTCAACGCATCCTGCAAAATACCATCCGGGATTTCTATCGTCGGCAGAAAACGCGCTCATTCTGGACGACGCTGTTTTCAGCATTCACTCCGTCCGACCATGAAAAGGAAAGCGAGGATTTCGATCTGCTGGAAACTTTGCAATCCGATGCGTCCTCATCTAAGGTTAATGATCCTCACCAACAACTCGAACAGTCGCAACTTATCAATCTGCTCGAGAGGGCTATTGAGACTCTTCCGCCACGTCAACGTGAAGCTTTCCTACTGCGTTACTGGGAGGAAATGGATGTTATGGAAACTGCGAAAATTATGGGGTGCTCGGAAGGGAGTGTGAAAACACATTGTTCGCGTGCAACTCATGCGCTTGCCGCAATGCTGAAAAAACATGGAATCGGGCTATGAGTGAAACTGAAGTAGGGAGGGAAGTGGCGCAATTGCTGGATCGCGGACTTGATGACATCAAGCAGGGTACGTTAAATCGTCTCCAGTCTGCGCGGCGGGCTTCCCTGGAAAATTATCATTTAGCGGAAACAGTCGTCCGACTTGGCCAGAGCGGTCAGATCGCTTCATCGCGAGGCGGGCATCATGGTCATTCCCGGGCCGGCAAGTTGTTATCGGTGATAACATTGCTGCTAGCTCTGGTTAGTGCAATTTATTGGCAGAATTTACAGCAGAGTGATGAGAATGAGGAAATCGAGATAATGCTGCTTGTGGATGATCTGCCGATAGATGCTTATCTGGACGATGAGTTCGGTGAATGGTTAGACCAGTCATAGCCATAACATCAGTGCTGTGCCTGTTACTTTCGTTTCCGGTTGAAGCTCGCGAGCCTGCCTGGGAAGAATTGAAGCCACAGCAAAAGGAGGCGCTGGCTCCGCTCGCGCAGGAGTGGAACGGAATGGATTCTGCAAAGAAGAAGAAATGGCTGGGCATTGCCAAACGCTACCCGCATATGACACCCGAAGAGCAGCACCGGACCCAATTGCAGATGCGGGACTGGTATTCGCTGACCCCTCAACAGCGCGAACTGGTACGCGAGAAGTATAAAACCATCAAGAAATTACCGCCGGAAAAGCGCCAGGAGATAAAGCGCAAATGGCGTGAGCATGAGCACCAGCAATGAGGCACCCCACTGTAGCAGACGGTTCAACAGGCAAACAGCCGGGCAGATGTGCCTTCCGGTTTTCTGAGTTGTTTTCTGTTTTCTCTCAATACTGCATAAGACCAATACGAAAGCTTTCCTGAATGGATTTCCCGATACCATGAAAATCTCCGCGCCGGGACTCGGGCGGAGATTGCTGAGCATGCTGTACGAGTCGCTGATTCTGGTTGCGGTTCTGTTCATCGCCAGTTTCGTTTTTCATCTTGTCTTTCGCGACACCAGTTCTGTTTTTTTTCGACCCGCATTCCAGCTTTACCTGCTCGTGGTTGCAGGTATTTATTTCACCTGGTTTTGGACCCATGGCGGACAGACCCTGCCCATGCAAACCTGGAAGCTTCGTGTTATCAGCGCTGATGGAGGAGGCCTTTACCTGAAGCAGGCGCTCGCACGCTATCTGTTTGCCGTGATCGGCATCTTTTTGCTAGGTTGCGGGATACTCTGGGCGCTATTCGACCGGGAAGGATTGTTCCTGCATGATCGGCTGGCGGGGACCCGGATCGTAAAGATCGAGCGGTGAGGATACCTGTGGGGGGTGAACGTACTATTGGGCAGCTGCAGCCTTAGGGGAAGCTGCAGTTCCAAGGTCGCCCCGGATCAGACGCGGAACTGAGGCGTATCAAGCATTGAGGCTAGCTACGCTGTTCCTCCCACTGTCAGCCCATCTATGCGAAGGGTCGGTTGACCTACGCCCACCGGCACGCTCTGGCCTTCCTTTCCACATGTACCCACACCTGGATCAAGCGACAGATCGTTACCGATCATCGAAACGCGAGTGAGTATATCGGGACCGTTGCCGATGAGAGTGGCGCCTTTCACCGGATACGAAATTTTTCCGTTTTCGATCATGTAGGCTTCCGCAGCCGAAAATACGAATTTCCCGCTGGTGATATCCACCTGTCCGCCGCCGAAATTGACCGCGTATAACCCATGCTTCACTGAAGCGATGATTTCTTCCGGAGTTTTGTCTCCATTCAGCATATAAGTGTTCGTCATACGCGGCATGGGAATGTGCGCAAATGACTCCCGTCTTGCATTACCCGTGACGGGAACGTTCATCAGCCGTGCGTTCAGGCTGTCCTGCAAATAGCCCTTAAGTATTCCATTTTCGATCAGCACGGTGCACTGTGTCGGGTTCCCTTCGTCATCGATATTGAGCGAGCCGCGTCGGCGTGCAATGGTTCCGTCATCCACCACCGTCACCCCCGGTGCGGCCACGCGTTCGCCGATTCGACCAGCAAATGCGGAGCTCCCCTTGCGGTTGAAATCCCCTTCCAGTCCGTGGCCAATGGCCTCATGCAATAGTATTCCCGGCCAGCCTGCGCCAAGCACCACAGTCATGGTTCCGGCTGGGGCCGGTTTTGCATGCAGGTTGACGACCGCCTGGTGAACCGCTTTTGCAGCATAATCGCGCAGCACGTCATCCGTGAAGTATGCATAGTCGAAGCGTCCTCCTCCTCCTGCAACTCCTTGCTCGCGGTTGCCGTTTTCCTCGGCGATAACCTGCAGTGAGAGACGTACAAGCGGGCGCACATCGGCTGCCAGGAGACCATCACTGCGGGCGACGAGAACCACTTCGTATTCTCCGGAGAGAGAGGCCATTACCTGGATAACGCGTTTGTCCAGCGCCCGCGCATAACCCTCGAGCTTTTCGAGCAAGGCCACCTTATCCGTATCTTTGAGGCTCGTAATCGGGTCTTCAGGGAGATAAAGCTCGCGCCCTTTGCTGCGTTTGACGGCTTGCACCGACTGGGTGACGCCGTGCTGGGCGATGGCCCGGGTAGCCTGCGCCGCGGAAACCAGCGCGGGCATGCTGATGTCGTCGGAATATGCAAAAGCCGTCTTGTCTCCGCTGACTGCGCGTACACCCACGCCCTGATCGATGTTAAAGCTGCCGGATTTGACTATGCCCTCTTCCAGAGCCCAGCCTTCTGCGCGGCTATACTGAAAATACAGGTCGGCATAGTCGATGCGGTGCGCAAGTATCTGGCCGAACACGTTCTGCAACCCGGCTGCGTCCAATTCATGAGGTGCAAGCAGACAACGATTGGCCGTCGCGAAAAGATCGTTAACCTGAATAGTCTGTTCTGTAATCATGGTAGTTAGTGGTGGAGAAGGGGCACAAGGTTCAACGAAATTTAGCAATGACGCAGCGTGCGGTGATTCAAGGCGGGCAGGCTGTTGCGCAAGCTCGCCTGGTATTCGGGATCAATATCGGCGATGACGACTCCTGATCCGCGCGGAAGACGATCCAGCACCACGCCCCAGGGATCCACTATCATGCTATCCCCATGGGTTTCCCGTCCGTTGATATGGTATCCCCCTTGCGCAGGCGCAACGACGTATGCCAGATTTTCAATGGCGCGGGCACGAATCAAGGTTTCCCAGTGGGCCTTGCCCGTGGTAGCGGTGAAAGCGGCCGGAGCGAAGATAATGTCTACCTGCCCCATCGAACGGTAAAGCTCGGGAAAGCGGATGTCGTAGCAGATGGAAAGGCCGATGCGGCCAAAGGGAGATTCCAGGGCAACAACACCCTGGCCTGCTTCAATGGTTTCTTCCTCAGCATAGCGTTCGGTCCCCAGTTCCAGGCCGAACAAATGTATTTTATCGTACCGTGCGACCTGATCACCGTTGTCGTTGTATACCAGGCAGCTGTTTCGCACCTTATCGGGCCGGGAAGAGACCAGGGGCACCGAGCCGCCGACCAGCCATAGACCAAGACGTTTGGCGGTATGGCTCAGGAATTCCTGTATAGGCCCCTGATTATCCTGCTCACGCGCTGCTACCCTGTCGGCATCCTCCATTCCCATCAGACAGAAATATTCCGGCAGCGCCGCCAGTTTTGCGCCGCGTGATGCAGCAATATCGAGGAGCCGCCCGGCCTCTTCCAGATTGGCATATATGTTGGGACCCGCCGCCATTTGAATGGCGGCAACACGAACGGGACCTTGGCGGGTTGTTCCAGGAGAAAGCACGTTACAGGCTACGGGATCTTGCATATTTGAAATGTATTTTCCGGCACAGCAGGAGATACAGAGTAACTTAAAAGACTGTCTTTATAAAGCACTTAGGTTGATACCGCTTCCTGGGCATTGTCCACAGATCACTCGCGGACTGCAACATACTTATTTAATGCATGCGTTCAGTATGGCGGGCGTTGGACAGTCAATACTGGACGCAGCGCCGGGAGTCGTGTGTGAGGAAGTCTAGTGCCTGTTAACACTTACTTCGCGGTCTGCGTTGCTGCACGAAAAAGCGTGGGGCAAGGCGCG
>DATEEZ010000037.1:0-6285 GCA_035280905.1 Nitrosospira sp.
CCGAGAAAATGAGGATTTTGTTCCAAACTGGCATCCCCGCCCAGAAACACGTACGCCTGTCTAGGGACTATTTCCCATCGGAGATTATGTAAAACAATCCTTCATGCAGCCATGGAAGGCGCGGTAATTACGGGCAGAATGCAGCCCGCGAAGTAACCAAGGCAGAAAAATTATGTAGATGAAACTGTATCTGGAACTTGAGACAGGATATGAAGAGGAGGAATTTATGCCTGCAGGAAAGGATACGGACTGAGCGGATACGCGAGATATCGGCACGCTGGCCTCCGATATCGGGGAGCGTAACCTCTATCGATATGATGGATTGGCGGCAGCGGCAGAATTCATAGATCGATCGTGGACCGCTCTCGGCTATGAGGTCAAACAGCAGTTATACGAAGCAAAAGGATTGTGGTTCGCCAATCTGGAACTTATTGTGACTCAGGAATTGATCGCTGGTATTTTGCTGTCCTTGATCGCGCTTCACTCTTAATCGATCCCCAACGGCGGTAAAGGTAGCTGTTTTAAGCACTCTGTTCCAGTGACTTAATAGTGCGCCACTGCCTTCCGCGCGCATCGAACCCGCGCGCGACAAGAAGCTTTAATTTTTCGCCGGCTTTGATGACTAAGCGGTAGCTCCAATTCAGGTAACTGAATGGAGGTTACATCCAGCTTTTCCTACTGGATGGACTTTTCGTCCTGAGAAAGAATTTCAATCCAGCTTGCCAAGGCGTTCAGTGTTTCCGTCGAGAGAAATTGCTTGACATTCTCCCAATCGGTGGAGAAGTAAACGGGAGAAAGGGCCTGCCGGATATGCTTGAGCACGTTCTCGCGGCTTGCATCTTCCCGCTTCAAGCCGGCAAGCTGCTGCTCAAGCATCTCCAGTTCCTGATTTAACCGAAGCAAGCGCTCGGACACCTCTGTCGGCAATTCCACACCGTAAGGCTCGGGCAGGTGGAAAAGCGAAGCCCAGGCTTTCAAGGTCGCCATATTACCCGGCAATGCCGCTCCCTGTTCCAGAAGCCTGTGCAACCTTGATGCAGGATTGTTATTTTTTTCCATGGTTATTCTCCCATACTGTTTGATCATCGAAGTTCTACTGCTCAAGGCAGTTCGACCCCAGTTGACGGGTATGTGAACTCCTAAATTGCGAGCTTCTACCTTACTATTACGTCAGTGGATAGCCCCGTGTGAGCAGCTCAATACCGCATGCGACGACGAAAGCCAACAAAGCTGGATGGAAAAAAGCACCCATCCCTTTCATACCGATGCGGGCACTCCTCTGCTGTCAGCATTCCAAGGCTAGTGATAACCAGCGCCCGAGTCGCGAACGTGCAAACGCACTTCTGTCTTGCAGAGCTCGGGCTTAGGGGACGGACAAAAAAGAGGTGTATCGCCTGAAATGTGGCCTGCAATGCGGCAAAAGGGATCAAAGCAGCGCAAGCTTCGACTCCTGTCCAGAGATAAATAATGTAACTCTTGATCAAACGCGTCCATGAAACGCGTAGAGAACGAACGTGGCTGTAACTGTCTGTAGCCGATGGTGCCATGCTTTCGTTTGCTCTCAGCTCATCGCCGAACAAGAGAACCAGTAGGATATAACCCGCTTCCGGCACGCATTTTAGTACTTGCTGCCCCCACCACCCGAGTGCCCGCCGGAACCACTCCCGTAACTACCGCCCGAACCGCCGCCCGTACCCCCTGTACCACCGCCCGACCCGCCAGCGGAGCTACCACCTGACCTGTAATCCGTGCTGCTGTCGTCTCCCCGCCGGTCCATATCGGTGCCTTTTTTTGCTGCGTCACCTTTCCGGCCGTATTCACCTTTATCTCCTTTCGCGTCTGACCCCGCGTCATACCTCCCCGGCGCTGATTGCATACTCTCGGCTCCCGGGTTCTGTGTCCCGGTTGTAGCTCCGGCGCCCGTTTGTGCTTGGGCCAAGTTCACCGCCGCTAAGGCAATTGCCGTTGTCGCTATTTTCTTCAACATCCAAAGCTGTCTCATGTAAATCTCCTGAAGATAAAGTCCGGAAAAAAGCAGATGGATCGCCTTTCTCTCCGCTTAAGTTTAAGGAGCTGCTAAGCAAGCCCTCCGTGTTGATTTTCCAGCTTTTCAGCTACCCCGCCTTGCCATGCTGCTTGGATGAACCGCCGCGGCTTGAAGAGGAACTGCCTCGCCCGCCCCCATGAGATGCCTCGCCGCCTTTCCGTCCGGCCTCGCGAGCCTCTTCGGAAGAGAACTCATGAGCAGTGCCTTTCGCATGAGCCGCTTTCCCACCTTTACTCGCAATTTCCCGTTGTTTCTCCTGATCCATGGAAGCGAAACCGCGCTTGCTGGTATTGCCGCTACCGCTTTTTGATGAAGGCATGTTTATCTCCTTGTACAGATATTGAGTGTTCCCGTTGAACATCTGTTTACATTCAGGCGCTCTTTCATGGCTTCAGAACCCCTGATATCCGCCGTCCGGGAATTTTTTGAGGAAAAGTTTTTGAACATTAACGTGATTTCATCTTAGTGGGCAGATTGGTTGTTTTATGTACGGAGCCACACATACCCCAAAAAATCAACCAACTTGTCAGGTGAAAATAAAAGATGAAGGAACGTATGCCTGTCCCTAATGTATGGAACTCATGATGATGCAAGGCCGCGCACCGACCCTGATTCTCCTGGTTCATATAAAGTGCCTTGCGGATGTAGGGGTGAAATTTTCTCCCGTTGCCCACTCCCGCGCTTGGCGGACATCTTGTCTCCGAGGCTCGGCGCCAGTTTCGAGATCGCTGTGTTGACGACTGCCATTGCACCGACCTTTACGTCGCGTCCTCCTTCGGTAGCCGCTTTCAGTATCGCTTCAGCGACCTGCTCGGGATTGATCAGAGGCGGCGGCAGTTTCGGCTCCTTGTCCATGTAATTCTTGGCATGCTGCGGAAAAGGCGTATTCACGGCGGACGGTTGAATCAGCGTAATCGATACTGGTGCTCGGTCGAATTCCTGGACTTCGACACGAAGTGCATCAGTGAAGCCTTTCACCGCGTGCTTGGAAGCAGAATACATGCCCAGAAGAGGCACAATAGCTTCGGAAGTTTCGCTGCCTATGTTGATGAGCGCTCCTCCTTGCTCTTTCAGGTAGGGCAAGACAGCAAGTGAACCATTGACGACCCCCCAGAAATTGGTATCGAAAAGACGCCGGCTGTCGGCTTCGCTGACTTTGTCGAGGCGTCCGTAAATTGCCACACCTGCGTTATTGATCCAGGTATCAATGCGGCCAAAACGATCAATTGCAGTCTGTGCAGCGACTCGCATTTTTTCCCGATCGGCAACATCCGCGACAACATCAACAGCCTCCCCTCCCGCGCTTGTTATCTGTGCAACCAGATGTTTAAGCGTTTTAGCGCTGCGGGCAATAAGCAGCAGCTTTGCTCCCCTTTCTGCCGCAAGCATCGCTGTAGCAAGGCCTATGCCGCTTGACGCGCCGGTAATCACAATCACCTGCTCGTTGAGAGGTTTAAGAGAAATTTGCATGATTCTCACCTCGAAAAAAAATGATTGCGGGAAAAATATGTAGCAGTATCAAGACTAGAAGCTGACATGCGTTTCGACTGTGCAGAATCGCACATAGCCGCGTTCAGAACCCGCTGTGCTCAAGACAGCTTATAGGATGGCTTACGAACCTTTCCTGCAACACAGTGAATACAGCCCTCTGCTCTTTCACGAAATAACTTTGGAAGGAAGACTTGAAAAGTCAGGTCCCATTCAGACCCGAGTGAACGGGCCAAAGATTTTCAGACGAATAAGAAACAGCTCGGTCAACTGACCGAAAGACAAAACGCGGGGTTAGATCAGTTAGATCGAAGTGATCAACTCTGTCAGGACTTTGAAGTTGACTGGCTTGGTCAGATGATGGTCGAAGCCGCTCTCGTGCGACAGCCATCGGTCTTTTTCCTGACCCCAGCCGGTCAGTGCGACGAGCTTTATATTGTTGAATTGCGGCTGCTCGCGAATACGTCGCGCTACTTCGTTACCGTCCATCCCTGGCATACCGATATCCATCAGAATTACATTGGGCAGATAATCAGGAATTGTCGCAAGTGCGGCAGGTCCGCTATCCACTGCCTTGACATCGACTCCCATTGATTGCAGCAACATGCAAAGGACCTCCGCTGCGTCCTGGTTATCGTCGACTACCAGGACTCGCAGCCCGCCGGCCGGTTCAGGATCCGCCTTCTCCGATGCAACGGTTTTTCCCTCAGGGACCGGCTGTGACAAAGGCAGGCGCACGATAAATTCACTGCCTTTATCCTTCCCTTCGCTTGCCGCCACCACGGTGCCGCCGTGCATCTGAACAAGCCGATCAACCAGGTTGAGCCCAATCCCTAATCCCTCTTGTGTGCCGATGCCGTCGCGCCGCTCCTGGGCAAACATATCGAACAAACGGGGCAGCATCGCTGGTAGTATCCCTATGCCGTTGTCCTTTACGGATATAACGGCGCTATCATCTTCCTGGCTGGCAGTAAGCCAGATATGCCCTGCCTTGCCGGTGTAACGCACGGCATTGTTGAGCAGATTCGTAAAGATCTGCTCCAGGCGCACCATGTCGCCGTGAACAATCAAAGGTGCATCGGTAATTGACATGCTCAATTCAAGCTCCTTTTCCTTGATTTGGGCCATATTGACCTCCACCGCATTGCGTAGAACAGTAACCAGATCAGTCGGTTCTTGACGTAGTTCGACCTTTCCACTGGTAATGCGGGATATCTCCAGGAGATCGTCCACAAGTCGTACCATATAGTTGACTTGCCGGTTGATGATGGGCAGCAGACGGGGAACTGCGGCGGCCCCTTCGGGGCGCGCGATGAACGCCAGCGCATTAACAATCGGCGCAAGCGGATTACGAAGCTCATGCGCCAATGTGGCCAGAAACTCGTCCTTGCGACGGTCGGCTTCCAGCAGAGCCGTTTCCGCCGCCACTGTTTCAGTAATGTCTATCGATATGCCTACATGCCCCGCGTACTCATCCCTAGCCGTGAACCACGGCAAGGCATACGATTTCAGCCACCGCCACTCTCCCTCGACCGTCTTGGCACGGACACGATGCCTTAAACGCGCGCGGTCGTGCAGCGCCCGCTCGAACGCGGCAATATATGCCGGTGCGTCGTCAGGGTGGAGAAGCCGGCGCCATCCGGTTGGCATCAACTCTTCCAGACTCTTCCCAAACATGTACCGGTAGCGCTGGTTGAGATAAACCGCATTTCCTTGCGGATCCACCTGCCAGATCAATGCTGGGGAAGCTTCGGCCAGCGCACGGAATCTTGCTTCGCTCTCGCGCAAGCTCTGTTCGGCGCGCTTGCGTTCGGTTATGTCAATCACATATGCCACTGCCTCGTTGCCGTTGAGTTGCTTCATAGCAATCAATGCCCACCAACGCGAGCCATCCTTGCGAAATAATTCCTTCTCATGAGGGGCAGCACGACCCATGGCCTTGAGTTCCTCTGCAGCTCGGGAAGTAGTCACTTGCCACTCCGGTGGCGTCATGTCACTGCATCGCAGCACTCCCGCCCGCGCATCTTCCCGACTGAGGCCGCTCATCTCCAGGAAGGCATTGTTCGCTTCGGCAATCCGATTCTCGCCATTGAAGAAAATGATGCCAACCGTCTCAATCTCGAGTGCTTGCCGGAAACGATTCTCGCTCTCGCGGAGCGCCTGCTCAGCCAATGCTTCCTTGAGTCGGCTTTTCTCCGCTTCACGAGCACGCGCCCGAACAAGCTCCGTTGTCTCGGTTACTGTCACCAGCACACCTGACACACCTGTTCCACCCGCACCTTCGGAAGCACCGCCGGAAAATCCCTCCTTGATATCGGGGATGGGACTGTAGGTAAGTTTGAAAAAAGTGTCTTCCAGGTTTCCGGTTCGATTAATGACGAGCGGTTGATCATCAAAGCAAAACGATTCGCCACGCTCCATCACCCTTTCGCAGATGGGCTCAAGAAAATGCCATACTTCCGGCCAACACTCCGAAACGGGCTGTCCCAATCCATGCGGATGCTTGGCAGCCATCAGATTGCGATAACTATCGTTATAGATCTGTATCAGTTTCGGGCCCCAAAGTAACAGGACAGCCGAAGGCATTAACAATATCGTCCTGACTGTGAACCGAAGAGCAGGCGGCCATGTCGATATAGGGCCAAGACCGGAATCGGTCCAATCATGGGTGAAAATCAGCTCACCCATTTCACTGCCCAGAAGCCATCCCGGTATTTCAGCAGTGAGACTTCTATTTGCTGGTTCGTTCA